>NZ_JAOCDI010000014.1:0-125123 GCF_029840855.1 Pseudomonas sp. GD03862
GGCCACCCGAAGGTGGCCTTAATGAACTAGAGAGTGTTCGAACTTACACGGCCGCAACAGGGCGCATGTACGAGATCGGTGCCGTACTGGCATCTTCGAAAGTGACCACTTCCCAGGCATCGGTTTCAGCAATCAGCTTGCGCAACAGCTGGTTGTTCAGCGCGTGGCCGGACTTGAAGCCCTTGAACTCGCCGATCAGGCTGTTGCCCAGCAGGTACAGATCGCCGATGGCGTCGAGGATCTTGTGCTTGACGAATTCGTCTTCGTAACGAAGGCCGTCTTCGTTCAGCACGCCGTCCTCATCGACCACGATGGCGTTCTCGACACTGCCACCCAACGCAAGGTTGTGCTTGCGCAGGTACTCGATGTCACGCATGAAACCAAAAGTACGCGCGCGGCTGACTTCTTTCACGAACGACGTGCTGGAAAAGTCGACGCTGGCGCTCTGGGTCCGGTTGCGAAGCACCGGGTGATCGAAATCGATCTCGAAGCTCACCTTGAAACCTTCGAAAGGCAGGAACGTGGCGCGCTTGTCGCCCTCTTCCACGGTTACCTCACGCAGGATGCGGATGAACTTCTTGGCTGCGTCCTGTTCTTCCAGGCCGGCAGACTGAATCAGGAATACAAAAGGACCGGCGCTGCCATCCATGATCGGCACTTCCGAGGCGGAGAGCTCGACGTAGGCGTTATCGATGCCCAGACCCGCCATGGCGGAGAGCAGGTGCTCGACCGTATCGACCTTGACGTCACCGTTGACCAGCGTCGTCGACATGGTTGTCTCGCCGACGTTGGCCGCACGCGCAGGGATCTCGACCACAGGGTCGAGGTCGGCGCGGCGGAAGACGATGCCGGTGTCAACAGGTGCAGGCTTGAGGGTCAGGTAAACCTTCTCCCCGGAGTGCAGACCGACACCTGTGGCACGGATGGTATTCTTCAGGGTGCGTTGTTTAATCATGGCATTGGCCGCTTCAGCGCAAATTGCGAACAGGTATCAACAAAGGCTGGGGATGATAACAGACCCAACCTTTGATGAATACCAATCACCTTTATACCCCTGATAAATTCCATTAATCAGCCTGACGACGCAGGAATGCCGGGATATCGAGGTAGTCCAGGTCATCCTGAGGGTTCAGTTTAGCGGCTGCGGCAGCACCTGCATGCGCCTGGTTGCGCATGACGGTCGGGCGCTCCAGGTCACGGTAGTTGACCGCTGGCTGCTCCTGGCGCACCGGCGCAGGATTGGACGCTTCGTACGCCTGCTGGGCAGTCTGCAGGGTATTGTCGACCACCTTCACAGGCTTCTCGATGCGTGCGCCCAGACCAGTGGCCACCACGGTCACGTGCAGTTCGTCACGCATGTCCGGGTCGATCACGGTGCCGACCTTGACCATCGCGTGGTCGGAGGCGAAGGCTTCGATGATGCTACCTACGTCGGAGTACTCACCCAGCGACAGGTCCGGGCCTGCGGTGATGTTCACCAGGATACCGCGGGCGCCCTGCAGGTTGACGTCTTCCAGCAGCGGGTTACGGATAGCTGCCTCGGTGGCTTCGCGTGCACGGTTCGGGCCGCTGGCGCAGCCAGTACCCATCATGGCCATGCCCATTTCACCCATCACGGTACGCACGTCGGCGAAGTCGACGTTGATCATGCCTGGGCGCTTGATGATGTCGGAGATACCGCGTACGGCACCGGCCAGTACATCGTCAGCCTTGGCGAAGGCGGACAGCAGGCTGGCATCCTTGCCCAGGATGGTCAGCAGCTTCTCGTTGGGGATGGTGATCAACGAGTCGACGCTTTCAGCCAGCATGCGGATGCCTTCATCGGCGATCTGCATGCGCTTGCGGCCTTCGAACGGGAACGGACGGGTCACCACTGCGACGGTGAGGATACCCATTTCCTTGGCCACTTCGGCAATGATTGGCGCTGCACCGGTACCGGTACCGCCGCCCATGCCAGTGGTGATGAACACCATGTTGGTGCCCTGCAGCACTTCAGCGATGCGCTCACGGTCTTCCAGCGCGGCCTGACGGCCGACTTCCGGATTGGCACCGGCACCCAGGCCTTTGGTCACGCCAGTGCCCAATTGCAGGATGGTGCGCGCGCCAATGTTTTTCAGCGCCTGGGCATCGGTGTTGGCGCAGATGAATTCCACGCCTTCGATGCTGCTCTTGACCATGTGATTGACGGCGTTGCCGCCACCACCACCAACGCCGATCACTTTAATGACCGGACTTTGCGGGACGTTGTCTACGAGCTCGAACATTTTCCCTCTCCTTACAGTTCTCTAGTTGTTGCGCCTACCACTACTGCTTTGAAACTTAGAAGTTGCCCTGGACCCACTTCTTGAAGCGTTCAAGCACTGGGGCCTTCGGTTCATCGCCATAGCTGTTGCTGCTGCTGTTGCTGTTACCGGTCAGGGCCAAGTCCTCGGACTGCTTCAGCAGGCCGTAGGTGAGCAAGCCCACACCAGTGGAATAGATCGGGTTGCGCACCACGTCGCTCAGCCCCCGAACGCTGTGCGGCACGCCCAGGCGTACCGGCATGTGGAAAATTTCCTCGGCCAGTTCGACGGCGCCTTCCATCTTCGCGGTGCCGCCGGTGAGGACGATGCCGGCGGGCACCAGGTCTTCGTAGCCACTGCGGCGCAGTTCGGCCTGGATCAGGGTGAAGAGCTCGTCGTAACGTGGCTCCACCACCTCGGCCAGGGCCTGGCGCGACAGCTCGCGCGGTGGGCGATCGCCCACGCTCGGCACCTTGATGGTCTCGCCAGCGCCAGCCAGTTTGGCCAGGGCACAGGCGTAGCGGATCTTGATTTCTTCGGCGTACTGGGTCGGGGTACGCAGGGCCATGGCGATGTCGTTGGTCACCTGGTCGCCAGCAATCGGGATGACCGCCGTGTGGCGGATGGCACCCTCGGTGAAGATGGCGATGTCGGTGGTGCCGCCACCGATGTCCACCAGGCACACGCCCAGTTCTTTTTCATCATCGGTCAGCACCGAGTAGGCCGAAGCCAGCTGCTCGAGGATGATGTCGTCGATTTCCAGGCCGCAGCGGCGCACACACTTCTCGATGTTCTGGGCGGCGTTGACTGCGCAAGTGACCACGTGAACCTTGGCTTCCAGGCGCACGCCAGACATGCCCAGCGGCTCGCGCACGCCTTCCTGGTTGTCGATCACGTAGTCCTGCGGCAAGGTGTGCAGCACGCGCTGGTCGGCCGGAATCGCCACGGCCTGGGCGGCGTCGAGTACGCGCTCCAGGTCGGCCAGGCTGACTTCGCGGTCACGGATGGCGACGATGCCATGAGAGTTCAGGCTGCGGATGTGGTTACCGGCCACACCGACGAACGCCGAGTGGATACGGCAGCCGGCCATCAGCTGCGCCTCTTCCACGGCGCGCTGGATCGACTGCACGGTGGACTCGATGTTCACCACCACGCCTTTTTTCAGGCCACGGGACGGATGGGTGCCGATCCCGACGATTTCCAGGGTGCCGTCTTCGCCCACTTCGCCCACCAGCGCCACCACCTTGGAGGTGCCAATGTCCAGCCCGACGATCATTTTGCCGCTATGCGCGTTTGCCATGGTCCTGCCTCTCTCTAATTCTTCGCAACGGCGGGTTGGGCCGTCGTCGGTGCAATCGGTTCCCGCCAACCAACGGCAAGTCCGTTGGAATAACGCAGATCAATGCGGGCGATAGTGGTGATCTGGTCTTTGAGTGTCTTGTCGTAAATGGCAATGAAACGGCGCATCTTCTCCACCAGATGATCGCGCCCCAGCAGCAACTCGATGCCTGGCCCGGCACTGCTCGCACCGGTGGTCAGGAACCAGCTGCCTCGCTCGCGCAGCTCCAGGCGAGCGATGGAAAAGCCCAAGGGGCGCAGCATCTGGCTCAATACCTGATACTGCTGCATGACTTGTTGCTGAGCACGCTGCGGCCCGGCCAGCTGCGGCAGGTGCTCATAGTTGGCCAGCTCGCGCGGGGTGAAAGCCTGACCCTGGTTGTTGAGCAGGGCTGCGTCCCCCCAGCGTGCCACCGGCAGCTGCTCTTCAAGGCGGATCACCACCTCGTCGGGCCACACCCGGCGCACTTCGGCGTGGGCGATCCACGGCATCTGCTCGAGCTCGGCGCGCATCGCCGGCAGGTCGACGCTGAAGAAGCTCGCCGCCACGTAGGGCGCGATACGCTGCTGCACCGATTGCTGACTGATGTAGCTGAGGTCGCCCTGCACATCGATCTTGGTGATCGGGCGGTCGGCGTACGGCATCAGGCGAATGGCGCCCTCGTAGGCACCAAAGCCGGCCGCCACCAGCAACACCGGCCACAGCAAGCGCTTGAGGCCGCCCAGGCTTGGCCGGGGCAGGCGCGCCGATACGGGCTCGTCGGCCACCAGCCGGCTGGCACCACGCGGCACCGGCTTGCTACGGCCGGTAACGGGTTGCTGCTGACGTATCATCGCGCCTTGCATGGTTATTAACCTCGCGTCGCCACGCTTTCGGCCAGGATTGCCAGCACCAGTTGCTGGAAGTCCAGGCCAGCCGCGCGGGCCGCCATGGGCACCAGGCTATGATCTGTCATGCCTGGTGCGGTGTTGACTTCGAGCAGCCAGAACCGGCCCTGCTCGTCCTGCATCACGTCCAGCCGCCCCCAGCCTTCGATGCCAATGGCATCGCAGGCGCGCGCGGTCAGGTCGATCAGTTCCTGTTCCTTGACGCTATCCAGCCCGCACGGGATGCGGTACTGGGTATCGTTGGCGATGTACTTGGCGTCGTAGTCGTAGAACACGTGCGGCGTACCCAGGGCGATCGGCGGCAGCACCTGGCCGCGCAGTACCGCGATGGTGAACTCCGGGCCGTGGATCCACTGCTCCACCAGTACCTGGGAATCGTATTTGGCGGCGTCCTGCCAGGCGGCGACCAGTTCCTGGGCGCTGTTCACCTTGGCCATGCCGATGCTAGAGCCTTCATGGGCGGGTTTGACGATAAGCGGGAAGCCCAGTTCCGTACTGGCCTGCAAACAATCGCTTTCGCTCGCCAGCACCGCGTGGCGTGGCGTGGGAATGCCCAGGCTCTGCCACACCTGCTTGGTGCGCAGCTTGTCCATCGCCAGCGCCGAAGCCAGGATGCCGCTGCCGGTGTAGGGGATGCCCAGGCACTCCAGCAAACCTTGCATGCTCCCGTCTTCACCGCCACGGCCGTGGAGGATGATGAAGGCGCGGTCAATCTTCTCGCTCTGCAGGCGTGCGAGCAGGTCGTCACCGACGTCGATGGCAACCACGTCGACGCCGGCAGTGCTCAGCGCATCGATCACTGCGGCGCCGGATTTCAGCGACACTTCACGCTCGGCGCTCTTGCCACCGTACAGCACGGCGACGCGACCGAACGCCTTGACGTCCAGGGTCGAGTGCAGCTTGTCGTAGGCGCTGGTCATTTCGACTTCTCCTGCTTGGCGCCTGCGAACAGCGGGCTTTTCATCAACTGGGGAGCCAGGCCGCCGACATCACCGGCACCCTGGCAGAGCAGGATGTCGCCAGCGCGCAGCAGTGGCTTGACCAGCGGTGCCAGTTCGGCGCCGCGCTCGATGTAGATCGGGTCCAGCTTGCCGCGCTGGCGGATGCTGTGGCACAGCTGACGGCTGTCGGCACCGGGGATCGGCTCTTCGCCGGCCGGGTAGACCTCCATCAGCAGCAGCACGTTGGCATCGCCCAGTACCTGGACGAAATCGTCGTACAGGTCGCGGGTGCGGCTGTAGCGGTGCGGCTGGTAGACGATCACCAGGCGGCGGCTTGGCCAGCCACCGCGCACAGCCTTGATCACCGCCGCCACTTCGGTCGGGTGATGACCGTAGTCGTCGACCAACATCACACTGCCGCCTTCGACCGGCAGCTCGCCGTATACCTGGAAGCGACGACCGACACCCTGGAAGCCGGACAGGCCCTGGACGATGGCCTCGTCAGTAATGCCTTCGTCAGTGGCGATGGCGATGGTAGCCAGGGCGTTGAGCACATTGTGGTTGCCGGGCATGTTCACCGAAACCTCCAACGGCTCGCGGTCACGGCGCAGCACGGTGAAGTGGGTCTGCATGCCCTGCTGACGCACATTGATGGCGCGGATGTCGGCCTCTTCACTGAAGCCGTAGGTCACGGTCGGGCGCTTCACCTGCGGCAGGATCTCGCGAACCACCGGGTCGTCCAGGCACATCACCGCCAGCCCATAGAACGGCAGGTTGTGCAGGAACTCGACAAAGGTTTTCTTCAGCTTGTTGAAGTCACCTTCGTAGGTCGCCATGTGGTCGGCATCGATGTTGGTGACAACCGCCACCATCGGCTGCAGGTGCAGGAAGCTGGCATCGCTTTCGTCTGCTTCAGCGATCAGGTAGCGGCTGGTGCCCAGCTGCGCATTGGTGCCGGCAGCGGTAAGGCGGCCACCGATGACGAAGGTCGGGTCCAGGCCACCGGCGGCGAACACTGAAGCCAGCAGGCTGGTCGTGGTGGTCTTGCCGTGAGTACCGGCAACGGCCACGCCATGGCGGTAACGCATCAGCTCGGCGAGCATCTCGGCACGCGGCACCACCGGAATGCGCCGCTCCAGTGCGGTGGCAACTTCCGGGTTGGCCGGGTTGATGGCGCTGGATACCACCAGCACATCGGCGGTGGCGGCGTTCTCGGCGCGGTGGCCGACGAAGATCTCAGCGCCGAAGGACTCCAGGCGTTCGGTGACCGGCGAAGCTTTAAGGTCCGAACCGGACACTTCATAGCCCAGGTTCAGCAACACTTCGGCAATACCGCACATGCCCACGCCGCCGATGCCGACGAAATGAATGCGGCGAATACGGCCCATCTTCGGCTGGGGCATGGCTTTCTGGCTCTCAACCATGGGCCACCTCCAGGCAGATATCGACCACGGTGCTGGTTGCAGCAGGTTTGGCCAGGCGCCGTGCGGTGCCAGCCATGACGTTGAGTTTCTCGGGTTGCATCAGCACCTCGTTCAGGCGTTCAGCGAGTTGCGCTGCGCCAGTTGTCGCTTGTGGCATCAGGAAGGCAGCGCCTTCGCGGGCCAGATATTGGGCGTTGTGGGTCTGGTGATCGTCGATCGCGTGGGGCAAAGGCACCAGCATCGAAGGCAGGCCTGCTGCTGCCAGTTCGCTGACAGTCAAGGCACCGGCCCGGCACACCACCAGGTCGGCCCAGCCATAAGCCTGGGCCATGTCTTTGATGAAAGGCTCTACCTGAGCCGCGACGCCCGCCTCGTGATAACGCTCGGCGGTAATCGGTGCGTGCTGCTTGCCGGCCTGGTGGAACACCTCTGGCCGCAGCGCCGCGGGCACCTCGGACAGGGCCTTAGGCAACAATTTGTTCAATGGTTCCGCACCCAGGCTGCCCCCCAGCACCAACAGGCGTGCGCGGCGCTCGCCCAAAGGCGTGCGTTGCGCGTCCATGAAGAGCTCCGGACGCACCGGGTTGCCGGTGGTGCGACGTTTGTCGCTGGCCTCGAAGGTGTTCGGGAAAGCTTCGCAGACCCGGGCCGAGAGTGGCACCAGCAACCGATTGGCGGTACCGGCCCTGGCGTTCTGCTCATGGATCACCAGTGGCACGCCGCACAGCCGCGCGGCCACGCCGCCGGGGCCGGTCACATAGCCGCCAAAGCCCAGGACACATACGGGCTTGAGCTGGCGAATGATGCGCCGTGCCTGCAGTACGGCCTTGACCAAGGTGAAAGGCGCCTTGAGCAACGACAGCTTGCCCTTGCCGCGCAAGCCGCTGACCTGAATCAGATGCAATGGCAAACCCGCCTGCGGCACCAGCTCGTTCTCGATGCCACGCGGGGTGCCCAGCCAGTGCACGCTGTAACCGCGCGCCTGGAACTCACGGGCGCAGGCCAGCGCCGGGAATACGTGCCCCCCGGTGCCGCCGGCCATGATCAACACATTTTTGCCTTCAGCGGCCATGACTGGTCTCCTCGGCAAAATCGCTTTCGCTGAATTCGTGCTCCTCACTGCCCAGGTGCGTGCGGCTTTCCCACTCGATGCGCAGCAACAGGCCCACGCAGGCGCAGCAGATCACCAGCGAGCTCCCCCCGTAACTGAGAAACGGCAGGGTCAGGCCCTTGGTCGGCAGCAGGCCGACGTTCACACCGATGTTGATCAGGAACTGGCCAATCCACAGGAAAGCCAGGCCGAACGCCATGTAGGCGGCAAAGAACTGTTTGGCTTTTTCGGCCCACAGGCCGATGTACAGGGCGCGCACGGTGACAAACACGAACAGCGCGACGGTCAGCAGCGAGCCGACCACGCCCAGTTCTTCCGCCAGTACCGAGAACACGAAGTCGGTGTGCGCTTCAGGCAGGTAGAACTGCTTCTGCACGCTGTTGCCCAGGCCAACGCCCAGCCACTCGCCACGGCCGAAGGCGATCAGTGCCTGGGTCAGCTGGTAGCCCGAGCCGAACTGATCGGCCCAGGGGTCGGTGAAGGTAATAAGGCGCGCCATCCGGTAGGGCTGCGCCTGCACCAGGACAAATACCGCCAGCACCGCCAGCACCACCATCAGGCTGAAGCGGAACAGCCCCACCCCTCCTAAAAACAACATGGCCGCCGCCGCGCCCATCATCACCACCGTGGCGCCGAAGTCCGGTTCCATCAGCAGCAAGGCGGCCATGGGCAGCAGCACGATGAACGGCTTGAAGAAGCCCATCCAGGTTTCGCGCACCTCGGTCTGTCGGCGTACCAGGTAGCCGGCCAGGTAGATGACCACGAACACCTTGGCGATTTCCGAAGGCTGCACGTTGAAGAAGCTGAAACCGATCCAGCGCATGGAGCCGTTGACCTCACGGCCGATACCCGGCACCAGCACCAGTACCAGCAAGCCGAAGGCGCCAAGCAGCATCATGAAGCCCATGCGCTGCCAAGTGGCGATCGGCACCAGGATGGTTGCCCCGCAGGCCACCAGGCCAAGGAACACGTACACCAGGTGGCGGAACATGTGATACAGCGGGTTGCCGGACTGTACCGCAGCCACTTCCGAGGAGGCCGAAGTGATCATCACCAGGCCCAGGCCCAGCAAGGCCAGGCAACCGGCCAGCATCGGGAAGTCCAGGTCGATGCCACGGCCGCTGATCAGCGGCGACGGGTAGGGTTTGAAGATGCCGAAGATCATGCAAGACCTCCCGCTGCCTGGGCGAACAGGCGTCCCCGTTCCTCGAAGTTCTTGAACATGTCGAGGCTGGCGCATGCTGGCGACAGCAGCACGGCATCGCCGGCCTGGGCCAGCTCGGCACACTGCTGTACGGCATCGTCAAGGGTCTTGACCCGAACCAGTGGCACGGCATCGCCCAAGGCCTCGGCCAGGCGCTCGGCATCACGGCCAAGCAATACCACGGCGCGGCAGAAACGCTTGACCGGCTCGCGCAGCGCAGTGAATTCAGCACCTTTGCCGTCACCACCGGCGATCAGCACCAACTTGCCTTCGATATCGGCGCCCAGGCCTTCGATGGCGGCCAGGGCTGCACCGACGTTGGTGGCCTTGGAATCGTCGTACCAGTTCACGCCATTACGCTCGCGTACCCACTGGCACCGGTGGGCCAGGCCACCGAATTCGCGCAGGGCCTCGAGCATGGGCTCGAACGGCAGGCCTGCAGCATGCCCCAGGGCCAGCGCCGCCAGGGCGTTACTCTGGTTGTGAGCACCGCGAACCTTCAGTTCGCGCGCCGGCATCAGCGTCTGGAACTCGAACGCCAGGTATTTCTCACCGTCCACTTCACGCAGGCCAAACGCTTTGAAGTCGGGCGGGTTGAGGCCGAAGGTCCAGCATGGACGGCCTTCCACCGGCAGCGGCCGGCTCAGGGCGTCCTGGCGGTTGACCACCACCTGGCGGGCACCGCGGAAAATCCGGTGCTTGGCCAGGTGGTAGGCCGGAAGGCCGCTATAGCGGTCCATGTGGTCTTCGCTGATGTTCAGAACGGTCGCCACTTCGGCGTTGAGCTGGTCAGTGGTTTCCAGCTGGAAGCTGGAAAGCTCCAGCACGTACAGCTCGATGTCATCGGCCAGCAGGTCGAGGGCCGGGGTACCGAGGTTACCGCCCACGGCCACGCGTTTGCCGGCCTTGGCGGCCATTTCACCGACCAGCGTCGTGACGGTGCTCTTGGCGTTGGAACCACTGATGGCAACGATCGGCGCCTTGGCATGGCGAGCAAACAGCTCTATGTCGCCAGACAGCTTCACGCCACGCGCGGCAGCCTGCTGCAAGGCCGGCGTGGCCAAGGCCAGACCGGGGCTCACGTACAGCTCGTTGGCGCGGCACAGGAAGTCCACGTCCAGTTCACCACAGCGCACTTCCACCTGCGGGTAATCACGGCGCAGGGTTTCCAGTTCCGGCGGTTGCTCGCGGGTATCGGCGACCGCAAAGGCAATGCCCCGGCTCGCCAGGAAGCGAACCAGGGACATGCCGCTCTTGCCGAGGCCGACAACGATGCGGAATTGGTCGGAAGCGATCAAAGACACGCTCATCTACCTCAGTTTCAGGGTTGCAAGGCCAATCAGTACCAGGATCACGGTGATGATCCAGAATCGGACGATCACCCGGGGCTCTGGCCAGCCCTTGAGTTCAAAGTGGTGATGAATCGGCGCCATGCGGAACACGCGCTTGCCGGTCAGCTTGAAGGAGGCGACCTGGATCACCACCGACAGGGTTTCCACCACGAAGATGCCGCCCATGATGAACAGCACGATTTCCTGGCGCACGATGACGGCGATGGTGCCAAGCGCGGCGCCCAGTGCCAGCGCGCCGACGTCGCCCATGAACACTTGCGCCGGGTAAGTGTTGAACCACAGGAAGCCCAGGCCGGCACCGATCAGCGCGCCGCAGAACACGATCAGCTCGCCCGAGCCCGGCACGTAGGGGATCAGCAGGTATTCGGCGAACTTCACGTTACCCGACAGGTAGCAGAAGATGCCCAGCGCGCCGCCGACCATCACCGTCGGCATGATTGCCAGGCCGTCAAGGCCATCGGTGAGGTTGACCGCGTTGCTCGAGCCGACAATGACGAAGTAGGTCAGTACGACGAAGCCGACGCCCAGCGGAATGGTGACATCCTTGATGAACGGCAGGATCAGCGTGGTCTCGACGCTGGTGGGCGCCGTCTTGTACAGGAACACCGCCGCCGCCAGGCCGAACACCGACTGCCAGAAGTACTTCCAGCGGCTCGGAAGGCCACGCGAGTTCTTTTCGATCACCTTGCGGTAGTCATCGACCCAGCCGATGGCACCGAACGCCAGGGTGACGATCAGCACAACCCATACATAGCGGTTGCTCAGGTCGGCCCACAGCAAGGTGCTGACGGCGATAGCCGACAGGATCAGCGCCCCACCCATGGTCGGGGTGCCGGACTTGGACAGGTGCGATTGCGGGCCGTCGTTACGCACGGCCTGGCCGATCTGGCGAATTTGCAGGGTACGGATCATCCAGGGGCCCAGCCACAGCGCCAGGGACAACGCGGTCAGTACACCAAGAATCCCGCGCAGGGACAGGTACTGAAAGACCGCGAAGCCTTTGTGGAACTGTTGCAGATACTCGGCCAACAGCAGCAGCATTAATGTTTCTCCCCGCTGGCACCGCACAATGCCGCCACGACGTTTTCCATCGCAGCGCTGCGCGAGCCCTTGATCAAGATAGTGGTGTCACTGGCATTCTCGGCGCTAACCGCATCGATCAGCTCAGCTTGAGTAGCGAAATGGCGGCCATTGGCGCCGAACGCCTTGACCGCATGTGTCATGTTGGAACCCACTGCGTACAGGGCGTCGACCTTGCCACGCGCGTAGTCACCCACCTGACGGTGGCCTTCTTCCGCCCATTGCCCCAATTCGCCGATATCCCCAAGCACCAGAACGGTGCGTCCGGAAAAGCCGGCGAGTATATCAATGGCTGCGCACATAGAGGTGGGATTTGCGTTGTAACTGTCGTCGATTACCCGTACCCCGTTCGGCGCGATCTGCGCCACGGTGCGCCCCTTGACCGGCTGCACCGCCGCCAGGCCGGCGGCGATGCCGCTCAGGCTCAGACCAACGGCATGTGCAGCGGCGGCGGCGGCCAGGGCATTGCTGACGTTGTGTTCACCCAGCACATTGAGTTGCACGGCTACCGTTTCACCGGCGCCATGCAGGGTGAAGGACGGGCAGCCACGGGCATCGCGACCAATGTCTGACGCGTGGAAATCGGCCTTCGGGTTGCTGCGTGCGAAACTGACGACCTTGTGCGCACCGGCACGCACCTTCCAGATGTCAAAGGCTTTGTCGTCCAGGTTGAGGATGGCAATACCGCCCTGGCCCAGGCCTTCGAGAATCTCGCCCTTGGCTTCGACGATCTTGTCCGGGCCGCCGAATTCACCAACGTGGGCAGTACCGGCGTTGTTGATGATGACAACCTGCGGTTGCGTCAGGCCTACGGTGTAGCGGATTTCGCCAATGCGCGAGGCGCCCAGCTCGATCACTGCCGCGCTGTGCTCCGGTGCGATCTCCAGCAGTGTCAGCGGTGCACCGAGGTCATTGTTCAAGTTGCCGCGGGTGGCGTGCACCAGGCCACGGGTACGCAGGATGCTGGCGAGCATTTCCTTGACCGTGGTCTTGCCGCTGGAACCGGTAATGGCCACTACAGGCTTGTCGAAAGCGGCGCGGTTCAATGCACCGAGCTGGCCGAGGGCCAGGCGGCAATCGGCCACCTGCAACTGCGGCAGGTCGACATCGGCTACTTCACGCTCGACCAGGGCGGCTACTGCGCCTTTGGCTTTCACGTCTGCCAGGTAGTCATGGCCATCGAAACGCGGGCCGGCCAGGGCGACGAAAAGTTGCCCGGCGCTGACACTGCGGCTATCGATGCTGACGCCGGTGAACGTGGCGTCGTCACCGATGTGTTGACCCTTCAGTGCTGTGGTCAGCTGGCTGAGTGACAGCGGCTTAAGCATGTGGAGCCTCCCAGGCTGCAAGTGCCTTTTCGGCTTCGGTCAAATCGGAGAAATCATGGCGCTCGCCATTGATCTCCTGGTAATCCTCGTGCCCCTTGCCGGCCAGCACGATCACATCGTTGGCAGCAGCGGTGGCAATCAGGTGCGCGATGGCTTCGCCACGGCCGGCGACGAACTCGACGTCGTCAGGCCTGGTGAAACCGGGGCGGATATCATCGAAGATGCGCAACGGATCTTCAGTACGCGGGTTGTCGTCGGTGACCAGTACGCGGTCAGCCAGGCGCTCGGCCACTTCGGCCATCAGCGGGCGCTTGCCGCGATCACGGTCACCGCCGCAGCCGAACAGGCACAACAGCTTGCCGTGAGCGTGCGGGCGCAGGGCCTCGAGTACTTTTTCAAGTGCATCCGGCGTGTGCGCGTAGTCGACCACCACCAGCGGCTTGTCGCCGCCACCCAGGCGCTGCATGCGGCCTACCGGCCCCTGCAGTTGCGGCGTGACCCTGAGGATCTCGTCCAGCGCATAGTCCAGCGCCAGCAGGGTCGCCACAGCGGCAAGCATGTTGCTCAGGTTGAAGCGGCCCAGCAGTTGGCTGCGCAAGATACGCTCACCTTGGGCGGTGACGAGGGTGGCGCGCACGCCATCGTCACTGAATACGGCTTCGCGGCAGAACAGCGAGGCTTCAGGGTTTTCCAGGCTGTAGCTCAGCAGCCGGGTTTCGATATGGTCGACACTCGGGCGACGCGCGAAGTCGGCCGCCAGACGACGACCAAAGTCGTCATCCAGGTTGACCACCTGGCAACGCAGGCTCGGCCAGGCGAACAGCTTGGCCTTGGCGGCCTCATAGGCTTCCATGCTGCCGTGATAGTCGAGGTGGTCGCGGGACAGGTTGGTCATCACCGCGATGTCGAATTCCAGTGCGGCAACCCGGCCTTGCTCCAGGGCATGGGAAGACACTTCCATGGCCACGGCCTTGGCGCCGCCTTTCTTGAGGTCGTTGAGGGTCGATTGCACGGCAATCGGGTCCGGCGTGGTCAGGCGGCCGCTCTGCAACTCGCCGTAGAAACCGGTACCCAGGGTGCCAATCAGGCCGCAGCGCTGGCCAAGCAGGTCGAGCGCCTGGGCGACCAGTTGGGTAACACTTGTCTTGCCGTTGGTGCCGGTCACGCCGACCAGATTCAACTGGCGGCTCGGTTCACCGTAGAAGCGCCCGGCGATATCTGACAGCTGAGCGATCAGGCCTTTGACCGGAATCAGGGGCACATCGGTCAGCGGCAGCACGTTGGCGCCCTGCTCTTCATAGGCCACGGCAGCAGCACCACGGGCCAGGGCATCGGCGATATGCTCACGGCCATCGACCTTGGCACCCGGCACCGCCAGGAACAAGTCACCCGGGCGCACACTACGGCTGTCCAGGGTCAGCTCACGAATCAACGGATCACGGCTGGCATGGGCGAAAAGTTTGCTTAATGGCATTGTCATCATCCACGCCCTCCCTTGGCGGCTGCTGCATTGACTTGTGATGGCACGGCTGGTGCCGGTGGCGGCAGGTTGTCTGGCGGCACGTTCATCAGGCGCAGGGTGCCGGACATGACGTTGCTGAATACAGGCGCCGAAACCAGGCCACCGAAGTAACCACCCTTTCTTGGCTCGTCGATGACCACGACGATGGCGTAGCGCGGGTCACTCATTGGCCCGAAGCCGGCAAACAGCGAGCGGTAGGCGTTTTCGGTGTACCCCTTGGCACCCACGGTGGCCTTACGCGCGGTGCCGGACTTGCCGGCCACGTGATAGAACGGCACCTGGGCTCGGAAGACGCCACGCGGCGCTTCGATCACCTGCTGCAGCATGCCCTGAACGGTTTCGGCGACTTCCTTCGGAATGGCCTGCACGGCTTCCGGCGTCTTGTCGACCTTGATGATCGACAGCGGCACCATCTTGCCGTCGTTGGCCAGCGCCGCGTAGGCATGCACCAGCTGCAGGGCGGTCACCGATACGCCGTAGCCATAGGACAGGGTGGCGGTCTCGGCCTTGCGCCACTCACGGTGGTTGGGCAGGTTGCCGACACGTTCGCCCGGGAAGCCAAGGCCGGTGTACTGACCCAGGCCGACCTGGGACATGACCCGGTAGATGGCCTCGCCGCCGATGTCGAAGGCGATCTTGCTCATGCCAACGTTACTGGAGTTGATCAGGATGCCGGTCAGATCAAGTATCGGGCCCTCGCTGCGCGACACGTCCTTGATGGTGTAGCGGCCGATCTGCAGGCTGCCGGGGTACACCTCGACCTTGTCGGTCGGCTTCCAGCGGCCGCTCTGCAGCGCCGCACTCATGGAGATCGGCTTGACCGTGGAGCCCGGCTCGAACACGTCGATGATCGCCCGGTTACGCATGGCCGCCGGGAACATGCTACGGCGGTTGTTGGGGTTGTAGGTCGGCTGGTTGACCATGGCCAGGACCTCACCGGTCTTGACGTCCATGATCACCAGGCTGCCGGCCTTGGCGTCCTGCTCGGCAATGGCGTTGCGCAACTCGCGGGTAGCCAGGTACTGCAGGCGCAGGTCTATCGACAACGCCAAGGTCTTCCCGGCCTTGGCGTTCTTGGTTACCTGAATGTCCTTGATCAGCCGACCGCGCCGGTCCTTGATCACCTGGCGCTTGCCGGGCACGCCGGCCAGCCACTCTTCATAGGCCAGCTCCACCCCTTCACGACCGTGGTCGTCGAGGTCGGTAAAGCCGACCATGTGCGCAGTCACATCACCGGCCGGATAGAAGCGGCGGAATTCTTCCAGTCCGTACACACCAGGCACTTTGAGGTCGAGCACGTGCTGGCCCTGCTCGGGGGTCAGCCCCCGGACCAGGTAGATGAACTCTTTGTTGGCCTGCTGGGTCAGGCGCTCGATCAACTGCTGCGGGTTTTGCCCCAGCGCAGCGGCCAATTGCGGCCAGCGCTCCTTGGAGGCCTGCATCTCTTTGGGGTTGGCCCACAACGTGGTGACCGGGGTACTCACGGCCAACGGCTCACCGTTGCGGTCGGTGATCAAGCCGCGGTGCGCCGGGATGGGGATGTGACGCAGGCTGCGTGCATCGCCCTGGCCCTTGAGGAAGTCACGGTCAACCACCTGGAGGTCGATGATGCGCCAGCAAATGGCGCCGACCATGATCGCCAGCAAGCCGATCACTACGCGGAAGCGCCACGGGTAGAGTGCGCCTTCGAGCTTCATCATGGCGCCACCATCCGGACTTCGTCAGCTGACGGCACGCGCATCTTCAACTGCTCGGAGGCCAGGCTCTCGATGCGGCTGGCAGCGGTCCAGGTACTCTGCTCAAGAATCAGCCGGCCCCATTCGGCTTGAGCCTTGTCGCGCTCGTTCAATTCACCGTACAGGGTGTTGAGCAGTTGACGGTTCCAGTGCGCACTGTAGGACACGGCAATGGCCGAAACCAGCACGCCGACGAACAGCAAAAGCATCAGGAAGCTTCCGCCTGGCAAGGGTTTGGCAAGTAGCCTGCTCACCGCAGCTTCTCCGCCACGCGCATCACGGCGCTACGCGACCGCGGGTTGGCCTTGAGCTCGGCCTCGGAGGCGAACTGAGCCTTGCCGATCAGCTTGATTTTCGGCTCGAAGGCCTTGTGCTGAACCGGCAGGTTACGCGGCAGGTTGTCGGCCTCACCCTTCACCAGCTTGCGCATGAACAGTTTGACGATCCGGTCTTCCAGCGAGTGGAAGCTGATGACCGCCAGGCGACCACCGACTTCGAGCGCATCGAGCGCAGCCTCAAGGCCAGCCTCCAGGTCACCCAGCTCGTTGTTGACGTGAATGCGAAGGCCTTGGAAGGCTCGGGTAGCCGGGTTCTTGCCCTTTTCCCATGCCGGGTTGGCCACTTTGAGCACCTCCGCCAGGTCGGCGGTACGGGTGAAGGGCTGCTTCTCACGACGCTCGACCACTGCACGCGCCATTCGCCCGGCAAAGCGTTCCTCGCCGTACTCCTTGAAGACGCGGGCGATTTCTTCCACAGGCGCAGTGGCGATGAACTCAGCGGCACTGATGCCCTGGTCCGGGTTCATGCGCATGTCCAGCGGGCCATCATTGAGGAAGCTGAAGCCACGCTCCGGGTCATCCAGCTGCGGCGAGGACACGCCCAGGTCCAGCAACACACCACTGACCTTGCCGTGCAGGCCGCGTGCTGCCACTTCTGCACCCAGCTCGGCAAAACTGCGCTGCACAATGACAAAGCGGCCGTCTTCGGCCGCCAGCGCTTGCCCCGTGGCAATCGCTTGTGGATCTTTGTCGAAGCCCAAGAGCCGCCCTTGCGGCCCGAGCTTGCTGAGAATCAGACGGCTGTGTCCGCCCCGGCCGAAAGTACCGTCCAGATAGCAACCGTCGGCGCGCAGGGCCAATGCCTCGACAGCTTCATCGAGCAGGACGGTAATGTGGTTGAAGCCGCTATCTATGGTCACAGGATCAGGTCACGCAATTCGTCGGGCATGGCGCCCGGTTGTTGAATAGCTGCAAGGTCAGCTGCCGAAACCGCGTTCCAGGCATCTTCATCCCACAGCTGGAATTTGTTCAGTTGCCCCACCAGCATCGCCTTCTTGTCGAGCTTGGCGTACTCACGCAGGCGGGGCGGCACCAGGAAACGCCCACTGCCATCGAGCTCCAGGTCAACCGCATTACCAATCAGCAAACGCTGGAGGCGGCGGTTTTCCTCACGCAACGATGGCAAGGCACGCAACTTGGCTTCTATCTGTTCCCACTCATCGAGGGGATAAACACACAAGCAGGGGTCTACGGCGTCAATGGTCACGATCAGTTGGCCATTGCAACGTGAGTCGAGCTCGTCACGGTACCGACTCGGCATGGCGAGACGGCCCTTGGCATCGAGGCTGACGGCGTTGGCTCCGCGGAACACGGCTGTGATTCCCCACAATGTTAGCTTTTTTGTGTCAGAAAACCCACTTCATCCCACTTTCTGCCACTTGCGCACACTATAGGAATCCGCCCGCAGCACCGTCAAGGCACGTTCATAAGGAAAAGCCTTACAGGACCGAGATTTAGCGCAACAAGGGAATGTGGAAGGACTGCCAGAGAGAAAAAAACACGAGAAAAATCAAACCCACGCAAGCGAATGGAGTTCGAAGTTAAAGTAATTTATTAAGAGTAAGATTTTTTCGGTATTACCAGAGAGGATCTGCTATCGATTCAAGCAGGGAAAGAAAGGTGGAGAGTCGATCTGTAAGCCGGGTTTTGTCGAGGACAGTCATTCCTCTACGACGGCCATCACTGGACGCCTCTAGCAACCTACCCGGTTCCGACGCGGGCCACGCCTGATGGAACCCTATTTGGTCTTGCTCCGAGTGGGGTTTACCTAGCCACGAACTGTTGCCAGCCGTGCGGTGCGCTCTTACCGCACCTTTTCACCCTTACCGGCACCGAAGTGCTTAGGCGGTTATTTTCTGTGGCACTTTCCGTAGGCTCACGCCTCCCAGGCGTTACCTGGCACTCCGCCCTGTGGAGCCCGGACTTTCCTCCCCCTGCTGCTCACACAACAAAAAGTTGCGGAACAAAAACAGGCAGCGACTGTCCGATCGACTCTCCGCCGCCAAGGTTACCGACACGCGGGCGCAAGAACAAGCGCTAACGGCATTTATATCAAACTGCCACTATTCGGCTTTCTGCTTTTCAAGGGCCTGTTGATACAACAGGTTCTTGCGCACCCCGGTAATTTCCGCTGCAAGCGCCGCCGCCCGCTTCAGTGGCAACTCAGCCAATAGCAGATCGAGCACGCGCTGTGCTTCGGCACTGATGGCCTGCTCGCCCTCCGGCGCACTCCAGCCGCCGACCAGCACCACGCATTCACCACGCTGCTGATTGCTGTCGCCGGCTACGAAGGCGCGCAACTCGGCCAGCGGCAAGCCCTTCAGGGTCTCGAAGGTCTTGGTCAGTTCGCGCGCCAGCAACGCCGGACGATCGCCACCAAATACCGCCTCCATGTCTTCAAGGCATTCCAGGATTCGATGCGGGGCTTCGTAGAAGATCAACGTGCGCGGCTCTTCCCTCACCTGCTCCAGGCGCGCCCGGCGCCCTGCCTGCTTGGCCGGCAGGAAGCCTTCGAAGATGAAGCGATCCGACGGCAGACCTGCCGCCGAAAGCGCGGCGATCAAGGCACAGGCGCCCGGCACCGGCACCACGCTCACCCCCGCGGCCCGCGCCTGACGCACCAGGTGATAGCCCGGGTCGGAAATCAGAGGCGTGCCGGCATCGGAGACCAGCGCCACATTTTCACCCGCCAGCAGTTTGGAGAGGAAACGCCCGCCCTCGTCACGCTCGTTGTGCTCATGACAAGCGGCCAACGGCGTATCGATGCCAAAGTGTTGCAGCAGGCGGATCGAATGACGGGTGTCTTCGGCCGCGATCAGCGCCACGTCCGCCAGCACCTTCAGCGCCCGGGCGCTCATGTCGTCAAGGTTGCCGATGGGGGTTGCCACCACATACAGCGTCCCCACCGTGGATTTCGAAGCCCCTGCCACATCAGTCACTGCGCACACCTGTCATTCGGATCAAAGGCGCCATTGTAGCCCGAGCGCCTGCAACAGGGCGCAAAGAACTTCGCCGGCGATCAGGAACACGCCACCTATAGTGAAGGATCGACACAGCAACATCGCGCCCCGGCCAGTGCTTGGGTACAATTGCCGGCCAACTTGATCGAGTAACAGGACCTTTACATGATCGCTTGCCTGCGGCTGCTCACAGCCCTCTGCCTCGCCGCCCTGCTGGCAGCCTGCGCCAGCTCGCCCTCATCCAGCCTGGGCGAACTGCCACGCACCCCGGATGCCAGCATCGAGCAACTGCTCGAAAAGGCCGCTTCCAGCAAGTCTGCGGAAGACGCCGCCCTGCTGCGCCTGAGCGCGGCCGACCTGGCCTACAAGCAGAAGGACTTCCCACGCGCCGCACGCATTCTCGAGCAGGTCCCGCTGGACACGCTCAAGCCGGCCCAGCAAGTGTTCGCCAGCACCCTCGCGGCGGAACTGGCCATGAGCCGCAACCAGCCCAAAGCAGCGCTGACCGCCCTGGCCCACCCGAGCCTGCAGCGCCTTGCCGAGCTGCCGACAGAACAGCAAGTGCGCACCTACAGCGTGCACGCCGCCGCGCTCGAAGCCGACGGCCAGGCCCTGGCTGCCGCACAGCAGCGCACTCTCCTGGCCCCGCTGCTTGGCGGCCAGGCCGCCAGCACCAACAATGACGCCATCTGGGCCTTGGTCGCCTCGCTGCCTGCAGAGCAACTGCAGCAGCCAACCAACGATCAGACCCTGGCTGGCTGGACCAGCCTGGCCTTCGCCGTGAAAAGCGCCGGCACCCTGGAGCAGCAGCAAGCGGCCATCGAAGCCTGGGTCAAACAGCACCCGGACCACCCTGCCGCCCAGCAACTGCCGCTGGCCCTGACCAAGCTCAAGGAGCTGGCCAGCCAGCCGCTGACCAAGATCGCCCTGCTGCTGCCTCAGGAAGGCCCGCTGGCCGGTGTAGCCCGCGCCCTGCGCGATGGCTTCATGGCCGCCCACTTCCAGGCCCAGCAAAGCGGCCAGCCAGCGCCTGCGGTGCAGGTGTTCGACAGCTCACGCATCGGCTCGCTGGGCGACTTCTATCGCCAGGCGCAAGCCGCCGGCGTGCAACTGGTCATCGGCCCGCTTGAAAAGCCATTGGTCAAACAACTGGCCGCCAAACCACAGCTGCCGATCACCACACTGGCCCTGAACTACGCCGACGCTGGCCAGAAGGCGCCGCCACAACTGTTCCAGTTCGGCCTGGCTGCCGAGGACGAAGCCCGCGAAGTGGCCCGCCGCGCCCGCGCCGATGGCATGGTCCGCGCCGTTGCCCTGGTGCCGAGCGGCGAATGGGGTGACCGTGTCCTGGCCGCCTTCCGCCAGGACTGGGAAGGCAATGGCGGAACCCTGCTCGCCGCCGAGCGCATCGCCCAGCCGGTCGCCCTGGCCCAGCAAATTGCCGACCTGTTCCAGCTGCGCCAGAGCGAAGGCCGCGCCAAGAGCCTGCAAAGCACAGTGGGCGGCAGCATCGCTGCACAACCGTCGCGCCGCCAGGACATCGACTTCATCTTCCTCGCCTCGACCCCACAACAGGCGCAACAGATCAAGCCGACCCTGAACTTCCAGTACGCCGGTGACGTGCCGGTCTATGCCACCTCGAACCTGTACAGCGCCAGCGGTGACGTCAACCAGTACAATGACATGAACGGCATCCGCTTCTGCGAAACACCGTGGCTGCTCGACACCAGCAACAGCCTGCGTCAACAGGTTGTACAGCAGTGGCCGCAAGCCGCTGGCAGCCTCGGCCGCCTGTATGCCATGGGCGTCGATGCCTACAGCCTGGCGCCGCGCCTGGGCCAACTGAAAGCGCTACCGGACAACCGCGTCCTTGGCCTTTCGGGCAGCCTGAGCATCAATGCCAACCAGCGCGTCGAACGCCAGCTGCCTTGGGCCGAGTTTAGCGGCGGCCAGGTCAAGCGCCTGCCTGACACCGTGCGTTGATGGCCGCAGCATCGCCTACCCGTGCCGGGCAAGCGGCAGAAACCCAAGCCCTTGAGTACCTTCAGGGGCAAGGGCTGCAGTTGCTGGCACGCAACTGGCGATGCAAAGGCGGTGAGCTTGATCTGGTCATGCTCGACGCCGATACAGTAGTATTCGTCGAAGTCCGCTACCGGTTGCACGCGGGCTTCGGAGGCGCCCTCGACAGTATCGACGGGCGCAAGCAGAAACGGTTGGTGCTTGCCGCCAGCCTGTTTCTGCAAAAGGAGGCCCACTGGGGCAACTACCCCTGCCGCTTCGACGTGGTCGCCCTGCAGGGTAGCCACCATGCAGGCAGACCGCTTCAATGGCTGAAAAACGCCTTCGAATGCTGAACCCACTTCGTTTTTTTTGCTCTATGTATCGCGGGCTGGTCGTTGTTGCGCGTAGCAAAGGCCACCGCCCCATTTAAGGTCACCAGATGGACATGCAATCCCGAATTCGCCGGCTGTTCGAGGCCAGCATCGAAACCAAGCAACAGGCAATGGACATCCTGGCACCGCACATCGAGCAGGCCAGCCTGGTCATGGTCAATGCGCTGCTCAACGAGGGCAAGATGCTCGCCTGCGGCAACGGCGGCTCGGCCGGCGATGCCCAGCACTTTTCATCGGAGCTGCTCAACCGCTTCGAGCGCGAGCGCCCCAGCCTGCCAGCTATCGCGCTGACCACCGACAGCTCGACCCTGACCTCGATCGCCAACGACTACAGCTACAACGAAGTCTTTTCCAAGCAGATCCGCGCCCTGGGCCAGCCCGGTGACGTTCTGCTGGCGATCTCTACCAGCGGCAATTCGGCCAACGTGATCCAGGCCATCCAGGCCGCACATGACCGTGAAATGATTGTCGTAGCATTGACGGGTCGCGACGGCGGCGGCATGGCTTCGCTGCTGCTGCCCGAGGACGTGGAAATCCGCGTGCCTTCGACAGTTACCGCGCGTATCCAGGAAGTCCACCTGCTGGCGATCCACTGCCTGTGCGATCTGATCGACAGCCAACTGTTCGGGAGTGAAGAATGACCCCTATGCGCCTCGGCCTGATGGCCCTGACCCTGTGCCTGAGCGTCACTGGTTGCAGCTCGGTACTCACCTCTACCCGCAATTCGCCGATCGAGGACGATCGCGGCACGCGCACCATCGGCAGCAAGATCGACGACTCGCTGATCGAGACCAAGGCCGCCGTGAACATTTCCAAAGCCAACCCAGACCTGGACAAGGGCTCGCACATCGTTGTCAGCAGCTACAACGGCATCGTCCTGCTGGCCGGGCAGACCCCGCGCGCCGACCTCAAGAGCCTCGCGGAGCAAACCGCCAGCCAGGTCCAGCGGGTCAAGAAAGTACACAACGAGCTGCAAGTGATGCAGCCCTCCTCCATTCTGGCGCGCAACAACGACGCCTGGCTGACCACCAAGATCAAGACCCAGATGCTGACCGACAGCGCCGTGCCCAGCTCGCGCATCAAGGTGATTACCGAAAACGGCATCGTCTACCTGCTGGGCCTGGTCACCCGTCAAGAAGCCAACTCGGCCACTGCCGTGGTGCAGGGCGTGTCGGGCGTGCAGAAGATCGTCAAGCTGTTCGAGTACATCGATTGACTCAGTGATTGCCTGGACAGGCCAAACAAAAAAGGCGATCCATCCGGATCGCCTTTTTTTGTTACTTGACCACTTTCAGGCTTGGCCGGCCAGTCGGACGCGGCGGCTGCCCTCCATCGTCTGGCGGGCCATCGTCATCCGGCTGCACATCATCGTCTTCCAGCTCGTCGCCATCCATCGAAGACGGCTCCAGCTCGAAGACCATACCCTGGCCATTTTCGCGGGCGTAGATACCCAGGATTGCACCAACCGGCACGAACAGCGAGTGAGCCACGCCACTGAAGCGGCCCTCGAAGCTGACTGCATCATTGTCCATGTGCAGGCTACGCACGGCACTTGGCGAGATATTCAAGACGATCTGGCCATCACTGGCGAAACCATCCGGCACCTGAACTTTCGGGAATTCGGCATTGACCAGCATATGGGGCGTGCAATCGTTGTCGACGATCCACTCGTACAGTGCTCGAACCAGATAGGGGCGACTGGAGTTCATCAACGGCTCCTTAAAGCTTGCGCATTTCACGTTCTACGGAGGACAGGCTCGCCTGGAAAGGCTCGCGGGCGAACTGGCGCTCCATGTAATCCAGCAGCGGCTTGGCTTGCCGCGGCAATTCGATACCCAACACCGGCAAACGCCAGAGTATGGGCAATAGACAGCAATCGACCAGGCTTTGCTCATCACTCATGAAGCAGGCGAACTCGCTGAACAACGGCGAGACCCCGGTCAGGCTTTCGCGCAAGGCCTTGCGCGCTTCGGTTCGGGCAGCTTCACTGCTACGCGGGTCAAGCACGGTATCGGCCAAGGCACACCAGTCGCGCTGGATGCGGTGCATCAGCAGACGGCTGCTGCCACGCGCTACCGGGTATACCGGCATCAGCGGCGGGTGCGGGTAACGCTCCTCGAGGTATTCCATCACCACGGTCGATTCATACAACGCCAGGTCACGATCGACCAAGGTCGGCACACTGCCATAAGGGTTGACCTCGGCCAGCTTCGGCGGCAGGCGGGCGGGATCGACATCGATCAACTGCACGCTGACGCCCTTCTCGGCCAGAACCAGGCGCACCCGATGAGAATAGTGATCAGCGGGATCGGAATAGCAGGCTAACCTGTTGGTTGCGCCCATGTAGCGGCTCCTCGCACGGATGCTTGTGCAACTTTAAATGAAAACGCGCCCGGGGTGGCCTGGCAATACTGCTAGGCCACCCCGGGCGCGTTCAACAACCAGAAACTACTGCGTGATCAGTGCACGTCCTTCCAGTATTCACGCTTGAGCAAGTAGGCGAATACGAAGAAGAAAGCCAGATACAGCAACACATAGGTGCCGATGCGCTGGCTTTCCAGTTTGACTGGGTTGGCCGAATAGGCCAGGAAGGTCACAAGGTTCTTGACCTTCTCGTCGAACTGCTCGGCCGTCAGGGTACCGGAATTCGGCGTAATGGTCAGCTGATCGCAAGCTTCATGGGTCAACGGGCTGCCGGTCAACGGGTCGAATTGCTTCTTGCCATCGACCACCGTCTGCACCTGCTTGCAACCCACCACCTGGTTACCTTGCAGACCCACCAGCACGTTAGGCATGCCGACGTTCGGGAATACCTTGTTGTTCACCCCATAAGGGCGGGATGGGTCCTCATAGAAACTGCGCAGGTAGGTGTAAAGCCAATCGGTACCGCGCACGCGGGCGACCAGTGTCAGGTCGGGCGGCGCAGCACCGAACCAGGTCTTGGCGTCGCTGGGCTTCATGCCGATCTGCATGTGGTCACCGATCTTGGCACCTGTGAACACCAGCTTCTCGAGCATCAGTTCATGCGGGATACCCAGGTCGTCAGCCACCCGCTCGTAGCGCTGGAACTTGGCACTGTGGCAACCCATGCAATAGTTGGCGAAGGTACGCGCGCCGTCCTGCATGGCGGCCTTGTCAGTCAGGTCGATATCGACCTTGTCCAGCTCCAGGCCATGTTCGGCAGCGAAGGAAAAGGCGGGCATCACTGCCAGCAAAAATACTGCAATCAACTTTTTCATCAGCCAGTCACCCTTTCCGGAACCGGTTTGGTCTTCTCGAGCCTTGTGTAGAACGGCATCAGCAGGAAGTAGGCGAAGTACAGCACCGTGCATACCTGCGACAGCAAAGTACGCCCAGGTGTCGGTGCCAGTACGCCCAGCACGCCGAGGATGACGAAGGACACGCAGAACACCAGCAGGAAGACCTTGCTGATCCAGCCCTTGTAACGCATGGAACGCACCGGACTGCGGTCGAGCCAAGGCAGTACGAACAGCACGGCGATGGCCGCTCCCATGGCAATGACGCCCATCAGTTTGTCAGGCACCGCACGCAGGATTGCGTAGAACGGTGTGAAGTACCACACCGGCGCGATGTGCTCTGGAGTCTTGAAGGCGTTGGCCTGCTCGAAGTTAGGTTTCTCCAGGAAATAACCGCCCATTTCAGGGAAGAAGAACACCACGGCGCAGAACACGAACAGGAACACCACCACGCCGACAATGTCTTTGACGGTGTAGTACGGGTGGAACGGAATACCATCCAACGGAATACCGTTTTCGTCCTTTTTCTTCTTGATGTCGACGCCATCAGGGTTGTTCGAACCCACTTCGTGCAAGGCGAGGATGTGCAATACCACCAGGCCGAGAATCACGATTGGCAGGGCAACCACATGCAGGGCGAAGAAGCGGTTCAGGGTGATGCCCGAGATCAGGTAGTCACCACGGATCCACTGGGTAAGGTCATCACCGATCACCGGGATGGCACCGAACAGCGAGATGATCACCTGGGCGCCCCAGTACGACATCTGCCCCCATGGCAGCAAGTAGCCCATGAACGCTTCAGCCATCAGCGCCAGATAGATCAGCATGCCGAACAGCCAGACCAGCTCGCGTGGCTTCTGGTAGGAGCCATAGAGCAGGCCGCGGAACATGTGCAGGTAGACCACGATGAAGAACGCTGACGCCCCCGTGGAGTGCAGGTAGCGCAGGATCCAGCCGTATTCCACGTCACGCATGATGTACTCGACCGAGGCGAACGCCTCTTCCGCCGAGGGCGTGAAGCTCATGGTCAGCCACACGCCGGTCACGATCTGGTTGACCAGCACCAGCAATGCCAGGGAGCCGAAGAAGTACAGGAAGTTGAAGTTCTTGGGTGCGTAATACTTGCTGAGGTGGTCTTCCCACATCTTGGTGGCGGGGAAGCGAGCATCAATCCAGTCCATGAACTTGCTCATCATGCGTTCTCCTGGTCGACGCCAATGACGATGATCTCGTCCGACTCATAAGAGTGCGGTGGCACGGGCAGGTTGAGAGGCGCCGGCTGGGACTTGTAGACACGACCAGCCAGGTCATAGTGAGAGCCGTGGCACGGGCAGAAGTAACCACCCACCCATTTCGGCCCAAGGTCGGCGGGCGCCACTTCTGGCCGGAAGGTGGGCGAGCAGCCCAGGTGCGTGCACAGGCCGACGAGAATGAGAATTTCCGGCTTGATCGAGCGAACCTCAGGGTCGACGTACGCTGGCTGTACCGAGGCCTTGGACTCGGGGTCGGACAGGTCACCCGTGATTTTTTTCAGATTGCCAAGGATTTCCTCCGTTCGCCGCACGATGAATACGGGCTGGCCACGCCACTCGGCCACCATCTGCTGCCCTGCCTCGACCTTGGCGATGTTGACCTTCACCGGTGCACCCGCGGCTTTCGCCTTGGCACTGGGAAACCATGACCCCACGAACGGTACCGCAGCCCCCACTGCCCCCGCCGCCCCGACCACGGATGTCGCGGCTACGAGGAAGCGGCGCCGGCCTGCGTTGACGCCGTCATTGCTCATTCAGTCCTCTCCCATCAGCTTGCTTGGCCAGTTGGACCTGGCCTGTACTTAGGTTGTGTCAATGGCACTAAAAATTGGCCGCCATGGTAAGAAACAAATCCACACACTGACAAGGTGATTACCCCGGCAAGGGCGACAACCCACGCTTTGCTTGATCTACGTCTATGCGACAAGCGGCCACTGACTGCTGACAGGTTAGTTCAAGGCTAAAAAAAAAGCCCGGTTCCAAGGAACCGGGCTTTTTTCGACTGCCGAAGCGGTATTAACGCTTGGAGTACTGAGGACGCTTACGCGCTTTACGCAGACCCACTTTCTTACGCTCAACTTCACGAGCGTCGCGGGTGACGTAGCCAGCACGACGCAGAGCGCCACGCAGGGTTTCGTCGTATTCCATCAGAGCGCGGGTGATACCGTGACGGATCGCACCGGCCTGACCGCTGACACCACCACCGGAAACGGTGACGTAGATGTCGAATTTCTCAACGGATTCAGTCAGCTCGAGCGGCTGGCGAACAACCATGCGAGCGGTTTCGCGACCGAAGAACACGTCCAGAGAACGGTTGTTGATGGAAATGTTACCAGTACCCGGACGCAGGAATACGCGAGCGGTTGCGGTCTTGCGACGGCCAGTGCCGTAATTTTGAGTCGCCGACATAATGAACTATCCCGTTAGATCTTCAGTTCTTGAGGCTGCTGAGCAGTGTGAGGGTGAGCAGCACCCGCGTACACTTTCAGCTTGCGGTACATGTCGCGACCCAGCGGGTTCTTAGGCAGCATGCCTTTGACCGCAGTTTCGATAACACGCTCAGGGGCCTTGGCGATCAACTTCTCGAAGTTGATTTCCTTGATACCGCCTGGGAAACCGGAGTGGGAGTAGTACATTTTGTCGGAAGACTTGGCACCAGTCACACGAACCTGCTCGGCGTTGATAACGACGATGTAGTCGCCGGTGTCAACGTGAGGGGTGTATTCTGGTTTGTGTTTGCCACGCAGACGGGTAGCGATTTCGGTAGCCAGACGACCCAGGGTCTGGCCAGCGGCGTCGACTACGAACCACTCGCGCTTTACTGTTTCCGGTTTAGCAGTAAAAGTTTTCATTCTCTAAAGCCTCAGAGGCCGCCCAGCGAAAAATAGACGGCGAATCTTACTGGATAGTGCACAGCTTGCCAAGGGCAAGCGCGCAGCCGAACACAGACGCTTTTGGGGGCTCGGGTCGGGCACGCCAATGTTCGACGGGGTTCTTCCTGCGTGATGGTGCATCACTTCCGCCACGCGGAGAGGGGCTGAATTATCCAGATTGCGCGAAAAATTTCAACCTGCTTTGATTGGCTTCTATCGCCAAGGAGTGAATAACCGATGGAATACCGCCTGCTCGGCCGTACCGACCTCAACGTCAGCGCCCTGTGCCTGGGCACCATGACCTGGGGCGAGCAGAACATCCAGGCCGAGGCCTACGAACAGATTGCCCGGGCCAAGGCTGCCGGGGTCAACTTCATCGACACCGCCGAGATGTACCCGGTCCCTCCCCGCCCGGAGACCTACGCGGCCACCGAGCGCATCATCGGCAACTGGTTCCGTGACCATGGCGACCGCGACGCGTGGATCCTGGCCAGCAAGGTGGCAGGCCCGGGCAACGGCATCAGCCATATCCGTGACGGGCAGCTCAAGCACAACCGTCAGCACATCGTCGCGGCGCTGGACGATAGCCTCAAGCGCCTGCAGACCGACCGCATCGACCTGTACCAGTTGCACTGGCCAGAGCGCAGCACCAACTTCTTCGGCAAGCTGGGCTACCAGCACCTGCCACAGGATCACTTCACCCCACTGGAAGAAACCCTCCAGGTGCTCGACGAGCAGGTACGTGCGGGCAAGATCCGCCACATCGGCCTGTCCAACGAAACGCCGTGGGGCACCATGAAATTCCTGCAGCTGGCCGAGAGCCGGGGCTGGCCACGGGCGGTATCGATCCAGAACCCGTACAACCTGCTCAACCGCAGCTTCGAGGTGGGCCTGGCAGAAGTGGCCATACGCGAGCAATGTGGCCTGCTGGCCTATTCGCCGCTGGCCTTCGGCATGCTCTCGGGCAAGTACGAGAACGGCGCACGGCCAGACAATGCACGCCTGACCCTGTTCAGCCGCTTTGCCCGTTACTCCAACCCACAGACCGTGGCGGCCTGTAGCCGCTACGTGCAGTTGGCCCGCGAGCACGGCCTGGACCCGGCGCAAATGGCCCTGGCGTTCGTCACCCGACAGCCGTTCGTGACCAGCAACATCATTGGCGCCACCAGCCTGCAGCAACTGGACAGCAACCTGGCCAGCCTTGAACTGAACCTGAGCGCCGATCTGCTGACAGCGATCGAAGCCATTCATCAGGAGCAGCCCAACCCGGCGCCTTGAGCCAAACACTGCGCCCCGCTTCGCGCCGCTGTTACATGGGGTAGACACAATCGCCAAAAAATAAGACGATCCAGCCGGTGATTGACCACTCTACCCTATAAGAACAATGACAATGATGTTTACCCAACCCTCAGCGTCGCTGCGGCGCGTCAGCATCCTGGCCATTGACAAGGTGTTCGCTTCGACCTTGATGCAGGCCAAGGACTTCTTCCACCTCGCCAGCCTGCGCTACAGCAAGCAGCTGGGCCTGGGCTTGCAGCCCATGTTCGAAATCCGCCTGGTGAGCCCCGACAGCCAGCCCGTGGACAGCTTCAGCAATGTGCAGTTACCGGTTGACGGCGGCCTGGACGACGCTGATGTGATCATCCTCCCTGCCTACTGGGATGATTTCGACAACCTGCTGCAACGTTACCCACAGGTGCTGCCGTGGCTGCGTGAACAGCACGCGCGTGGCGCGGTGCTGTGCGCCGAGGCCAGTGGTGTGTTCTGGCTGGCCGAATCCGGCCTGCTCGATGGCAAGGAGGCGACCACCTACTGGCGCTTCTTCAACAGCTTTGCCGAACGCTTCCCGCAGATCCGCCTGAACCAGGACAAGCACCTGACCGATGCCGACAATATCTATTGCGCCGGCGGTGCAACCTCGGCCTGCGACCTGTACATCTACCTGATCGAACGCTTCTGCGGTGCCAACGTGGCCCGTGCGGTGTCCCGCGACATCCTCTACGAAGTGCAACGCAACTACACCCCGGGGCGCATGGGCTTTGGCGGACAGAAGCTGCACCAGGACCTGATCATCCTGCAGATCCAGCACTGGCTGGAGGAACACTTCGCCGACAAGTTCCGCTTCGAGGATGTGGCCCGCAACCACGGCATGAGCATCCGCAACTTCATGCGCCGCTTCCAGGGCGCAACGGGTGACAAGCCGCTGCATTACCTGCAACGGTTACGCATCGAGACAGCCAAGGGGTTGTTGTCGAGTACGCGCAAGAGCATCAAGACCATCAGTTACGAGGTGGGCTATGACGATGCCAGTTTCTTTGCGCGGCTGTTCCGCCAGCATACCGAGTTGTCGCCGAACCAGTATCGGCAGCAGTTCATGCAGGAAGCCTGAAAGGCTTCCGGTGCGGCAGGTTTCGAGCTTCAAGCGACGAGGAAAAACCAGAGCGGATCGCGCATTGCCCTGAATTTTCCTTGCCGCCTGAAGCTTGCCGCTGGCGTCAGGGCTTGTGTGCGCGCGCCAGGAATTCGTGCGACTGCATCTCCAGCAACCGGCTCAGGGTACGCTGGAACTCGAAGCTCAGACGCCCACCGGTATACAGGTCCTTCAACTCCACCTCGGCCGAGATGATCAGCTTGACGTTGCGATCGTAGAACTCGTCCACCATGTTGATGAAGCGGCGGGCGATGTCGTCGGTGGTGATGCCCATCTGCTCCACGTTGCTCAGCAATACGGCGTGGAAGATCTTGCCCAGCTCAATGTAGTCGTTCTGGCTGCGCGGCCCGTCGCACAGGTCGCGGAAGTCGAACCAGGCGACGTCGTCGCAAGTACGCAGGGCATTGATCGGGCGGTTCTCGATCATCAGCACGTCGTTCTCGATCGCCTGGGTGCACTCAGGGGTGAGCGCCTTGAAGCTGGCGCGCATGCTCTGGTGCGCCGCGTCATCGAGTGGGAAGTGGAACAGTTCAGCCTGCTCCAGGTGACGCAGGCGGTAGTCGACCCCACTATCGACGTTCACCACGTCGGTGTACTGCTTGATCATGGCGATGGCCGGCAGGAAGCGCGCACGCTGCAGGCCGTCCTTGTACAGGCCGTCCGGCACGATGTTGGAGGTGGCCACCAGCGACACACCATTCTTGAACAGCTCTTCCATCAAGGTGCCGAGGATCATGGCGTCGGTAATGTCCGACACGAAGAATTCGTCGAAGCAGATCACCTTGGCTTCTTCGCTGAAGCGCCTGGCAATGATGGTCAGCGGGTTCTTCTCGCCCTTGAGGGTTTTCATCTCCTCGTGCACACGCTTCATGAAGCGGTGGAAGTGCGTACGCATCTTCTGCTTGAACGGCAGCGCTTCGTAGAAGGTATCAACCAGGTAGGTCTTGCCTCGCCCCACCCCACCCCAGAAGTACAGGCCCTTGACCGGAGTCTGCTCCTTCTTGCCGAACAGCTTGCCGAACACGCCCGGCTTGTTGTTCTGCGCGTGCACCAGGTCGTCGTACAGGCGCTGGAGGTGACGCACCGCAGTTTCCTGCGCCGCGTCATGGAAGAAGTCGGGACGTTTCAGATCTGCTTGATAGCGTTCTAAGGGAGTCATGATTCGTTAGCGAGGCAACAAAAAACGGGCCGTCACTGTAGCGACAGGCCCGCTTAATGGCAATCAGTCTGTGGGAGCGGGCGTGCCCGCGAACACCGGCAAAGCCGGTGCCATGCACCGCGGCGCCTGTTTCGCGGGCATGCCCGCTCCCACACGGATAGCGCCAGCTTTCAGAAATTGAGCAAGACAGTTGCTCCCACTGTTTGGCTGCCTCAGTCCTGCTGTGGTGCCAAGGCTTCGTTCAGGCTCTGAATGGCCGCATCACGGGCTTCAGCGTTGTCGAACTGCGGCCCGTCGGCGACCTGCTCGCCATTGAGCCACAGGCCGAAACTCAGGCCTTCGACGCGCACATCAACCTCGCCACCTTGCTGCAGCTGCTTGCTCACGGCGCCGGCACTCTTGCCGTCGGCGAAGCTGCGCGACAACAGCAGTTGCTCGCCGTCAGCGGCCAGCAGGCGGAAGCGGAAGCTGCCGTCTTCATCACGGAAGCTGACAAAACGCGCGCTCTTGGTGGCTTTTTTCTTCACTTCGGCGGTGGCCTGCACGCTGCTGCGGAATGAACGCAGGCCAACGGCCTCGCGCAGCTGCTCGAGGAACGGCGTGGCGATCTTGCGGGCCTTGGCGGCGCCAGCCAGCAGGATGTCTTCCAGGTCCGCCGGCCGGGCGATCAACTGGTGATAGTACTCGCGCTTCTCGGCCAGCTGGCCGTCCAGCAGCTGGAACAGGCGCTGCTTGGCATCGCCCCAGCCCAGGCCCTGCAGCAGCTCTTCGCGGAAACCGGCGCATTGTTCAGGCGTGGAGAAGGCCTGATACAGGGTGAACAGGTGCGCGTTGTCCGGGTCTTTCGCCTCACCTGGCGCGCGCGAATCGGTGACGATGCGCGAGATGGCGTCTTTCATGTCCTTGGCGCTGGTGAACAACGGGATGGTGTTGTCATAGCTCTTGGACATCTTGCGCCCGTCCAGGCCCGGCAGGGTCGCCACGCTTTCCTCGATCACAGCCTCCGGCAAGGCGAAGAAGTCCTTGCCCTGGCCGAACAGGTGGTTGAAGCGCTGGCCGATATCGCGGGCCATTTCCACGTGCTGGATCTGGTCACGGCCAACCGGCACCTTGTTGGCGTTGAACATCAGGATATCGGCGGCCATCAGCACCGGGTAGCTGAACAGGCCCATGGTCACGCCGGCGTCCGGGTCTTCACCGTTCTCGACGTTCTTGTCCACCGAGGCCTTGTAGGCATGCGCGCGGTTCAGCAGGCCTTTGGCGGAAACGCAGGTCAGCAGCCAAGTCAGCTCGGGGATTTCCGGGATGTCGGACTGGCGATAGAAGGTCACCTTGTCCGGGTCCAGGCCACCGGCCAGCCAGGTGGCGGCGATTTCCAGGCGCGAGCGCTGGATGCGCAGCGGGTCGTCGCACTTGATCAGGGCGTGGTAGTCGGCCAGGAAGTAGAACGAGTCGACACCGGGCTGCTGGCTGGCACGGATCGCCGGGCGGATGGCGCCGGCGTAGTTGCCCAGGTGCGGAGTGCCGGTGGTGGTGATACCGGTAAGAATGCGCGTGGTCATGGGTGTTCGCTTATTCAGGCTTGGCTCAGTTCGAAAGGCGCGGCAGCAGCAGATCCTTCAGATCGGTCAGCTTGCCATGGAAGAAGTGTCCGCATTCTGCCACTTTCAGCAGCTCATGGGGACGCGGCAGGCTGTCGGACCATTCGTAAACCAGCTGCGGCGCGACGACTTCGTCGGCGTCCGGCTGCACCACGGTGATCGGGCAGCGCTGCGGCAGCGGAAATTCGGCGGTCAGGCGCATGACTGCCGGGGCGATCATGAACAGGTGCTGCAACTCGACGCCGGCAGTTTCAAGGCGCCCGGCCAGGCTGGTGGCAACGAAACCACCGAACGAAAAGCCCATCAGCACCAGCGGTAGCCCGGGGTGCCTGGCACGCAGCCATGCTGCTGCGGCCTCGGCATCGGCCACTTCGCCAGCGCCCATGTCGTGGCTGCCGGCGCTCTGGCCGACGCCACGGTAGTTGAAACGCAGGGTCACATAGCCGGCATCACGTGCGGTGCGCTGCAGGGTCGAGACCACCTTGTTGAGCATGGTGCCGCCCTGGACCGGGTTGGGGTGGCAGATCAGCACCGCGCCACGGGCATTGGCCACGTCCAGGTACAAGGCTTCCAGCTGGCCGCTGGGGCCATCGATGAACAAGGGGGTTTCGCGGACAAGCAAGGCACTACTCCGTGACCTCGGGAAGGGTCGATTCGTCTAGGTGTGAAATTCTGTTCTGATTTGCGATCGCTCGCGGTATACAGCGCAGGTCTGAGCCGTTAACGTAAAGCAAAGCCGTTTATAGAGGAAGGACTCGTGGAACTCTCGCTCCTTGTTTGGTTGTTGCCAACCCTGGCCCTGGTCATCGGTGTGGCAGTCGGTTTCATTGTTGCCCGCCTGCTGCCCAATGCGGCCCCGAGCAACACCCAGCGTCAACTGGATGACATCCAGAAGCGCTTCGACAGCTATCAGAACGAAGTGGTCACCCACTTCAACAGCACCGCCATGCTGGTCAAGAAACTGACCCAGAGCTATCAGGACGTACAGGATCACCTGGCTGAAGGCGCCAACAGCCTGGCCCTCGATGACGTCACCCGCCAACGCCTGCTGGCTGCGCTGCACTCCGATGCACCGCAAGGCCCGCGTGACCGCCTGACCCCACCTAAAGACACCGCCGAAGTGCCGCGCGACTATGCGCCGAAAGCGCCTAACTCGCCGGGCATGCTGGATGAGAGCTACGGGCTCAAGCGTTGATCTGAATGTGACAAAGGCCTCGCAAGAGGCCTTTTTTGTGGGCTGGATTCACTGGCCCCTTCGCGGGCACGCCCGCTCCCACAGGCTCACCACAGCATGTGAAACTTGTGGAATACCTGTGGGAGCGGGCGTGCCCGCGAAGAGGCCAGTGCGGGCAACCTAACAGCAGGCCTGCAATGCCTGTTCGACATCTGCCAGCAGGTCCTCCACATCCTCCAGCCCCACCGACAGACGCACCAACCCCTCCGATATCCCGTGATGCGCCCGCTCCTGCCGCGTATAGCTGGAATGCGTCATGCTCGCCGGATGCTGCGCCAGCGACTCGGCATCCCCCAGGCTCACCGCCCGGGCGAAGAGCTGCAGCGCATTCATGAAGCGCCGCCCCGCTTCAATGCCACCCTTGAGCTCAAAGGCAATCATCCCGCCAGGCAACCGCATCTGTCGCTGGGCCAGCGCGTACTGGGCAAATGACGGTAACCCTGGGTAGTGAATCAATTCCACCTGCGGCTGACGGGCGAGAAACTCGGCCACCTGCTGGGCATTGGCGCAATGCCGGTCCATGCGCAGGGCCAGGGTCTTGATACCGCGCATCAGCAACGCCGCGTCATGCGGTGACAGCACCGCCCCGGTCATATCCTTCAGCCCTTCCAGGCGGATACGGTCTACCAACGCCTTGCACCCCACCACCAACCCGGCAGTGATATCACCATGCCCACTGAGGTACTTGGTTGCCGAGTGCACCACCAGGTCCGCCCCCAGCTCCAGTGGCCGCTGCAGGTACGGCGTACAGTAGGTGTTATCGACCACCACATGCACATCATGCCCCCGCACCGCCTCCACAACCGCCGCGATATCCACAAGTTGCATATTGGGGTTGGCCGGTGTTTCGAAGTAGATCATCCGTGTTTTGCTGCTGATCGCCGCTTTCAGGGCCTTGGCATCATTGAGATCTACATGGCGAACTTTCACCCCGAACTCACCAATACCGTGGTGCAGAAAAGCGAAGGTACAGCCATACAAGGTGCGCCCGACAATCAGCTCATCGCCAGGCCTGAGCAGGGTCCAGAGGGTTGAGGTAATCGCGCCCATCCCCGAGGCCAACGCCAACCCCGCTTCACCGCCCTCCAGCGACGCCATGCGCTGCTCCAGCAAGGCCAGCGTGGGGTTGGAAATGCGGCTGTAGAAATGCCCAGGTTCCTCCCCGGCGAAGCAGGCAGCACCGTACTCGACAGTGGGGAAGGCATAGGTAGCCGTCTGGTACACCGGTGGCACCAGGGCGCCACCATGGGAAAGCGGGTCATAGCCATGATGAATGGCCCGCGTGGAAAAGCCGGTGTTGTGGTGGGAGTCGCGCATGGCAACAGCCTCTTGTGGTTTGCTATAAGCTTATGCCACCGAGCTGCCCGATTTTTTCCAAAATAGCCTACGCATACACGTGCTTGCTGGAACAAAAACAATAATCAACGGACCAGGAGGGCAAAAAATGCCTTCAAGCCTCGACCGCACCGACCGCGCCCTGCTCGCCGCCTTGCAGGACAATGCCCGTCTCACCGTTGCCGAACTCGCCGACCAGGTGGCACTGACCACCTCGCCCTGCTGGCGACGGGTCAAGTTACTGGAGGAAAACGGCTACATCACCGGCTACCAGGCCATCCTCTCGCCCAAGTCGCTGGGGTTTGGCGTGACCGCGTTCGTCAGCATCATGATGGACTCGCACACCAAGGACATGGCGCTGGCGTTCGAACAGCGCCTGATGGAAATACCCGAGATCGTCGCCTGCCACAACATCTCCGGCCGCTATGACTTTCTGCTGGAGATCCTGGCACGGGACCTGGAGTCGTTTGGCGAATTTACCCGGGAGGTGCTGCAGCGGTTGCCGGGGGTGAAGGAGATCTATTCGAGTTTTTCGTACAAAGCGGTGAAGGAAAGACGGGTGATACCGGTGTCGGAGAAACATATCTGAGACGGATCTTTCCGAGCAACACGAAGCTTCCTACTGATTGACAGGCTGCAGCTGACATACCGCAAATTCGATATACGTAAACCTAGCCCATGTAGTGACCAGGAGAACCTACATGGCACGGGACAACACCTATTATCTTAACGAGGCTTTATTTATTAATGCGCAGGCCCCCACCGGCGCTGAACTACGGTTAATCGGTAATGGTGGAGGTGGCCCAGGTAGCGGGGGATGGGGATTTAGCGAAGGCATCCCGCCGGGCACCAGCCCTACCAAACCCGATATTGCCAGGGTTATTTCCACGCGCAGGGTGCTGACAGAAGAATTTCAAGGCATCGAGAAGGGCTCTTCAGATAAGTATGCTCACGAAATAAACCAGCTCCCTGAAACCATCAATGCATTGAAAGCCCAGATCAAAGCTGAGGCGAATAGTACAAATGGCGGGGTACCACCACGCACAGCAGAACAGCAAATCCTATCATCGCGAATCAGTCAGCTTCGAGAGAATTATTTACAAATTTTGCCCGACGCCAACAGCTACTTTGGCGTACCCGCATTCTACAAGCGCGGCGACTCAATGATGAGCCGGTTTTTGGACCCGGGTTTCTTCGCTGCCACAACGGGCGAAGAGTTAGGTATTGAATGGGCCACGAGGCTGGAGAAGTCTTGGGATGGCGCATACCGCCTACATCTGGAAGCTCAGAAACACCAGGCACTGGCAGACGAACTTCAAGGGCTGGCAGACCAAGTAGATCAGGAGGAGCTCAGCCACCAACCTCCAGATCTGTCGAAAATGATTTCGCGCAGAACGGCGCAGATTCACACAGAGCGGCAAATACACTTCGATTGTTTACCCAATGTTCTTCAGCATGAACTGGGGCAAACCGTAATCGACGACGCGCTTACGCTTGCCCAGACTTCAGTGCCTACCTGGCAACCGCGGCTGCCTTGGTGCAGGCCAAGCAATCACAAATTCCGCAACACTCTGATTACAACCCCCGAATCAGCGGGCCCCTGTCGAAGCCCCAACTTGAAGGGCTTTTGCATCTTGTAGACGAGCAACGGCTACGCAGGGCTGGTCCGCGCTGGCAGGAATACCATCTGGCACTCGCGCTAACCGAATCGATCAGGTTTTTGGGCGTATATGCAGGTGCCACGCAAAACCTGATGCAGCGCGCCGCTGAGGTGGAAAACCTCCAGACCCAACTTGCTGCACAGGAAGAAGCTGCACGCCAGCAGGCCGAAGCCGAGCGCTTGGCTGCAGAAGCCGAGCGGCAAAGGCAAGAGACGCTGCGGCGTAATATCTCCTATATCAATGAAGCGCGTTTATCGGGATCGACGCCAGCCGTAATCCCGATTGGTACAGCAACATTCGCGGTGGCCGAAACGTCTTATAAGGCTTTGAGCGAAGCGATCACAGCGGCGATTACCCGCCTCGTTGCGACTACCATCTCCTCGCTTGCGGTAGGCACCCTCGCGATGGCCTGGCCATCAACGCTGGGTAACAGTGAGCGCAGGTACCTAATCAGCACCTCACTAGCCAGCCTTACGCCGCCCGGCGGGCCGGACCTTGCAGCCTTGGCTCTGTCATCAACCAGCATCGACTTACCGTATTTGTTGGCAGGGGCCGAGCATGACAACGGCCTGGACCTGTATGTGGTGCCTGGGGACAGACCAGTACCGGTGCGCACGGCGACATTCGACACTGAACGTCTGGTCTACAGCCTTGCACTGGAAAATCCGCAGCGGATTCTGACTTGGACACCGGCCAACGCGCCGGGTGGTGAAGAAGGAAGCTCCACCACCTTGCCGCCAGCAGCGCCCGGTACCGTCGTTTACACCGGCAGTACCCTGAACCCCGTCAGCACCGAAACAGAGGGTTACCCGGCGCTGGACTTGCTGGACCAGGAACGGTTGATCATCACCTTTCCCATGGACTCGGGTTTACCGCCTATTCTGGTGTTGTTCAAGAGTCCGCGATACGAGGCTGGTACATCAACCGGGAACGGTGCACAGGTAACAGATACATGGCGTAAATCGGCAGCCAGCCTCGAAGGTGCTCCAATTCCTGCTCAGATTGCTGATCTTCTAAGGGATAGAGAATATAGGAGCTTTAACGCGTTCCGGCGGCAATTTTGGAAGGCGGTGGCTAATGACCCCGAGCTTTCGAAGCAGTTTAGCCCTCAAGACATCCGTCGAATGAGAAAACATGGATACTCGCCTTGGGTCGATAGAGATGACAAGTATATGAGCAAACGCTCCCACGAAATTCACCACGTCGTGCCTATCAGCGAGCAAGGTGGTGTATATGACATGGACAACTTAATAAGTTTGACGCCCAAAGCCCACAACCACATTCACTATGGAAAAGACGGTCTTGAAAAATAAACTTGAAGATTACACAAAACAAGAGTTCCTTACCTTCCTCCAAATGATCGATACAGCTATCGAGGATGAGCCAGACAACGTACTGGTACCTTTGATTGAACATTTTGAGAAAATTACCGAGCATCCGTCTGGTAGTGATCTTTTTTTTAGACCGCAAGGCAGCAACCGGGGTGAGCCTGAGCAAGTACTTGAAATAGTCGAAACGTGGCGCCTGGCCAATGGCAAAGAAGGTTTCAAAGCTAGCTGAATAGAATGAGGCCCTGATCACCCAGGGTCTCTACATATCCGGATGCCATGACGCGCCGCTGAGAATGCTGGCACCGCACCCGGAGTCATTTGGCAAATTTACCCGGCAGTTTTTCATCCAAAGCGGTGGAGGATAAACAGGCTCCAAGACTACTCCTACAAATCACCAGGAACGATCCTACTGACATACAGCCTACCCCTGACATACAGAAAGCTGGTCCCAGGGCACACTTTCCCTGCCTTTCACCCAGGGACGACTCCATGGCCAGCCTTCTTCCAGAATTCATCATCCGTAAACTCGCAGGTCAAACATTCCACAGCTTCGACCATTTCTCCCAAGCTTTCTGGCTGGCGATCGCAGAAGACCCAATCTACAGCCAGCAATTCATCCCCGCCCAACTCAACCGCCTCAAGAAAGGCTGGCCCCCTCGCGCGCCATTCCATGAAACGGCAAAGGGACTGCGCTCGTATCAGATATGCCACCTGAACCCGCCCGAGTGGGGTGGGCTGATGTACGACGCTGAAAACCTGCGGATCATGAGCGCTATGCAATACGCGCTTTCTTCGGAGACAACATGGTAATCAGCTTGAAGCACAGCCTCACCGACTACACCCACGGTGAGTTCCGGTCGATTGTTGGGGCGTTGATTCAGGCGACAGGCTCGCGTGATTCGCAGGACCGATTGCTGGAGCATTTTATCCATGTGGTTGAGCATCCTGATGGCGCCGACCTTATCTATAGCCCCGACAAGGGACGGGGAAGATGCTCCGAGCAGGTCATGGCGCGCATCTTGGAATGGAGAGCCTCAAAGGGGCTCGCAGTGTTCAGAATTAAAGATAGCTAGCCGCCCGGGTCTGGATACAGCTCTGAGGCTAGCGAAGAACCTTTGGGAACGGCGGTGCAAGGCACCGGCCTTGCCGGTGTTCGCGGCTAAAGCCGCTCCTACACTGATTGTGAAAACTTTCAGATTGTCAGCAAGGCAGTTGCTCTTACAGGCACCACACAAACCAGGACTACGCGCATAAAAAAACCCGCCGAAGCGGGTTTTTTTTACAGGCTAGCGCTTAAATCGCGCCACGCTGACGCAGCACGTCCAGCACCTGTTTCACGCCCTCGTCCACGCTGGTGGCCTGGGTGTCAATCACAAGATCAGCATCCAATGGCACATCGAACGGGAAGCTTTCACCCGGGATGTTGTCGCCACCGGCAGCGTACAGGCCTTGCGGGTCACGCTCGCGGCAAACCAGCGGCGAGGCCTGGACGTAAACGGTCACCAGGCGTTCCTTGCCGATCAGCGCCTTGGCCTGTTCGCGGCCTTCGGCATCCGGGGCCACGAACGCAGCCAGGGTCAGCATGCCGGCTTCGTTGAACTGGCGCGCCACATGGGCGGCGCGGCGCCAGTTCTCGGTACGGCCAGCGCGGTCCTGTGGCAGGCCCTTGTTCAGGTCGTGACGCAGGTTCTGGCCATCGAGCACGTACACCGCACGGCCCATGTCGAACAGCTTGCGCTCAACGGCATAGGCCAAGGTGCTCTTGCCAGCACCCGACAGGCCGCTGAACAGCACGGTGGCTGGCTGCTGGCCGAAGCGCAGGGCGCGCTCTTCGGTGGACACGTGGGCCTGCTTGCCATGATGGCCGGTGCTGCCGTGTGGCAACACTGGCGGGGCGATGATCATGCCGGCGCCAACGGTGCCGTTGGTCAGGCGGTCGATGACGATGAACGCACCGGTGGTGCGGTTGCTGTCGTAACCGTCGAGGGCGATCGAGGTGTCCAGGGCTACCTTGACGCGGCCGATCTCGTTCAGCTGCAGCGCGCTGGCAGCGCCCTGCTCCAGGGTGTTCACATCGACCTTGTGGGTGATGCTGGCAATCGAGCCTGGCACGTAGCTGGTGGCACGCTTGATGTCGTATTTCTTGCCCGGGAGCATCGGCTCCTCGGCCATCCACACCAGCATGGCGTCGAACTGGTCGGTGACCGGCGGGACGTTGTCGGCATGTACCAGCAGGTCGCCACGGGAGATGTCGATCTCGTCTTCCATGGTCAGGGTCACGGCCTGGCCTGGGCCGGCGTTTTCCAGTTCACCTTCGTAGGTGACGATGGACTTGACCCGGCTGCTCTTGCCCGACGGCAGCACGACAATCTCGTCACCTTTGTGCACCACGCCACTGGCGATGGTGCCCGCGAAGCCGCGGAAGTTCAGGTTGGGACGGTTGACGTACTGCACCGGGAAACGCAGGTCGGTGAAGTTGCGGTCGGCCGAAACCTCGACGGTTTCGAGGATTTCCATCAGCGTCGGGCCGGCGTACCACGGCGATTGCTCGCTGTGGTTGACCACGTTGTCACCCTTGAGCGCCGACATCGGCACGAAGTGCAGGCTGCTCGGGGTCAGGTTGATGGCTTCGGCAAACTTCAGGTAGTCGGCCTTGATCGACTCGAAGACGCCTTCATCGAAGCCCTTCAGGTCCATCTTGTTGACCGCGACCACGATGTGCTTGATGCCCAGCAACGACGCGATGTAGCTGTGGCGACGGGTCTGGGTCTGCACGCCGTAGCGGGCATCGACCAGGATGATCGCCAGGTCGCAGGTGGACGCACCGGTGGCCATGTTGCGGGTGTACTGCTCATGGCCCGGGGTGTCGGCGATGATGAACTTGCGCTTGGCGGTGGAGAAGTAGCGGTAGGCGACATCGATGGTGATGCCCTGCTCGCGCTCGGCCTGCAGGCCATCTACCAGCAGCGCCAGGTCGACTTCTTCGCCGGTGGTGCCGACTTTCTTCGAATCGCGGGTGATGGCCTCGAGGTGGTCCTCGTAGATCATCTTGGAGTCGTGCAGCAGGCGCCCGATCAGGGTGCTCTTGCCGTCATCCACGTTGCCGCAGGTGAGGAAACGCAGCAGTTCTTTACGCTCGTGCTGAGCCAGATAAGCGAGGATATCTTCGCTGATCAAATCGGATTGGTGCGACATGGAGTAACCCTGAAAATTAGAAGTAGCCCTGACGTTTTTTGTCTTCCATGGAACCGGCGCCATCGTGGTCGATGACCCGGCCCTGGCGCTCGGAAGTGCGCGTCAGGAGCATTTCCTGAATGATGTCGGTGAGCGTCTCGGCTTCCGATTCGACAGCGCCCGTCAGCGGGTAGCAGCCGAGGGTACGGAAACGCACCTTCTTCTTGACGATGCGGGCTTTTTCTTCCTCGGAGAGGTGCTCGAGGATGCGCTCGTCGTCGATCATGATCAGGGTGCCGTTCTTCTCGATGACTTCACGCTCGGCGGCGAAGTACAGCGGCACGATCGGGATACCTTCAAGGTAGATGTACTGCCAGATGTCCAACTCGGTCCAGTTCGACAGCGGGAAGACGCGGATCGACTCGCCCTTGTTGACCTTGCCGTTGTACACGTTCCACAGCTCGGGGCGCTGGTTCTTCGGGTCCCAGCGGTGCTTGCTGTCACGGAACGAATACACACGCTCCTTGGCCCGCGACTTCTCTTCGTCGCGGCGCGCACCGCCGAAGGCAGCGTCGAAACCATGCTTGTCCAGCGCCTGCTTCAGGCCTTGGGTCTTCATGATGTCGGTGTGCTTGGAACTGCCATGGGTGAACGGGTTGATACCTTGCGCCACACCCTCGGGGTTGACGTGGGTGATCAGCTCCAGGCCCATTTCCTCGACCATCTTGTCGCGGAAGCTGTACATCTCCTGGAATTTCCACTGGGTGTCGACGTGCATCACCGGGAACGGCAGCTTGCCCGGGAAGAAGGCCTTGCGCGCCAGGTGCAGCATCACGGCGGAGTCCTTGCCGATCGAGTACAGCATCACCGGGTTGTCGAACTCGGCGGCCACCTCGCGGATGATGTGGATGCTCTCCGCCTCCAGCTGTTTCAAGTGCGTCAGTTTGTCGACCATGGCTACTCACGAAAAACGATCTTATGGACGGCCTGCGGGCCGTGTTCGAGCGAGCCACTTTATCACAGCAGCTGCTTCTATTTAGGAGGCTGGCTAGATCGAAAAAGTCTAACGATATGACTGGGGGTTTGGGCTGGCAGGGCCGGCCTCTTCGCGGGTGAACCCGCTCCTACGAGGCCCGCGCGTAGGAGCGGGTTCACCCGCGAAGGGGGCGATACCGCCTTCAGATGGGATTCGGGCAATCGATGAACAGGTGCTCCACGGCAAACCGTCGTGCCAGGTAATCGCCCAGTGCCTGCACCCCGTAGCGCTCAGTGGCATGGTGCCCGGCAGCAATGAAGCTGACGCCATTCTCGCGCGCACTGTGGTAGGTCTGCTCGGACGCCTCGCCGGTCAGGTACAGGTCGACCCCGGCGGCAATCGCCGTGTCGATATAGCCCTGCCCGCCGCCGGTGCACCAGCCCACCCGGCGGATCATCTGATCGCCTTCGACCAGCAACGGCTCACGCCCCAGCACCTCTTGCACCCGCCGGGCAAAATCGCGCGCGGTCATCGACTCGGCCAACGAACCGACCAGGCCGACCACCTTGGGGTTTTCCGGGTCAAGTGGCCCTTCGACAGTGATCTCCAGTTGCCGCGCCAGCTGCACGTTGTTGCCCACTTCCGGGTGCACGTCCAAGGGCAGGTGGAACGCCAACAGGCTGATATCGTTATTCAGCAAGGTCTTCAGGCGACGCTGGCGAATGCCGGTGATGCACGGGTTCTCGCCCTTCCAGAAATAACCATGGTGCACCAGCACCAGATCGGCCTCGGCCTCGACCGCGGCATCCAGCAATGCCTGGCTGGCGGTAACACCACTGACAATACGGCTGACCTGCGGCCGGCCTTCGACCTGCAGGCCATTTGGGCAATAATCCTGGATCTTCGCGCTGCCCAGGTAACGCTCGGCTTCCTCGACCAGGGTGTTTAGAGCGACGGCCATGAAAATCTCCTCGAAAACTGCGCTTTTCTCGGGCGCAACGCCTGACGAACGCCCGTATAATGCCGGCCATTATGGGCCGTCGCTGTCACTGGGGGAACCGGTGTATGATCGCGCGCGCTCATGCCCCACTGCCAGGCCGCTGGCCCCTGCTCTTTCCAGGATTCGTTCATGTTCAAGGCTTTGCGTTACTTCGGCTGGCCCCTGCTTACCGGCATACTGATCGCCATGCTGATCATCCAGCGTTTTCCGCAATGGGTCGGGCTGCCCAGCCAGGACGTCAACCTGCAGCAAGCGCCACAGACTACCCGGATCATGCAAGGCCCGGTGTCGTACGCCGACGCCGTGACCCTGGCCGCCCCGGCGGTGGCCAACCTGTACACCACCAAGGTGGTGAACAAAAGCGCCCACCCGCTGTTCGAAGACCCGCAGTTCCGCCGCTTCTTCGGCGATAACCTGCCCAAACAGCGCCGCTGGGAATCAAGCCTGGGTTCGGCGGTAATCATGAGCCCAGAGGGCTACCTGCTGACCAACAACCATGTCACCAGCGGCGCCGACCAGATCGTCGTAGCCCTGAAGGATGGCCGCGAAACCCTGGCCCGCGTGATCGGCAGCGACCCGGAAACCGACCTGGCGGTGCTGAAGATCGACTTGAAGAACCTCCCGGCGATCACCATCGGCCGTTCCGACACCATTCACATCGGCGACGTGTCGCTGGCCATCGGCAACCCGTTCGGCGTCGGCCAGACTGTGACCATGGGCATCATCAGCGCCACTGGCCGCAACCAGCTGGGGCTGAACAACTACGAAGACTTCATCCAGACCGACGCGGCGATCAACCCGGGCAACTCCGGTGGCGCGCTGGTGGATGCCAATGGCAACCTGATCGGCATCAATACCGCGATCTTTTCCAAGTCCGGTGGCTCGCAGGGCATCGGCTTCGCCATCCCGGTAAAACTGGCACTGGAGGTGATGAAGTCGATCGTCGAACACGGCCAGGTGATCCGTGGCTGGCTGGGTATCGAAGTGCAGCCACTGAGCCAGGAGCTGGCAGAATCGTTCGGCATGAAGGACCGCCCAGGCATCGTGGTGGCGGGTATCTTCCGCGAAGGGCCAGCGGCCAAGGCCGGGTTGCACCTGGGTGACGTGATCCTGAGCATCAATGGCGAGCCGGCCGGCGACGGGCGCAAGTCGATGAACCAGGTAGCGCGGATCAAGCCCAACGAGAAGATCACCATCGAGGTGATGCGCAACGGGCAGCAGTTGAAGCTGATCGCCGAGGTGGGGCTGCGGCCGCCACCGGCGCCGGCTGCGAGCCAGGAAGAGAAATAAATCCAGGGCCGCTTTGCGGCCCTTCGCGGGCACGCCCGCTCCCACAGGAATTACGCAGGCTCCAAAGCAAGCGCTAAACCTGTGGGAGCGGGCGTGCCCGCGAAGGGCTGCCGCGCAGCCCAAACAGCATCAATGCAGGATCTGGCTGAGGAACAACTTGGTCCGATCACTGCGCGGCCGGTCGAAGAAGTCATCCGGCGCGGCCTGCTCCACAATCTCGCCCTTGTCCATGAAGATAACCCGGTTCGCCACGGTACGGGCAAAGCCCATTTCGTGGGTCACGCAGAGCATGGTCATGCCATCCTCGGCCAGGCCCACCATGGTATCGAGCACTTCCTTGACCATTTCCGGGTCCAGTGCCGAGGTCGGCTCGTCGAACAGCATGATCTTGGGCTTCATGCACAACGCGCGGGCAATGGCCACACGCTGCTGCTGGCCGCCAGACAACTGGCCAGGGTACTTGTGTGCCTGCTCCGGAATCCGCACACGCTCCAGGTAGTGCATGGCAATTTCCTCGGCCTTGCGCCGTGGCATCTTGCGCACCCACATCGGCGCCAGGGTGCAGTTCTCCAGGATGCTCAGGTGCGGGAACAGGTTGAAGTGCTGGAACACCATGCCCACCTCGCGGCGGATGGCCTCGATCTGCTTGAGGTCGTTGGTCAGCTCCACGCCATCGACCACGATGCGCCCTTGCTGGTGCTCTTCCAGGCGGTTAAGGCAGCGGATGGTGGTGGACTTGCCCGAGCCGGACGGCCCGCACAGCACGATGCGTTCGCCCTGGCGCACGTTCAGGTTGATGTCCTTGAGCACATGGAACTGGCCGTACCACTTGTTCACACCCTGCATCTGGATGATGCCTTCGGGGCCAGCAGGCTGCTTGATCGCTTCACTCATTTCGAAACTCCTAACGCTTGTGGCCAGTGTCCAGCTTGCGCTCCAGATGCATGGAGTAGCGGGACATACCGAAACAGAAAATCCAGAACACCAGGGCGGCGAACACGTAGCCCTCGGTGGCCATGCCCAACCAGGCAGGGTCTGCGGCTGCTTGCTTGACGCTGTTGAGCAGGTCGAACAGGCCGATGATGATCACCAGGCTGGTGTCCTTGAACAGGGCAATGAAGGTGTTGACGATGCCGGGGATCACAAGCTTCAGCGCCTGCGGCAAGATCACCAGCCCCATCGAGCGCCAGTAGCCAAGGCCCATGGCCGCGGCGGCTTCGTACTGGCCCTTGGGGATGGCCTGCAGGCCGCCGCGCACCACCTCGGCGATATACGCCGACTGGAACAGGATCACACCGATCATCGCCCGCAGCAGCTTGTCGAAGCTCATGCCTTCTGGCAGGAACAACGGCAGCATCACCGACGACATGAACAGTACGGTGATCAGCGGTACGCCCCGCCAGAACTCGATGAAGGTCACGCACACCACTTTCACGGCCGGCATCCTCGAACGCCGGCCCAGTGCCAGCAGGATGCCCAGCGGCAAGGCGCCGACGATGCCCACGGTGGCGATCACCAGGGTCAGCATCAGCCCGCCCCACTGGCTGGTCGGTACGCTTTCCAGGCCCAGATACCCCCCGTGCAGCAGGGTGTAGGCCAGCACCGGGTACAGCACCAGGAAGCCCAGGCCGTAGAAGGCCTTACGCGGGAAACGCTTGATGAACAGCGGCGCGGCGCCGAGCACGGCAAGCCACACGGTCAGGTCCACACGCCAGCGCAGTTCAGTCGGGTAATAACCGTACATGAACTGGCCAAAGCGCTGCTGCACGAACACCCAGCAGGCGCCTTCCTTGGTGCAATCGGCGCGCGTGGTGCCAACCCAGTTGGCATCGATCAACGCCCACTGCAGTAACGGCGGCACGATCAGCCACACCAGGTAGATGGCGAACAGGGTCAACAGCGTGTTGAGCCAGCTGGAGAACAGATTGGCACGCATCCATGCGAGCACGCCGACGGTTTTCACCGGTGGCGGCATATCGGGTTTGAAAACATGGGCATTCACGGGCGTATCCTCACCGCTCGATCAGCGCAATGCGCTTGTTGTACCAGTTCATCAGCAGCGAAATGCTGATGCTGATGGCGAGATAGACACTCATGGTGATGGCGATCACCTCGATGGCCTGGCCGGTCTGGTTGAGCACGGTACCGGCGAACAGCGAGACCATCTCCGGGTAGCCGATACCGGCCGCCAGCGAAGAGTTCTTCGCCAGGTTCAGGTACTGGCTGGTCAACGGCGGAATGATCACCCGCAGTGCCTGGGGGATGATCACCTTGCGCAGGGTCGGGCCCTCGCGCAGGCCCAACGAGCGAGCCGCTTCGGTCTGGCCATGACTGACCGAACGGATGCCGGAACGCACGATTTCGGCGATGAAGGCTGCCGTATAGATAGTCAGCGCCAGGGTCAGCGCCAGCAGCTCGGGGATCAGCACCCAGCCCCCGACGAAGTTGAAGCCCTTGAGCTGCGGCATGTCCCAAGTTACCGGGCTGCCGAACAAGAGCACGCTCAGGCTCGGAATGGCGATGAACAGCAGCAGCCCCGCCCAGAACTTGTGGAACGGCACGCCGGTCTCGTTGAAACGCTTGTTGGCGTAGCGCACCATCACGGCAATAGCGGCAATGGCCAGCGCCAAAGCCACCACAAATGGCCAGAAGCCATCGGCCATGGACGCGCCAGGCATGTTCAAGCCACGGTTGCTGATGAAGAACATGTCCTCGATGTTGATGCTGCCCCGCGGTCCCGGCAGGGTCAGGAACACAGCGAAATACCAGAACAGGATCTGCAACAACGGCGGAATGTTGCGGAAGGTTTCCACATAGACGGTCGCCAGCTTGTTGATCATCCAGTTCGGTGACAGGCGAGCCACACCGATGATGAAGCCCAGTATCGTCGCCAGAATGACGCCGATGAAGGTCACCAACAGCGTATTGAGCAGGCCGATGACGAACACCCGCGCATAACTGTCGGATTCCACATAGGGGATCAGGTGCTGGGCGATACCGAAGCCGGCACTGCGGTCGAGGAAGTCGAAGCCCGAGGTGATGCCCCGGTGTTGCAGGTTGGTTTGCGTGTTGTGGAACAGGTACCAGCCCAGGCCGACCACGAAGACGATCGTGAGGATCTGGAACAGCCACGCGCGCACACGCGGATCGTTAAGGGACAAGCCCTTGGGTGCGCCGATTTGATTTTGCATGAAGTGCCCCGGACAGTAGGGATTCGAACAGCCTGCGGCGGCGGGATGCCGCCGCAGGGTGCAGCCATCAGCGCACTGGAGGCGCGTACTGGATGCCGCCGTTGTTCCACAGGGCGTTCATGCCACGGTCGATCTTCAAGTCAGTGCTCTGGCCCAGGTTCTTCTCGAACACTTCGCCATAGTTACCCACTTGCTTGACGATCTGCACTACCCAGTCTTTGGGCAGCTTGAGGTCCTTGCCATACTCGCCATCCGCACCCAGCAGTCGAGCGACATCCGGGTTCTTGGTGGCCTTGGCCTCGGCCTCGACGTTCTTGGAAGTGATGCCCGCCTCTTCGGCATTGAGCATGGCGAACAGGGTCCACTTGACGATGCTGAACCACTCCTCGTCGCCTTTACGCACTACCGGGCCCAGCGGTTCCTTGGAGATGGTTTCCGGCAACACCACGTATTCGGTCGGCGCGGCCAGTTTGGAGCGCTGGGCGAACAGTTGCGATTTGTCCGAAGTCAGCACGTCGCAACGGCCAGACTCCAGCGATTTGGCGCTCTCGTCAGAGGTGTCGAAGGTAATCGGGGTGTACTTCAGGCCATTGGCGCGGAAGAAGTCCGAGACGTTCAGCTCGGTGGTGGTACCGGCCTGGATGCAGATGGTCGCGCCATCGAGCTCTTTGGCGCTGGAAACGCCGAGCTTCTTGTTGACCAGGAAGCCGACGCCGTCATAGTAGGTGACACCCGCGAACACCAGGCCCATGCCGGCATCGCGCGAGCTGGTCCAGGTGGTGTTACGCGACAGCACGTCGACCTCACCCGACTGCAGGGCAGTGAAGCGTTCCTTGGCGTTGAGCTGGCTGAACTTGACCTTGGTGGCATCGCCGAACACGGCGGCGGCCACGGCACGGCAGACATCGGCATCGATGCCGACGATCTTGCCCTGCGCATCAGGTACCGAGAAGCCTGGAAGACCGTCGCTCACGCCACACTGGACGAAGCCCTTCTTCTTTACCGCATCGAGGGTGGCGCCGGCCTGGGCAGTGCTCACGGCGCCCAGCGCGGCGGCAGCGGTCAGGACTGCCAGGGTGGTTTTCAACATCTTCATTCACAACCTCCAAATCGCTCTTGTTGTATCGAGCCGGAATTGCACCGCACCCTTTTGAGGCGTATCCGACCCGTATTGGCTTGTTATTGGGTCAATTGGCGCAATGGACTGTTCTGTGACAGCCTTCGCGTGCAGAGGGTGTTACCGTCACGGCCTGCCCTTTGCATCACAGGTGTAGTTGCAAACCGCGTACCAAATTTTCTGGCTGTAGCGTTTAAGCGCTCGTCAAGTAGGAAAAGTTGTATCGTTGCGACATTCTTTTTCCGACAATCATTTCCGGTGCTTTCTTTTCACGCACGCCATAACAAGACCCGCACACTTTCGGAGCAGTCATGACCAACCCGCTGATTCTCGAACCACAGAAAACCGCTGACGCCTGTGTGATCTGGTTGCACGGTCTGGGGGCCGACCGTTACGACTTCCTACCTGTGGCCGAATTCATGCAGGAGCGCTTGCTCAGCACACGCTTCATCATGCCCCAGGCACCGACCCGCCCCGTGACCATCAACGGCGGCTATGCCATGCCCAGCTGGTATGACATCAAGGCCATGACCCCGGCCCGTGCCATCGACGAAGCGCAGCTGGAAGAATCTGCCGAGCAGGTGGTTGCCCTGATCAAGGCCGAACAGGCCAAAGGCATCGACCTGACGCGGATCTTCCTGGCCGGCTTCTCCCAGGGCGGCGCGGTGGTGCTGCACACTGCCTATATAAAGTGGCAGGAAGCACTGGGCGGGGTGATCGCCCTGTCCACCTATGCCCCCACCTTCAATGACCAGCACCAGTTGAGTGCCTGCCAGCAACGCACCCCGGCCCTGTGCCTGCATGGCGTGCATGACTCGGTGGTCATCCCGTCCATGGGCCGTACCGCCTTCGAGTACCTGAATACCTGGGGCGTCGCTGCCCGCTGGTACGAATACCCGATGGAACACGAAGTGGTGGTCGAAGAACTGAACGATATCCACGACTGGCTGAGCAAGCAGCTGCAATAGGCAGCCTCGCTTGTAGTTGTGGGCGTATTCCGCTACGCCGCGCCCGGATCTTGCATTACACTGCCCGGCGTACATTCCTTAATCAGTTGATGAGACGACCGTGCTCAAAGCACTCAGAAAAATATTCGGCAAGGGAGAGGCCGCGCCACAAGCCGCCGCTCCTGCTGCCAGCGTGACGCCGGAAGCCCAGCCCGCGGCAAAACCGGCCGCACCACATGCCAACCCCGCCCCCAAGGCCGAGCAACCTGCCGCCGCGACGCCACCTGCCGAACAACCGGCCAAGGACAAACCGCGCCGCGAACGCAAGCCCAAGCCACAGGCCAGCCTGTGGAAGCCCGAAGACTTTGTGGTCGAGCCACAGGAAGGCAAAACCCGCTTCCACGACTTCAAGCTGTCCAACGAGCTGATGCACGCCATCCACGACCTGGGCTTCCCGTACTGCACGCCGATCCAGGCGCAGGTCCTGGGTTACACCCTGCGTGGCCAGGACGCCATCGGCCGGGCCCAGACGGGTACCGGCAAGACGGCCGCCTTCCTGATCTCGATCATTTCCCAGTTGCAGCAGACGCCACCGCCTAAAGAGCGCTACATGGGCGAGCCGCGCGCGCTGATCATCGCGCCCACCCGCGAGCTGGTGGTGCAGATCGCCAAGGACGCCGCTGCCCTGACCAAGTACACCGGCCTGAACGTGATGAGCTTCGTCGGTGGCATGGACTTCGACAAACAGCTCAAAGCCCTGGAAGCGCGCCACTGCGATATCCTGGTGGCTACCCCGGGCCGCCTGCTGGACTTCAACCAGCGCGGCGAAGTGCACCTGGACATGGTCGAGGTGATGGTGCTTGACGAAGCCGACCGCATGCTCGACATGGGCTTCATCCCCCAGGTCCGCCAAATCATTCGTCAGACACCGCCGAAAAGCGAGCGCCAGACCCTGCTGTTCTCCGCCACCTTCACCGACGATGTGATGAACCTGGCCAAGCAGTGGACCACCAACCCGGCCATCGTCGAGATCGAGCCGGAGAACGTGGCCAGCGAAACGGTGGAGCAGCACGTGTATGCGGTGGCCGGCAGCGACAAGTACAAACTGTTGTACAACCTGGTGACCCAGAACAAGTGGGAACGGGTGATGGTGTTCGCCAACCGCAAGGACGAAGTGCGGCGCATCGAGGAAAAGCTGGTACGCGACGGTATCAATGCGGCCCAGCTGTCGGGCGACGTGCCGCAGCACAAGCGCATCCGAACCCTGGAGAGCTTCCGCGAAGGGCGCATCACCGTGCTGGTGGCCACCGACGTGGCCGGGCGCGGGATCCATATCGATGGCATCAGCCACGTGATCAACTTCACCCTGCCGGAAGACCCTGACGACTACGTGCACCGCATTGGCCGTACCGGCCGTGCCGGCACCAGTGGTGTATCGATCAGCTTTGCCGGTGAGGATGACTCGTATCAGCTGCCGGCGATCGAAGCGCTGCTGGGGCGCAAGATCAAGTGCGAGATGCCACCGGATGAACTGCTCAAGCCGGTGCCGCGCAAGCATCACTGACCTTCAGCGGGCTACATGCGCCCTGTGGGAGCGGCCTTGTGCGGCCCAATCGCCACACAAGCCCCCCTGTAGGAGCGGGTTTACCCGCGAATACGGTAGTGGCGGCAACGGTGAACGGCGGGTGGAGATTGGCCAGCAGGCCCGGCCCTTTCGCGGGTAAACCCGCTCCTACAGGCGACCGGTGGCGCCTTGATTACCAGCGCCCCGCCGCATCCTGGTCACTCTGCCGCCCCTCCACCCACCTTGGCCCTTCCTGGGTATTCTCCTTCTTCCAGAACGGCGCCCGGGTCTTCAGGTAGTCCATGATGAAGTTGCAGGCATCGAACGCCGCCTGCCGATGGGCACTGGCCACCCCCACGAACACAATCGGTTCGCCCGGCTCCAGCGCACCGATGCGGTGCAGCACCTCCACCTTCAATAGCGGCCAACGCTGCTCGGCCTCGACCACGATCTTGGCCAGGGCCTTTTCGGTCATGCCCGGATAGTGTTCGAGGAACATCCCCGCCACTTCGCGGCCATCGTTGAAATCCCGCACATAGCCGACAAAACCGACCACCGCGCCCACGCCCACATTGGCTGCATGCATGGCATTGGTCTCAGCCCCCGGGTCGAACGCGCCTTCCTGCACTCGCACAGCCATGTTCAGCCTCCGGTCACCGGCGGGAAGAACGCCACTTCATCGCCCTCTTCCAGCGGTTCATCGAGCTTGCACAGCTCTTCGTTGCGCGCGCACATCAGGTTCTGCTCGGCCAGCACTTCATACTGCCCGCCCTTGGCTACCAAGGCCTGGCGCACATCATCGAGCACCTTGAACGCCCCCTCCACCCGCTCGGCATCCACGCCCAACAGTTCGCGGTAACGGGCGAAGTACATCACCTTGACCTTCATCACGCCTCCACCTTGTAATGGCCACTCTTGCCACCGAGTTTTTCCAGCAGGCGCACCTGCTCGATGACCATACCTTTATCCACAGCCTTGCACATGTCATAGATCGTCAGCGCGGCCACGCTGGCGGCGGTCAGCGCCTCCATCTCCACACCGGTCTGCCCGGCCAGCTTGCAGCGGGCGACGATACGCACGGCATCCTGCCCCTCGGCGCTGAGCTCGACCTTGACGCTGGTGAGCATCAGCGGGTGGCACAGCGGAATCAGGTCGCTGGTTTTTTTCGCCGCCTGTATCCCGGCAATGCGCGCCACGGCGAACACGTCACCCTTGGGGTGTTCACCGTCGACGATCATCTGCAAGGTCTGCGGCAACATGCGCACCCGCGCCTCGGCGGTAGCCTCGCGCTCGGTCACGGCCTTTTCAGTGACGTCGACCATGTTGGCCCGCCCCTGGGAATCAAGATGTGTCAGCACTGCTCTGCTCCTGTGAAGGGAACCCAAAGTTTAAACCTGTAGGTCAGGTTTTTGCAGAAAAAATTCGCCTTTGAGAATCGCACGTAACCTGTGAAAAAACATTCAAGACTATGGATGTTCGTTAGTGCGTAAAGAACATTCAACCTCATGAAATAAAAGCACTTATTACCACGGAAAACTCCTACCCTTCTCGTAGAACTTTCCTACACCTCCACGCGATTGACTTTCAATGCATGGAAATTATTCTTACCTACGAAGTCAATCAGACTTCCACAACCAAACGAGGAACTAACAATGAAAAAAATCACATTGCAGAGCCACCTCAGTGCTTTGTCCAACAATGCCTATCATATCCTTGTTGCTCGATTTGATCATGTACAAGCGTTGGTAGACTAAACCCACAACCTGGGCAGTGCGCGGCTGCCCAGGACTTAATGAAATGAAAACGAGCAGATAATGAAAAAATACAAGATCAATGAAGACGTCATTTTTACGATTAAAAAAGGCGTATTCGCACTATGGAATTTGACAAATGGCGAGCAATACCAAATTTACGACCATAAATATCTCGATAGGATTTACGAATTAACAACATTTTCGGAGCCCCGAGCCGCCGTTGACAATATCGATGAAGACCTTATAGATGCCGGCATCCTAGAGTTAGCAACGACAAAAACCGATTTTGAAAAACCACAACAATGGGGATGGGACGAAATCGCAAAAATATTCCATTTAGGCACTAAACACAATTTCCCCTGCGACCTCTCCAAGGATTCAGAAAACCCAGAGGCTGCCTATGTTGACTTTTGCGAAAGTATCGCAGCCAACATGCCTTCGATTCACATAGAGCGAGATGGAGCCATAACAAACTTACCAAACCCAAGTTTACTGCAGCTTGAAGCATCACTATTGAACACATTAAAAAATAGAAAAACCAGCCGCCACTTTAAAAACATAGAAACCGACGTACATATTGTTTCCGACTTACTATTCGCGACCTTTGGCAAGTTCCACGGTGACACTCATGAAGACGCATTAGCCAGACGTGGAATCAAAACTATTGGCTATAGGCGCTCTTCACCTAGCGCTGGATGCCTGCAAGCCACTGAAGCTTATCTGATTGCACTCAATGTAAAGGGGCTACAGAAAGGTATTTACCATTACAGACCACAAGACCATTCACTGTCCCTCGTTAAGCATGACATTGTCGACCTGAGTAAAACATTATGCCATCAGACATTCGCAACAGAGGCATCCTTCCTGATTGTAATGACGTCTAGATTTGACAAGCTCTGGTGGAAATATCCTCATTCAAGAGCCTACCGCTCCGCTCTACTGGACGTTGGCCATCTTTCTCAGACCTTCAACTTATCCGCAACCGCGTATAAGTTAGACACATGGCTCAGCGGATACTTTATCGACGACATGCTTAACAAACTGTTGGAGGTAGACGGTATAAACGAACACTCCATCTTCGTCATGGCTAGCGGCGCTGGCTATTCAGACCCTATATCTCCAAATATGCAAAAACTAATTTAGGAGCTAGGCGTGTTATATGAACGATAGCCAACAGCACTGCGAAGCCTCCGAAATCGAACGGAAAAAAGGTGATGATTTTTTCATCAATCAACATCTTAGCCTTGCAGCAGACGCTTATAAGAAAAGCCTCGAACTCGACAACCATAACATTAAGACACTTAACAATCTCGGCGCCCTTCACGAACAACTTGGAGAAATAGAAAGGTCCACCGAGCTATATAGAAGAGCCTGCTCGCTACTAAATAGCGGAACAAAGAATGCTGACATTTACTACAAAAATCTGGCTCGTGCATGCACTACTACAAAAGATATATCACTGGGTATCTGGGCATACGAAAAAGCTATAGAGACAGAAGGCAACGCTTGCTATGAGACCGCAGTGAAATATCTCGACCTGCTATCCAACGCTTACGTAAGCAGCCACAACAGGAGGACACTAATAACTCTAGAAAAAATTTACACGATCGAAAAAATTGACCTTGAATTATTGTCACACCTTTACTATAGAAATCTACTGACAGAGTCAACAGTAGATACATCCCTCCCCTATTGGCCTTCTATACTGGCAACGCATCTTTTCGAAAAGGAATTTTCACTTCAACTTCTAACCACCCACATCATAACCAATCCTATACTTGAAATATTACTTGAGCGATCGAAAGCACACTTAGCTCAGATCGATAAAAAAAATAACATGTTGCTTTCCACAGTTATTGACGCTCAACATCACTTATCGCAACACGCTTTCAACACAGACCGGAGTGAGTTCAACCAATTCATTTCAAACAAACAGACCACATCAAAATTAGCTATCCAAAAACCGAGAGGACAAAACCGCTCACTTAATAAGCTTGTCCACAAAGCCTCTTTAGACCCTCTAAGGTCATTCTACGAATCAAACCCTTATCCTAAGTGGACATATTTACCAAATCACACACCTGGCACGATTTATGATTACCTTTATAGAACCGGGTTAAACAATAAAAAAAATCCTTCGCGCAAGATTAAGATACTCATTGCCGGTTGCGGTACTGGCCGCCATGCAATTCAGATGGCTCTCAACTATCCAGACGCTGAAATATATGGAATAGACATAAGCTTATCAAGCCTGAGATATGCAAATTTCATGAAACAAAATCACAACATTGAAAACGCCAAGTTCATACACTGCAGCATATTCGACATAGCAAATCTCAAAATAAAGTTTCACATAATTGAGTGCATTGGAGTCTTACATCACTTTAAGCAACCTCATAAAGGCATCAAACCTTTATTAATGGCACTCCATAAAAACGGAATTCTAAAACTAGGCCTTTATAGCAAAATAGCCAGAACCCCCATTGACACATTAAAAAACAAATGCACCGAACATAACATAACGTACTCTCCAAAAAATCTCACAGCAATCAGAAGGCTTGCGGTCACTCAACATCCAGAAGAGCTGGAGAGCATCATCTGGTCGAGAGACTTTTACTCTCACCAAGGGTGCATGGATCTCTTATTCAACCCCCATGAAGATAATTATACCCTAAAAAGAATCTATGACCTCCTTCAAACCTACAATCTAGACTTCTGTGGGTTCGAAAACAATTTAATTCAAGCCCCCTCCTTTACTAAATTCAATAGTAGAACAGACTTGAAATCCCTCCTGCGGAAGTGGCACTTATTCGAAGAAACAAACCCCACAACATTTTCAAACATGTACCTATTCTGGGTTAAACCAAGGAATAACCATGCGAATCCTAAGCTATAACATCGGTCACGATGGTCAGATTTGTCTAATTGAAAACGGCAATTTAATATTCAGTTACGAAGCTGAAAAAAACAGCAATCCGCGGTACTCAGCCAATTCCCCTAGCGACCTATTAAAAGCTCTTACAACGATCAACAATGAATATGATGCGATCGCTGTAAGTGGGTGGGCGAAGGGACATGACCCACGAAATAGTCCGATCGACGGGGGATACCTTGGGCTAGACTACAATATCGAACAAAACAGCAATACGACATCAATATACTGCAGCCACGAACTTTCGCACATCATATGTTCTTACGCACTATCAAAACACGCTGACATCAGTGACTGTTATGTACTTTTATTGGAAGGCTTTATTGGCAACCTCTACTACATCAACAAAGACCTACATGTACAACTCCTTCAAAATATTATTCAAAGCCCTGGCCTTAGATACTCCTTCGCATTTGGAATTGCTGACCCTCACTTCAACCTTCCTAAAGGATATTGCCGCCTGGGTGACGCTGGAAAAATGATGGCGCTTGCTGGTCTTGGTGAAAATTCTCAAACGAGCAGCGACGAACAACACATGCTCGACTATCTAATCAATTGTTCCTCTCCGATAGATACTTTTTGTAAAGCAGACTTTATAACCTCTAAATACTATAATATAGGGCCGCACACTCAACCCTTCTGCAATCTTGCAAGAAAAATATCCAACACATTATTCGAGCATATAAAGTCAAAAACACTACCACACATAACAAAGAGAATCCCATTATTAATTTCTGGCGGGTGTGGATTGAACTGCGACTGGAACAAACAATGGGAAGATTGCGGCTTGTTTTCGGATGTTTTCGTACCTCCATGCACTAATGACACCGGTGTGGCTATCGGGGCAGCTGCGCTTGCGCAAAAACTTTTGACTGGACGATGCGGCCTAAACTGGAGCGTCTACTCGGGTCAGCCTTTCTTACATAATCGAAGTTCTACTAGCTCCTCCTACAATTCATCCTCACTCCAACTCCATATAATTTGTAAAAAAATTCTTGCAGGTGAAATAGTCTGCTGGGTGCAAGGGCGTTGTGAAATCGGGCCGAGAGCGTTAGGAAACCGCTCGATTTTGGCATCCCCGTTCTCTAAAGTCACCACTCAAAAACTGAACAAAATAAAAAAAAGAGAAGATTACCGACCTGTAGCTCCCATTTGCTTAGAGCAAGATGCTCCGCTGCATTTCGAAGACTGTAAAATTAGCAAATATATGCTGTCATTCTACAAAGTTATTAATACAAGACTCCAAGCTATTACTCACGCAGACGGCACCGCTCGTGTTCAGACCGTAGCCTATGAGGATAACCCCACACTCTACACCCTCTTAGCGACATTTAAAAAAATTAGTGGCATCGGTGTCTTATGCAATACATCACTCAACTTCAGTGGTGCAGGCTTCATCAACAATAGATCTGATTTAGAGAAATTCTGCACGAACAACGATATTTCTACATTCGTCATTGACGACATGATGTATACAAAAGCGGAGTAATGATAATGCAAAGGTTGGCAACCAGCCAGTATTTCTACCTGTACGGAATACGGCTATGTAGCTCTGCTACCGTATGGCTTGACTTTATTCTAATATTTTCTACGCTCACTTTTATATTTAATGCACAAGCACAAACTTTAGCACTTGCGGCAGCGCTTTATGGCCTGCCCTCGCTCATATTGGGCCCATACATTGGATCATTACCAGACCGCTATTCACCACGCGCAATAGTAGCAGTCAGTTTTTGTATTAGAGCAATTACCGCGACCTGTCTTTCACACGCTGTAGATTTGAATATATTTTTATTCTTTATAACCCTAAAGGGCCTATCAAACTTAGGTTCAACTCCAGCTGAGATCGTACTAACAGCTAGGCTATTACCCCCTGAAAGCATAATAAAAAACACGTCACTAGTTAGTATCACTGATCAGACCATAAAAATAATAGCACCACTTGCCGCTGGATTATCAATCAGCTGGAGCAATAGTACTTACGGCTTCTTAATTTCTGCAGCCATCAGCATCAATGGATTGTTTTTTGTCTGGCTATTGAAGTCAGGAGATATACACACCGGTAGACGCGGAAAAACAAAACAACAATCCAACCTACGCGAGGTGATCAATTTTTTTGTCTCTCAGACGACTGTTCAAGCATTTCTATTATGCATGCTTATTCAATCGACGGCCTTGGGCATCTATGACTCTCTGCTAAGCCTTTTTATGAAGGAGCTGAGTTTAAGCTCTACTTCTTTCGGTCAAGTAGTGAGCGCGACGGCAATCGGGGGGATTATTGCTGGACTTGCTTTCCCCAGACTTTACCGACGACATTTTTTAGTTTGTGCGACAGTCGCCTCATCAATTTTTGGCGTTTGCTTATGCATTGTAGCCATTGCGGGTTTAAATCCTGAAATAGTTAAACCTCACTCATTCCCGATTCTCTTTCTGATCGCAGGCTTTGCTTATGGACTCACCTCTCAAGGTTTCACTTCCACTCTCCAAATTAAATGCCCAAGTAAAATTCTAGGAAGAGCATTTTCCACTGCGAGAAGCTGTTCAATTTCCTTATTCATTGTCCTGCCAGCCGCAGGCGCATGGTTAGCAGGCATAACGAGTACAGCCAGCGTCATCATGACAGCTGGATTGCTGACACTCATCAGCGCTGGCATTTTACACATCTACTATCTAGCACATGAAACACTCGGTGCCTCGTAAAAAGTTGCAAGCCTGTAAACAGGCTTGCAACTGAGAGCATCACTCTTACAAATGCGACTCGGCGTACTCGGCCAGCACCGAGCGAGGCACGCCCTGCAGGGTGATGTGCACGCCGTGGGGGAAGTCCTTGAAGCGCTCGGTCAGGTAGGTCAGGCCCGAGCTGGTCGCGGACAGGTAGGGGGTGTCGATCTGCGCCAGGTTGCCCAGGCAGACCACCTTGGACCCGGAGCCGGCACGGGTGATGATGGTTTTCATCTGGTGCGGCGTCAGGTTCTGGCACTCGTCAATCAGGATCAGGCTCTGCTGGAAGCTACGGCCACGGATGTAGTTCAGCGACTTGAACTGCAGCGGCACGCGCTCAAGGATGTATTCGACGCTGCCATGGGTACTTTCGTCATCCATGTGCAAGGCTTCGAGGTTGTCGGTGATGGCGCCCAGCCACGGCTCCATCTTCTCTGCTTCGGTACCCGGCAGGAAGCCAATCTCCTGGTCCAGCCCCTGCACGCTGCGGGTGGCGATGATGCGCCGGTAGCGCTTGCTGACCATGGTCTGCTCGATGGCCGCAGCCAGCGCCAGGATGGTTTTACCGGAGCCGGCGGCGCCGGTCAGGTTCACCAGGTGGATATCCGGGTCCAGCAGGGCGAACAACGCCAGGCTTTGGTGAATGTCGCGTGGTTTCAGGCCCCAGGCTTCCTGGTGCAGCAACGGCTCCTGGTGCAGGTCGAGCAGCAACAGTTCGTCGTCACGAATGCCCTTGATCCACCCGACGAAGCCCTGCTCATCGATGATGAACTCGTTGACGTGCACGGCTGGCAGGTTGTCGATCATCTGCACCCGATGCCAGGTGCGGCCGCGCTCCTGGCGGGTATCTACCTTGCTCACGCGGTCCCAGAACGAGCCGGTGACCGAATGGTAGCCCTTGGACAGCAAGGACACGTCATCGACCAGTTGGTCGGTGCTGTAGTCCTCAGCCGCTATACCGCAAGCGCGCGCCTTCAGGCGCATGTTGATGTCTTTGGTGACCAGCACGACGTCCAGGTCGGTGCGCCGGGCCCGGACTTCGAGCAACTGGTTGATGATGATGTTGTCGTTGAGGTTTTCCGGCAGTAGCTTGTTCGGCTCGTTGCGCGGGGTCATCAGGATGGACAGGAACCCCTTGGGGCCGCTCTTGTTGCGCTGGATCGGTACGCCCTGCTCGACATCGCTGGGCGAAGCGTCACCGAGGGTCTGGTCTATCAGGCGGATGGCCTGGCGGCATTCGGCGGCGATACTCTGTTTGCCGGTCTTGAGCTTGTCGAGTTCCTCCAGCACCGTCATCGGGATGGCGACATGGTGCTCCTCGAAGTTCAGTAACGCGTTAGGGTCGTGAATCAGGACGTTGGTATCGAGCACATACAGGATTGGCTTGCTGGAGGAAGGGTTGCGTCCTTGGTCATCCATACTCGGTCACCTTATGTCGAAGCCACACGGCGTGGTCTGTTACGCCGCAGAGTGACTGCCGCTGTCCCCGTATCCGCGTTGTTACGGGCGGGAAGCGAACCTGGCTAGGTGGGCCTGGATGACGCCACCTGTGCTGCAGGAATCGGCTGTCTGGTTTCTTCATACCGCAAAAACCATGACCGAAAAAAGCACTTTTACGCATTTTTGAAGTTTATTTTTCCGATTGACGAAGAGGCCTTGGCGCCACCGTCAGAGGGGACTACGCTCAGAAGTCATACCCTCTATTCGCGGTATCCATATTCCCGGCAATCCTCCCAGCCGATGCCGCTTTGCGCGGTATTGCGCAACAGCCAATCCACCGCCGGCTGCGCCTTGGGAAGGCTGTCATGAAACTGGATCACGCCCTTGCGCCACAACAGCATCAGGGTCAATACGCGCTGTGCGGACGCCTCTGCGCTCAATGCACCGTCATCCTGGGCATCGATGTCCCACAACGATACCCGCAACTGCTGGCGGGCCATGAACGCCTCGCCGTCAGCCCGGCGCTGGCCATAAGGTGGGCGGAACAGCGGCACGTACTGCTCGGGCAGATCAGCCTGCACCCGCGCCTGGCTGCGCCGCAGCGAATCCTGCCAGTCGGTCCACTGCGCATGGGAGCGGTATTCCCACCCCTGGATACCCACGCACTGCCCGTCATAGAGCTGGCGCAAGGCGTTTGCCGCCGCGCCATCACGGCGTTGCTGCAAGCGGTTACCGAGCGTGAAGAACGTGCCTTCGAGCTTTTGTCGGCGCAGGTAGTCGGTGAGTAGATCCGTACTGCCCCCCTCGGGCCCGGGCCCGCCGACGAAGGTCAGCAGGAACATGCGATCGTTCAGTTCGTCACCCTTGCGCTCACGCGAAGACAACCGCTCGATTTCGCTGCTGGTCTGCGGCAGCAACGCCGCCTTGCGCAGTTGCTCATCCAGGTAGCGGACATGGAACTGGTGGCTCGGCTCGATCCAGCCGGTATAGAACGCACCGACATCGGCAGCGAACGTCGCCGCTTGTGTACGCAACTCCGCCATGGACGTAACCGGGTAGCAGAATGATGCGTCCTGCTCACAACTGCGCTGCGCCTGTTGATAACCCTCCCACAACCGCTGCCACATGCGCGCACGAACCTGGCGCACCTTCTGCAGGTTGATCTGCCGCAACCCCAGCCGGGCCGCCAGGCTTGCGTCATCCAGCAACTCGCTTTCGTGCAGCACTTGGGCGAACGAAAGGATTTCTGCCCGAGAGGCCACGTCGAACAGCGCCGGGCTGTCCAGCTGTTCGGGCCACAGGCTGCGGTCCAGGCTGACCTGGGGTGAAGGGGCGGCTTGCACGGCCAGGCTCAGCAGGCCGGCCAGCAAGGCAGAAGCAATGCGCACAGTGGAAGGCTCCGCAACGGCAAAACGCGAACTATAGCGCCTGCACCGACCATGGGCTGTGACTATCGTCGCCATAGTTTGGACTTGTACCGCCCACCCCGTAGAATCCTCGGCCAACGATGCCAGGAGCCGACCCGATGCTGACGGTGATTTCCCCCGCCAAGACCCTCGACTACGACACCCCGCCAGTGACCGAGCGTTTCACCCTGCCCCAGTACCTGGATGAATCCCAGGCCCTGATCCAGCAGCTGCGCGAACTGTCGCCGGCGCAGATCAGCGAGCTGATGCACCTGTCCGACAAGCTCGCCGGCCTGAATGCGGCGCGCTTTGGCAGCTGGACCCCAGACTTCACCCCGGCCAATGCCAAGCAGGCGCTGCTGGCGTTCAAGGGTGACGTGTACACCGGCCTCGATGCCCAGAGCCTGAGTGAAGACGACTTCAGCTACGCTCAGGGCCACCTGCGCATGCTCTCGGGCCTATATGGCCTGCTGCGCCCGCTCGACCTGATGCAGCCCTACCGCCTGGAGATGGGCACCAAGCTGGCCAACGCCCGCGGCAAGGACCTGTACGCCTTCTGGGGCACGCGCATCAGCGAATGGCTGAACCAGGCCCTGGCCGACCAAGGCGATGACGTGCTGTTGAACCTGGCCAGTAACGAGTATTTCAGTGCAGTGAAACGCAGTGCACTGAAGGCCCGGGTGATCAACGTCGACTTCAAGGACCAGAAAAACGGCCAGTACAAGATCATCAGCTTCTACGCCAAGAAAGCCCGCGGCATGATGAGCCGCTTCGTCATCCAGCAGCGCATCAGCACCCCGGAACAGCTCAAGCAGTTCGATGCTCAGGGGTACTACTACAGTGCCGAGCAGTCCAAGCCGGACCATTTGGTGTTCCTGCGCGATCACCCCTCGGAGTGACCCTGCCCCTTCACGGCCAAACCCGCTCTTACAGGTAATGCGCTACCTGTAGGAGCGGGTTCACCCGCGAAGAGGCCAGCAGCTCTGCCCCCCTCTCTGCCCTGCAACAGGGCACGCTGCAAACCGCCATCACGCCACGAATCCGACGCCAAAAATCCAGCGCACCCACCTTTATCGCCAAACGCCATAAGACCGTTCATACCTTTTTTGACGAATTCTGAAAAAATTTTTCAGATGCTGGCATAAAAATATCTCGCAACAGTTACGTCCTTGATACACGGGGGTGAAACACCCGCGTGCTATCAATTTGAAACTGTCCGCAACTGAATAAATATTTAGAAATCTTTCATTCGAGTGAAACTGGCTCAGGAACTTCTGCCGAAGCCAATCGCTCATAGTGCCGTAACGATTTTCCTGCCTACGGGCTGTGAGAGATGACTTACAGATGACAGCGGCGGGTATCCACTGCCCGCCATGAGAAACTCGACAGGTATTACGGAAACCCCCGAAGACCTTGTCCATGCAGGAGAGACGCGCCCCTTAAAAATCGTCCTAGTGGTTGATTTCAAAGGATTTATTCACTTGAAAAAACAAGCACAGCAACGCGCCAAGTAGCGCATTGCAATAAAGACGGCTGCATTTCAGGGCACGTTTTTTAATATATGGCTATTGAGTGCCAACTTTGAGTGCATAACTTTTTGCGCTCCGGATTTATTTTGCCTGCGCTCGGCGAAGTGTGCATTCGCCATGGATCCGTGCGCCCGAAAACTGTTGTTAATCAACCCAGCCCGGCTCTCTGCGGAGGCGTCGGCGTGATAAACACATGAGGTGATAGCGATGCGTATCAGCATCTTTGGTTTGGGTTATGTGGGTGCAGTCTGTGCAGGCTGCCTGACGGCGCGTGGCCATGAAGTGATCGGTGTGGACGTGTCCAGCACCAAGATCGACCTGATCAACCAGGGCAAGTCGCCCATCGTCGAACCTGGCCTGGAAGCACTGCTGCAACAGGGCATCGCCAATGGCCGTCTGCGCGGCACTACCGACTTCGCCGAAGCCATCCGTGCCAGCGATGTGTCGATGATCTGCGTGGGCACCCCCAGCAAGAAAAACGGCGACCTGGGCCTGGAGTACATCGAGTCCGTGTGCCGCGAAATCGGCTACGTGCTGCGTGACACCACCCGCCGTCACACCATCGTGGTGCGCAGCACCGTGCTGCCTGGCACCGTCAAGAACGTGGTCATCCCGATCCTGGAAGATTGCTCGGGCAAGAAGGCCGGTGTCGACTTCGGTGTGGCGGTCAACCCGGAATTCCTGCGTGAAAGCACCGCCATCAAGGACTACGACCAGCCACCGATGACGGTCATCGGCGAACTGGACAGCGCCAGCGGTGACATCCTCCAGGCCCTGTACGAAGAACTCGACGCCCCGGTCATCCGCAAGCCGATCGAAGTGGCCGAGATGATCAAGTACACCTGCAACGTATGGCACGCCACCAAGGTCACCTTCGCCAACGAAATCGGCAACATCGCCAAGGCAGTGGGCGTCGATGGCCGCGAAGTGATGGACGTGGTCTGCCAGGACAAGGTCCTCAACCTGTCCCAGTACTACATGCGCCCTGGCTTTGCCTTCGGCGGCTCTTGCCTGCCCAAGGACGTACGCGCCCTCACCTACCGCGCCGCCAGCCTCGATGTCCGTGCACCGCTGCTCGACTCGCTGATGCGCAGTAACGAATCGCAGGTGCAGAACGCCTTCGAGCTGATCGAAGCCCACGACAAGCGCAAGGTCGCCCTGCTGGGCCTGAGCTTCAAGGCCGGCACCGACGACCTGCGCGAAAGCCCGCTGGTGGAACTGGCCGAGCGCCTGATCGGCAAGGGCTACCAGCTGGACATCTACGACGAGAACGTCCAGTACGCCCGTGTTCACGGCGCCAACAAGGACTACATCGAGTCGAAGATCCCGCACGTGTCGTCGCTGCTCAACGCCAACTTGCAGCAGGTGATCGACAACGCCGACATCATCGTCCTCGGCAACCGTGACGAGCAGTTCCGTGCGCTGGCCCTGCAAGCGCCAGCCGGCAAGCAGGTGATCGACCTGGTCGGCTTCATGAACAAACCGACCAGCACCACCGCCCGTACCGAAGGCATCTGCTGGTAAGTGCCCGGCCGGGCAGCGATGAGGCACTCGACAAGAGCCGCCTCCTCGCTGCCCACCCTTTCCCGAATTCTCGACGGATGCTGAACATGCAAAGGCTCCAGACAGTGCTGTTGCAGTGCGCCGGGTGGCTGCTCTACATGAGCCTGCTCATGCTGATCGCCCTGGCCCTGCCAGCTGATATCTTCGACTCGCAGTCGAAGCACTTCATCTTCCTGGTCGGCGCAGTCGGCATCTGGCGCTACTCCATGGGCGCCACCCATTTCATCCGCGGCATGATCTTCCTCTACGGCGTGTACCCGTACCTGCGCCGCAAGGTGCAGAAAATGGGTAATGCCACCGACCCGTCGCATGTCTACCTGATGGTCACCAGCTTCCGTATCGAAGCGCTGACCACCGCCCAGGTGTACAGCTCGGTGATCCGCGAGGCGATCAACTGCGGCTTCCCCACCACCGTGGTCTGCTCGCTGGTGGAAATGTCCGATGAACTGCTGGTCAAGAGCCTGTGGGCCAAGTACAACCCGCCGGCCCACGTGAAGCTGGACATCGTGCGTATCGCCGGTACCGGCAAGCGTGATGGCCTGGCCTACGGCTTCCGCGCCATCTCGCGCATGCTGCCGGACGAGAACGCCGTGGTGGCGGTGATCGACGGTGACACCGTGCTGGCCGACGGCGTGGTGCGCAAGACCGTACCGTGGTTCAAGCTGTTCCCCAATGTGGGCGGCCTGACCACCAATGAATTCTGCGAAGTGCGCGGCGGCTACATCATGAGCGAGTGGCACAAGCTGCGCTTCGCCCAGCGCCACATCAACATGTGCTCGATGGCCCTGTCCAAGCGCGTACTGACCATGACCGGGCGCATGTCGATGTTCCGCGCCAGCGTGGTGACCAACCCCGAGTTCATCGCCGACGTCGAAAGCGACTCGCTGATGCACTGGCGCCTGGGCCGCTTCAAGTTCCTTACCGGGGACGACAAGTCCAGCTGGTTCAGCCTGATGCGCCTGGGCTACGACACCTTCTACGTGCCGGACGCCGCCATCAACACGGTCGAGCATCCGCCGGAAAAAAGCTTCCTCAAGGCCAGCCGCAAGCTGATGTACCGCTGGTACGGCAACAACCTGCGGCAGAACTCACGGGCATTGGGCCTTGGCCTGCGTCGCCTGGGGCTGTTCACCAGCATCGTGTTGTTCGACCAGCGCGTGTCGATGTGGACCAGCCTGCTGGGCCTGACCGTGGCGGTGATCGCCAGCCTCAAGTTCGGCATGGCCTTCTTGCTGGTGTACCTGCTGTGGATCGGCATCACGCGCCTGATCCTCACCATCATGCTGCTGTGCTCCGGCCACAACGTAGGCCCAGCCTACCCGCTGATTCTCTATTACAACCAGATCATCGGCGCGCTGATGAAGATCTACGTGTTCTTCCGCCTCGACAAGCAGTCGTGGACGCGTCAGCCCACTGCCCTCAAGCGTGACCTCGCCAGCTTTCAACAATGGTTCAACACCTGGTCCTCGCGGACCATGACCTTCTCGGCTGCCAGCATCTTCGTTGCTGTGCTGTTCATGGTCGTGTGAGCCCAACCCGGATCGGATCTAACAGGAACAAACCACCATGAATACCGCCGTGAACGTCAATGTCGTGCATGAGTCCGAAGCCCAGCGCCAACACGCCCGGGTACGCATTCCCGCCAAGCTGCGGTTCCTGGACGCCCAGCGCCAGGTCCACGAAGTCAAGGTCGAAGACCTTTCTGCCGGCGGCCTGAGCTTCCACGCCAAGCAACCGCAGTCGGTGGGCGATGTGCTGCGCGGGCGCCTGCAGTTCGTGGTCGACAACCTGGGCCTGTCGATCGACATCGAGTTCCAGGTGCGCTCGTACAACCCGGACAATGGCCGTATCGGTGCGCAGTTCCAGAACCTTGAACCTCGCGACATCGCCACGTTGCGGCACATCATCACCAGCCACCTGTCGGGTGAGCTGATCAGCATCGGCGACGTACTCAGCACCCTGCAGCGCGACAACTTCACCAAGGCGCGCAAGCAGAAGGACGGTGGATCGGGCCTGAGCGCCTTCGGCCGCTTCAAGGCAGTCACCGTCACACTGGGCGTGTTCGTGGTCGGCGTTGCGGCCTTCGGCTTCGTCGCCAAATCGTTGTATGGCATGTATTTCGTCAGCCACGCCGAAGCCGGTGTGGTCGCAGTGCCGACCACCAACGTCACCATGCCGCGCGACGGTACCGTGAGCAGCCTGGTCGAAAGCGGTGGGCAGATCGCCAAGGGCGCGCCATTGGCCAGCTTCACCACCAGCATGCTGGACATGCTCAAGGGCAACCTTGAAGACGCACAGCTGGAGCCGGCGAAGATCGAGGAACTGTTCGGCAAGCAGCTGTCCGGCACCCTCACCAGCCCTTGCGATTGCGTGGTCGCGCGCCAGTTGGTGGACGACGGCCAGTACGCCGCCAAGGGCCAGCCAATCTTCCAGCTGATCCCACGCACCACCACCCCGATGGTCGAGGCGCGCTTCAGCTACCGCCAGTTCGACGAGGTCAAGCCGGGTACCCGGGTCAACTTCCAGGTGGCCGGCGAAGACGAAGTGCGCACCGGTCAGATCGTCAGCAGCACAAGCCTCAACAGCGAAGACCTGTCCTCCGACATCCGCGTGCAGATCAAGCCAGACAGCGGCCTGCCAGCCGAACTGGCCGGCCGCCCGGCCTCGGTCAACAGCGACCGTGGCCCATCGCTGAACTGGCTGATCGACAAAGCCGTGGCCCGTGGCCTGTGAGGGACGGACAATGATCTCTGATACCTACAAGGTCCGCGTGAACCTGGGATTGTGTGCACTGGCCGCCGCCATCACGTTGGCCGGCTGTGCCGGCCTGCCCGACCAGCGCCTGGCCAACGAGGCCATGAAGCGCGGTGATACGGCATTGGCCGAGCGCAACTACAAGGCGCTGGCCGACCTGGGCTACAGCGAAGCGCAAGTCGGCCTGGCGGACATCAAGGTGGCCACCCGCGACCCCTCGCAAATCAAGGAAGCCGAGGCCACCTATCGCGCTGCGGCCGCCACGTCGCCACGCGCCCAGGCCCGCCTTGGCCGCCTGCTGGTGGCCAAGCCGGACAGCACCCAGGCCGAACGTGAGGAAGCCGAAACCCTACTCAAGCAGGCCGCGAAACAGGGCCAAAGCAATACCCTGATTCCGCTGGCAATGCTCTACCTAAGCTACCCGCAGAGTTTCCCCAAGGTCAACGCGCAGCAGCAGATCGACCAGTGGCGCGCCGCCGGCAACCCGGAAGCGGGCCTGGCCCAGGTGCTGCTGTACCGCACCCAGGGCACCTATGACCAGCACCTGGGTGAAGTGGAAAAGATCTGCAAGGCCGCGCTGAACACCACCGACATCTGCTACGTCGAACTGGCCACCGTGTACCAGAAACGTGGCCAGGCCGATCAGCAAGCCGCCCTGCTCGGCCAGCTGAAATCCGCCTATGCCCGTGGCGCCGTACCGGCCACCCGGGTTGACAGCGTGGCCCGGGTGCTGGCCGATCGCAGCCTTGGCCAGACCGACGAAAAAACCGCCAAGGAGTTGCTCGAGCAAATAGCCCCGGCCAATCCGGCGTCCTGGGTCAGCCTGGCACAGCTGGTATACGACTTCCCCGAACTGGGCGACACCGACCAGTTGATGGCCTACATCGACAAAGGCCGCGAAGCTGAACAGCCCCGCGCCGAACTGCTGCTGGGCCGTCTGTACTACGAAGGCAAAACCCTGCCAGCCGACGCTCAAAAAGCCGAGCAGCACCTGCAAGCCGCAGCCGAAGCCGGTGAGATCAGCGCCCATTACTACCTGGGCCAGCTTTACCGCCGCGGCTACCTGGGCAATGTCGAGCCGCAGAAGGCCGTCGACCACCTGCTGGCCGCCGCCCGTGGCGGGCAGAACAGCGCCGACTATGCCCTGGCCCAGCTGTTCAGCGAGGGCCACGGCATCCGCCCGCAACCGGGCAACGCCTGGGTGTTCGCCCAGCTGTCGCAGGCCAACCCGACGCCGCAATCAGCCGAACTGCTGCAGCAGCTCGACCAGCAACTGACACCTGACCAGCGCAACCAGGCCCAGCAACTGCTGGACCAGGAAAAGCGTGCACGCGGCAGCATGGCGCAGGGCGCGAACAGCACCCTGGCCCTCGAAGCCTTGCAAGACGACGAAAAAGAAGTAGACGGTGAGGACTCGCTATGACGCTCAATCCCTTCGTGAAAGCCGGCATCGGCCTGAGCTTCGCCCTGCTGTGGTCCTGCCCGACCCTGGCGGAAATGACCGCTGAAAAAAACTTCGGCCTGGACGTGAAAATCACCGGCCAGTCGGAAGACGACCGTGACCTCGGCACCCGCTCTGGCGGCGACGTCAACGGCCTGGGCCTGGATCTGCGCCCGTGGGTGTATGGCGAGCGCGGTAACTGGAGTGCCTACGCCATGGGCCAGGCAGTCGCTGCGACCGACACCATCGAAACCGACACCTTGCGCCAGAACGACGACGGCACCAGCACCGACACCGGCGACGACAGCCGTCAACCAGACAAAAGCTACCTGGCCATGCGCGAGTTCTGGGTCGGCTACAGCGGCCTTACCGCCTACCCTGGCGAGCAACTGCGCTTCGGTCGCCAGCGCCTGCGCAGCGACGATGGCATGTGGCGCGATACCAACATCGAAGCGCTGAACTGGACCTTCGACACCACGCTGCTCAAGGCCGACCTTGGCGTAGCCCAGCGTTTCAGCGAATACCGCACCGACCTCACCGAACTGGCGCCGGAAGACAAGGACCGCACCCACATCTACGGCAACGTCGCCACGCAGTGGACCCCTGGCCACTGGGTTGGCCTGCGCGCTCACCACACGCATGACAGCGGCAGCCTGAAGAGCCCCGGCGAAACGGTCGACGCGCTGGACAAGACCCGCACTGGCGACCTTACCTGGCTGGGTCTGGAGGCCAACAGCGACGCCTACAACTGGCGCAACGACCACACCGTGAATTACTGGGGCAGCGTCACCTGGCTGACCGGTGACCGCGACAAGCTGAGCACCCAGCAGGTGGGCGACGACCAAGTCGCCACCGGCAAGCAGAGCGGTGACGTCAACGCCTGGGCAACCGACCTCGGTATCCGCCTGCGCCTGGACCCGCAATGGCAGGTCGGCGCTGCGTACGCCCGCGGTAGCGGCGGCGGCGGCGATGACGGTTCGAACAACTTCGAGCAGACCGGCCTGGAGAGCAACCGCTCCAACTTCACCGGCACCCGCTCGCGCGTGCACCGCTTCGGCGAAGCGTTCCGCGGCGAACTGGGCAACCTGCAGGCCGCCACCCTGTTCGCTTCGTGGCAGCTGCGTGACGACTATGACGCCAGCCTGATCTACCACAAGTTCTGGCGTGTCGACGGTAACCAGAACATCGGCTCCAGCGGCATCAACGCGGTGGTCGACGACAACGGCGTGAACCGTCAGCTGGTCGACGGCGAGAAGGACCTTGGCCAGGAAATGGACGTGGTCGTGACCAAGTACTTCAAGCAAGGCCTGCTGCCGGCTTCGATGAGCCAGGCAATCGACGAGCCGTCAGCCCTGGTGCGCCTGCGTGCCGGTGTATTCAAGCCGGGCGACGCCTACGGCAAGGAAACGGACTCGTACATGCACCGCGCCTTCGTCGACGTCATCTGGCGCTTCTGAGGCCGTAGGGGACTGACCGTGATGAACCTTCACCCGCACTTACGTCACAGCCTGTTGGCCAGTGCCTTGCTGCTGGCAAGCGGCCTGGCCACTGCCGCAGAGCCCCAGGTGATCGCCAAGGAGCTGCAGCAGGCCAAGACCTATACGGTGGCCAGCGCACCGATCGAACCGCTGCAGATGGACCCGCCAAAGCTGCCCGACCTCACCGGTTTCACGGCCGAGGCGGTGCAGAAGAAAATCGACCGCCGCCACAAGGGCAAGGTCAGCCTGCGCCGTATGTTCCAGGAGGACACCCTCAAGGAGTTCGTCGGCGGCGACAACAAGGCCGCCGAGTGGGTGCAGCGCCAGCACGGCATCCCGCAGGCGATCTTCGTCGATGACGGCCATGTCGACCTGACCGAGTTGAGCAAGAAGGTGCCCAAACAGTACTTCAGCGAAGTCGAGCCTGGGGTTTACCTGGCACGCCTGCCGATCGTGGTCGGGCAAAAGGGCATCCTCGAGATCGACGGCAAGGTCAAACAGCTGCGCCTGTCCCAGGAGGGCGGCGCATTTCTGGTCAATGACGGCAAGCTGTTCGTAACCGACACCCAGGTGACCGGCTGGCGGGAAAAGGACAACGGCCCGGCGACCTTCCGCTCGCCCAAGGAATTCCGCCCGTTCCTGCTGTCGTGGGGCGGCACCGAGACCTACATCGTCAATACGAAGATGGCCAGCTTCGGCTACGCCAAGTCCAAGTCGTATGGCGTGAGCATCTCGCAGTACACGCCGAACATGGCCAAGCGCATGGGCCGCCCGGAGCCCACCGGCTGGATCATCGGTTCGGAGTTCAGCGACATGTGGTACGGCTTCTACTGCTACGAAACCCAGGACTTCGTGATCAAGGACAGCACCTACCGCGACAACATCGTCTACGGCATCGACCCGCACGACCGTTCGCATCGCCTGATCATCGCCGGCAACACGGTGTACGGCACCAAGAAGAAGCACGGCATCATCGTTTCGCGTGAGGTCAACGACAGCTGGATCATCAACAACAAGAGCTACGACAACAAGCTCTCGGGCGTGGTGATCGACCGTAACAGCGTCAACAACCTGGTGGCCTACAACGAGATCTACCGCAACCACACCGACGGCATCACCCTGTACGAAAGCGGCGACAACCTGATCTGGGGCAACAAGCTGGTCAACAACCGCCGCCACGGCATCCGCGTGCGTAACAGCGTGAACATCCGCCTGTACGAAAACGTCGCCATGGCCAACGGCCTGGTCGGCGTATACGGCCACATCAAGGACCTGTCCGACACCGACCGCGACATCGCCCTCGACCCGTTCGACACCAAGGTGTCGCTGATCGTGGTGGGTGGCGAGCTGTCGGCCAACGGCTCCGGCCCGCTGTCGATCGACTCGCCGCTGTCGGTCGAGCTGTACAAGGTGTCCATGCTCGCCCCACGCAAGGCCAGCGGCATCAGCCTCAATGGTGTGCTGGGCGAGCGCCAGGACGAAATCCTCGACCTGCTGGTACGCCAGCAGAAGGCTGTGCTGATCGACCCGGTCGAACGCCAGACCGAAATGATCGATTAAGGAAGCCCAGACCATGACTCCACACCTGATGAAACTGCTGGGCCTGTCCGCCGCCCTTCTGGCAATCAGCCAGGGCGTGCGCGCCGAAGACGTCAAGGCCCCGACCTTCAGCGCCGAGCCCTGCTGCCAGTTGTGCCCTGAAGCGCACGATGCCAGCCGCTACACCACCCGCTATCAGCAAAACTTCACCACGCTGGTGCAGGCCCAGGGCGACTGGCTGTTCCGCACCCGCGAAGACCTGCGCACCGAGTTCAACACCACCCCGGCCGGCTACAAACGCCTGAAGCAAGTGCACGACGCGTTCAAGAAACGTGGTGTGGAACTGGTGGTGGTGTACCAGCCGACCCGTGGCCTGGTGAACCGCAACATGCTCAACCCGGCAGAAAAAGCCGCCTTCGACTACCAGAAGGCCCTGGGCAACTACCAGGCCATGCTCAAGCGCTTCGCCAGCATGGGCTACAACGTGCCCGACCTGTCACCGCTGACCAACGAGCAACTGGCCGCCGCTGACCAGGGCAAGGACTTCTACTTCCGTGGCGACCAGCACTGGACGCCGTACGGTGCCGAGCGTGCGGCGAAGATCGTGGCCGACACCGTGCACAAGATGCCGGCCTTCGAAGGCATCCCGCGCAAGGAATTCGAGACCAGGAAGTCCGGGCGCATGGGCAAGACCGGCACCCTGCACAACGTTGCCGGCCAACTGTGCGGCACCAGCTACGCCGTCCAGTACATGGACCAGTTCGCCACCGAGCCGAAAGGCGCAAGCGGCGGCGACGACCTGTTCGGTGACAGCGGCAATGCGCAGATCACCCTGGTCGGTACCAGCCACAGCGGCAAAAACTACAACTTCTCGGGCTTCCTCGAGCAATACATCGGCGCCGACGTGCTCAACGTCGCCTTCCCAGGCGGCGGCCTGGAAGGGTCGATGATCCAGTACCTGGGCAGCGAGGAATTCCAGAAGAACCCGCCGAGGATCCTGATCTGGGAATTCTCCCCGCTGTACCGCCTGGACCAGGAAACCATCTGGCGGCAAATCCTTGGCCTGCTCGACGACGGCTGCGACGACCGCCCAGCCCTGATGAGCGCCAGCACCACCCTCAAGCCTGGCAAGAACGAGCTGATGGTCAACGGCAAGGGCGGCGTGATCAAAGACCTGATCAACCGCAACCTGCAGATGGACGTCAAGTTCGAAGACCCCTCGGTGAAGGTGTTGCAGGCCACCCTCTGGTACCTCAACGGCCGCCACGAGGACATCAAGCTGGAAAAACCGGAAACCTCCGACACCGACGGCCGCTTCGTCTTCCAGATGCGCGAAGACGAGGACTGGGCCAGCCAGCGCCTGCTTGCGTTCGAGGTACAGGGGCCGGAAAGCGGCACCCAGAAGGTCGAAGCCAAGCTCTGCAAACGCAACAACTTCGCCGTGCCTGCGCAGACCGCGCAGGCAGGCCAGTGAGGCGACCCATGACCCTTTTCAAACGAATTTCCAGCCCCGCCCTGCTCGCGTTGGCCTTGTTTGGTGGTGCCGCGCACGCCGCGCTGGTACCGCCGCAGGGTTACTACCAGGGGATCGAAAAGCTCAAGACCGGTGAGGGTAATTTCCGCTGCGAAGCGGCGCCCAAGCCATACACCGGCCCGCTGCAGTTTCGCAGCAAGTACGAAGGCTCGGACAAGGCACGGGCAACGCTCAACGCTGCCTCGGAAAAAGCCTTCCGCAAGTCGACCGAAGACATTACCACGCTGGAGAAAGGCGTGAGCAAGATGGTCGGCCAGTACATGCGCGACGGCCGCCCGGCGCAACTCGACTGCACCCTGACGTGGCTGGGCACCTGGGCACGTGCCGGTGCATTGCTGTCCACCGACTACAACCATACCGGCAAGTCGATGCGCAAATGGGCGCTGGGCAGCATGAGCGGTTCATGGTTGCGGCTGAAATTCTCCAACTCGCAGCCGCTGGCCGCACACCAGGCCGAGGCCGACCTGATCGAAAAATGGCTCACCCGCCTGGCCGAGCAGACTGTGCGTGACTGGAGCGACCTGCCGCTGGAGAAGATCAACAACCACAGCTACTGGGCGGCCTGGTCGGTCATGGCTACCGCCGTCGCCACCGACCGTCGCGACCTGTTCGACTGGGCCGTGAAGGAATACAAGGTGGGCGCCAACCAGGTGGATGACCAGGGCTTCCTGCCCAACGAAATCAAGCGCAAGCAGCGCGCGCTGGCCTATCACAACTACGCCTTGCCGCCGCTGGCGATGATTGCCAGCTTCGCCCAGGCCAATGGCGTCGACCTGCGCGCCGAGAACAACTTCGCCTTGCAGCGCCTGGGTGAAGGCGTGCTGGCCGGCGCCCGCGACCCCAGCCACTTCAAGGCGCGGGCGGGCAAGAAACAGGACATGACCGACCTCAAGGTCGACAGCAAGTACTCCTGGCTCGAGCCCTGGTGCGCGCTGTACCACTGCGTTGGCGACACGCTTGAGCGCAAGCACGACATGCAGCCGTTCAACAGCTTCCGGCTGGGCGGCGATGTGACCCGGGTCTATGACCCGAGTGCAGAGCGTAAAAAGTAACACCATCCCTGTAGGAGCGGGTTTACCCGCGAAGAGGCCGGGCCTGCCATCTGCGGTGCCCTGTGCCGGCCTCATTCGCGGGTGAACCCGCTCCTACGGGGGACTAGGTATCTCCCACCTTTTTGTGGGGGGTTTGGGGGGCGCTTTGCCCTGGATGCTGTGAACAAATTAGGAGAACCGGGATGGTCTTCTCGTCCAACGTGTTCCTGTTCCTGTTCTTGCCGATCTTCCTCGGCCTGTACTACTTGAGCGGGCAACGTTATCGCAACCTGCTGCTGCTGGTCGCCAGCTACATCTTCTACGCCTGGTGGCGGGTGGACTTCCTGGCACTGTTCGCCGGCGTCACCCTGTGGAACTACTGGATCGGCCTGAAAGTCGGTGCCGCCGGTGTGCGCACCAAGCCTGCGCAGCGCTGGCTGCTACTCGGCGTGGGTGTCGACCTGGCGATCCTCGGCTACTTCAAGTACGCCAACTTCGGCGTCGACAGCCTGAACGCGATCATGACGTCGTTTGGCCTGGAGCCATTCATTCTGACCCACGTGCTGCTGCCGATCGGTATCTCGTTCTACATCTTCGAGTCGATCAGCTACATCATCGACGTATACCGCGGTGACACCCCGGCTACCCGCAACCTGATCGACTTCGCAGCGTTCGTGGCGATTTTCCCGCACCTGATCGCAGGCCCCGTGCTGCGCTTCAAGGACCTGGTCGACCAGTTCAACAACCGCACCCACACCCTGGACAAGTTCTCCGAAGGCTGCACCCGCTTCATGCAGGGCTTCATCAAGAAGGTGTTCATCGCCGACACCCTGGCCGTGGTCGCCGACCACTGCTTCGCCCTGCAAAACCCCACCACGGGCGATGCCTGGCTCGGCGCCCTGGCCTACACCGCACAGCTGTACTTCGACTTCAGCGGCTACAGCGACATGGCCATCGGCCTGGGCCTGATGATGGGCTTCCGCTTCATGGAAAACTTCAAGCAGCCCTATATCAGCCAGTCGATCACCGAGTTCTGGCGGCGCTGGCATATCAGCCTGTCGACCTGGCTGCGCGACTATCTGTACATCACCCTGGGCGGTAACCGCAAAGGCACCTTCAATACCTACCGCAACCTGTTCCTGACCATGCTGCTGGGCGGCCTGTGGCACGGTGCAAACTTCACCTACATCATCTGGGGCGCCTGGCACGGCATGTGGCTGGCCATCGAGCGCGCGCTGGGCCTCGACACCAACCCGCAGCGCTTCAACCCGGTGAAGTGGGCCTTCACCTTCCTGCTGGTGGTGGTCGGCTGGGTGATCTTCCGCGCCGAAAACCTGCATGTGGCCGCCCGCATGTACGGCGCCATGTTCAGCTTCGGTGACTGGCAGCTGTCGGAGCTCAACCGTGCCCAGCTCACCGGTCTGCAGGTGGCCACCCTGGTCATCGCCTACCTCACCCTGGCGTTCTTCGGCCTGCGCGACTTCTACCGCAATGCCAGGCCGACGCCCAAGGCGACCCCGGTGCAGGTCAACGCTGACGGCTCGATCGGCCTGGACTGGACCCGGGTGATGACCCGCGCACTGATCCTGCTGCTGTTCGTCGCCTCGATCCTCAAGCTTTCGGCGCAAAGCTACTCGCCGTTCCTTTACTTCCAGTTCTGAGGTTGATGACCATGACCCGGACATTACGCATCACCTACTCCCTGTCGTTCCTCGGCCTGCTGGTCGGCATGGGCGCCTGGTCCACCGGTGGCCTGCAGAGTTTCCAGCGCACCGAGCAGATGACCCTGCTCAACGGCAAGCTGGCCAAGGCCGCCGAGACCCACTACGACGCCGAGTTCCCGATCAAGCGCCTGGGCACCAACCTGTGGGCGGCAATGGACTTCAAACTGTTCAACGAAGGCCGCCCGGGTGTGGTACTGGGCCGCGACCAGTGGTTGTTCAGCGACGAAGAGTTCAAGCCCACCGCCGGTGCCGAGCAATTGATGCAGGAAAACCTGGCACTGATCCGTGGCGTACGCGACACCCTGCAGCAACACGGTAGCCAGCTGGTGCTGGCGATCGTGCCGGCCAAGGCGCGGGTCTACGCCGAGTACCTGGGCAAAGAGCGGCCTGCCAGCCTGCATGACGACCTGTACAACCAGTTCCATGCCCAGGCACGCCAGGCAAACGTGTTCGCACCGGACCTGATGGCACCGATGGAGCAGGCCAAGGCCCGCGGCCAGGTATTCCTGCGTACCGATACCCACTGGACGCCTATGGGTGCCGAAGTGGCGGCGCAGGCGCTGGCCGAAGCGGTCAGCCGCCAGAGCCTGCTCAACGGCGACCCACAATCCTTCATCACCGAAGCCGGCAACACCGCCCCCTACAAGGGCGACCTGACCAACTTCCTGCCACTGGACCCCTTGTTCAGCAACCTGCTGCCAGCCCCGGACAACCTGCAGAAACGCACCACCCGGCCGGTCGATACCGAGGGTGACGCCGGCGACGCGTTGTTCGCCGACAAGCAGATCCCGGTTGCACTGGTAGGCACCAGCTACAGCGCCAACCCGCACTGGAACTTCCTCGGCGCGCTGCAGCAGGCCCTGCGCAGTGACGTCGCCAACTACGCCGAGGACGGCCATGGCCCGCTGCTGCCGATGCTCAAGTACCTGCAAAGCGATGCCTTTAAAAACGCCGCCCCACAAGTGGTGGTGTGGGAATTCCCCGAACGTTATCTGCCAATGAAAAACGACCTCAGCAGCTTCGATCCGCAGTGGATCGCGCAGCTGAAAAACTCCCGTAAATCCGAAGAAAACCTGGCCTTGTCGTCCACCCGGACAGACCACTGACTGATAGAGAGGAAACGCACATGACTACCAAGACTTCCATTGCCAAAGCCCTCACCCTCGCGGCCGGCCTTTCCCTTGCTTCGATGCAGGCCTTCGCTGGTGCCGACGCCGCACTGTATGGCCCAAGCGCGCCGAAAGGCTCGACCTTCGTACGCCTGTACAACGCGACCAGCGCACCCGCCGCCGCGTCGGTCGGCAACACCCAGATCAAACAGGTTGGCGCACAGGCCAGCAGCGACTTCAGTTTCCTGCCAGGCGGCGACTACACCGCCCAGGTCGGTGGCAAGAGCGTGCCGGTCAAGCTGGCCTCGGACAAGTACTACACCCTGGTCAACAGCAACAGCGGCACCCCGAAACTGATCGAAGAACCACCGTTCAAGAACAAGCAGAAAGCCCTGGTGCGCGTGCAGAACCTGAGCGACCAGCAACTGACACTGAAAACCGCCGACGGCAAGACCGAAGTGGTCAAGCCGGTGGCCGCCAACGGCCGTGGCGAACGCGAAATCAACCCGGTCAAGGTCAACCTGGCGCTGTACCAAGGAGACAAGAAAGTGGGTGACGTGAAACCCGTCGCCCTGGAGCGCGGCGAAGCCGCAGTGCTGTACGTAACGGGTTCCGGCAACGCCTTGTCGCCGGTGTGGGTAACTCGCCCCGTGGCTGGCAACTGATTCCCCTGCCTCTCAACGACTATTGGAGAAACATGATGATCCCGGTAATTCTTTCTGGTGGTAGCGGTTCCCGTCTGTGGCCTCTGTCGCGCAAGCAGTTCCCCAAACAGTTCCTGGCCCTGACCGGTGAACACACGCTGTTCCAGCAAACCATCGAGCGCCTGGTATTCGAGGGCATGGACACCCCGATCGTGGTCTGTAACAAGGACCACAAGTTCATCGTCCAGGAACAACTGGCCGCACTGAAGCTGGAAACCCAGGGCATCCTCATGGAACCGTTCGGCCGCAACACCGCGCCGGCCGTGGCCATGGCTGCCATGAAGCTGGTCAACGAAGGCCGCGACGAGCTGATGCTGGTGCTGCCTGCCGATCATGTGATCGATGACCAGAAAGCCCTGCAACGTGCCCTGGCCTTGGCCACCGTGGCCGCCGAGCGTGGCGAGATGGTGCTGTTCGGCGTGCCGGCGACCAAGCCGGAAACCGGCTATGGCTACATCCGCTCCAGCCAGGACGCGCTGCTGCCCGAAGGCGTGGCGCGGGTTGCGCAGTTCGTCGAGAAGCCCGACGAAAAACGCGCCGCCGAGTTCGTCCAGGCCGGTGGTTACTTCTGGAACAGCGGTATGTTCCTGTTCCGCGCCAGCCGCTTCCTCGAAGAGCTGAAAAAGCACGACGGCGACATCTACGATACCTGCGTACTGGCCCTGGAGCGCAGCCAGGAAGACGGCGATGTACTGAGCATCGACGAAGCCACCTTCGCCTGCTGCCCGGACAACTCCATTGACTATGCGGTGATGGAGAAAACCCAGCGTGCCTGCGTGGTGCCGATGTCGGCCGGCTGGAGCGATGTAGGCTGCTGGTCGTCGCTGTGGGAAGTGCACGAGAAAGACGACAACGGCAACGTCACCAAGGGCGACGTGGTGGTTCAAGACAGCCGCAACTGCATGATCCACGGCAACGGCAAACTGGTGTCGGTGATCGGCCTGGAGAACATCGTGGTGGTCGAGACCAAAGATGCCATGATGATTGCCCACAAGGACAAGGTCCAGGGCGTCAAGCAGATGGTCAAGACCCTCGACGAACAGGGCCGCACGGAAACCCAGAACCACCTGGAAGTGTATCGCCCGTGGGGCTCGTACGACTCGGTGGACATGGGCGGCCGCTTCCAGGTCAAGCACATCACCGTCAAGCCGGGCGCCAGCCTGTCGCTGCAGATGCACCATCACCGCGCCGAGCACTGGATCGTGGTATCCGGTACCGCCGAGGTGACCTGCGACGAAAACGTGTTCCTGCTGACCGAAAACCAGTCGACCTACATCCCCATCGCTTCGGTGCACCGTTTGCGCAACCCGGGCAAGATCCCGCTGGAGATCATCGAGGTGCAGTCCGGCAGCTACCTGGGCGAGGATGACATCGAGCGCTTCGAGGATGTGTATGGGCGCACGTCCACCCCCATGGAGCGCGGCGTTTCGGTGAAGACCATCGCACAGTAAATGCTGACTCGCCCCTGGGCTGACCAGGGGCGAGCCTGCTCATTCACCGCTCGGGGCTATGACGTAGATGTCGAATGGGCCACCCACCACCTTGAAAGGTCGCTGCAAATCATCCTCCCCTTCAAATTCGAAGGACTCAGCCCTGATGCTCGTGGCAGTCATTTCGAGTTTCCGGATACGCCCGGATTTCGCATAGCCGCCATAGGTTGTGCCGCGCTTGTGAACAAGCGCCCGGTTCGCCTCACCCCCGATAACGACATCCCGCACGCCCTCCTGTAGTTCCAGATCGAAGTCAATGTAGACGTCCGCATCTTCGGCCTGCCCCTTGTAGGCGTACAACCACGCTGATTTTTCAGCGTTCCCGTAGTCCACGCCCTCGGAAACGAAATCCTCCTTTTGACCCGCAAGGCTGATGAGAGCCGTAACGTTGCCCTTGGCAGGTGTTTTTTTCATTTCTTGCACAAGCTCTCGCTCAATTGCTGTGTGACTCATGGCCATGCTCCTTTTGAATAGGCATGGCGGAATCTAGAATGGATATACGCTTTCCACTACTCGCAGTATTGCCAGGTCTGGCTTCTGGCACGGTTGCTCACCGGTTACCTGACTGCTGGGTTTTAGGTAGGCTGTAGCCATCCCTGCGCGCGAATGAGGCGATAACGCGATGCTGATCGGTGCCCTGCTGATCCTCACCTGGCTGGTGTTGTTGTTGCGTTACCCAGCCAAGGCTCTTCCCATCTCCCTGGCGGCTGTGTGTGGCCTGGGCCTGGTGGCCTTGTTCGTCGTCTGGCAAGACAGCCGGGAAAGCAGTCGACTGGCGCGCCTGGACCTGCGTCTGACCTACGCCCCCGAACACTGTCCCGCCGACCGTGCCTTGCAGGTACGCATGAAGAACGGCAACGACGTGCCGCTGACCGAACTGCGCTGGCGCGTGGCGGCGTACGCACCGGGCGATACCGTGAACCTGGCCGAGAACACCTACAACGCCCCGCGATACCGCGGGCCAGGTGAATTGCAGCCGGGGGCCGAGTGGCAAGACTGCCTGCCATTGCCGCCACTGCGTTCCGGCTATCGGCCGCAGACCCTGGAATTCCGCGCAGAACGCCTGCAAGGTACATTTGCCAATTGATGTGTTGCCTATGCCGGCCTCTTCGCGGGTAGTCCCGCTCCTGCAGGGTGTGTAGGAGCGGGTTTACCCGCGAAGAGGCCGGCACAGGCAACAACCAATCCTCCATGACAACAGGCCCCAACCATGCCCACCGTCCTGATCACCGGTTGTTCCAGCGGCATCGGCCGCGCCCTGGCCGACGCCTTCCGCGATGCGGGCCACCATGTCTGGGCCACCGCCCGCAAGCCTGAGGATGTCGAGCAGTTGAGTGCCGCCGGCTACACGGCCCGGCAGCTGGATGTAAACGATGGCGAGGCGCTGGCCCGCCTGGCAGAGGAACTTGAGACCCTCGATATCCTGATCAACAACGCCGGCTACGGCGCCATGGGCCCACTGCTCGATGGTGGCGTCGACGCCCTGCGCCAGCAATTCGAAACCAACGTCTTCGCCGTGGTCGGCGTTACCCGGGCGCTGTTCCCGCTGCTACGCCGCTCACGCGGCCTGGTGGTGAATATCGGCAGTGTATCGGGCGTGCTGGTCACGCCATTCGCTGGCGCGTACTGCGCCTCGAAGGCGGCTGTGCATGCCCTGAGCGATGCCTTGCGCCTGGAACTGGCGCCGTTCGGTGTGCGGGTAATGGAAGTACAGCCGGGCGCAATCGCCTCGCAGTTCGCCAGCAATGCCCAGCGCCAGGCCGAGCAGGTGCTGGCGGCAGACTCGGCGTGGTGGCCTTTGCGTGAGCATGTGCAGGCGCGGGCGCGGGCATCGCAGGACAAGCCAACGTCGGCGGCGGTATTTGCCCAAGGCGTGCTGGCAGCCGTCGGCAAGTCGCCGGTGCCCGCGGTGGTACGTTTGGGGAATGGCAGTACAGCCTTGCCGCTGATGGCACGGTTGCTGCCGCGGCGGTTGCTGGACTGGGCACTGCGCAAGCGCTTTGGCCTGCTGCGCCCGCTCTGAGTGATCGCCTGCCTGTACCCGCGAAAGGGCCGGGCCTGTAGGCCAATTTTCACCCACCGTTCACTGTTGCCGCCGCTACCGTATTCGCGGGTAAACCCGCTCCTACACAGATTGGTGGGGGGCACACATCGGTGGTTGGACACAGGCCGCCGTTTACACGCGAAAGGCCCGGGCCTGCTGGCCAATTTTCACCCGCCGTTTACCGTTGCCGCCGCTACCGTATTCGCGGGTAAACCCGCTCCTACACAGATTTGGTGGTGGACACACATCGGTGGTTGGACACAGGCCGCCGTTTACCCGCTAAAGGGCCGGGCCTGCTGGCCAATTTTCACCCGCCGTTTACCGTTGCCGCCGCTACCGTATTCGCGGGTAAACCCGCTCCTACACCAGATTGGTGGTGGACACACATCGGTGGTTGGACACAGGCCGTCGTGTAGGAGCGGGTTTACCCGCGAAGAGGCCAGTACAGGCTGTAAAGCATCATGCCATGGACCGCAGTACCCCGCCCTCCAGATACTGCGCGTCCTCTCTAACCGTGAGCATTCGGCGGCGGCTCATCAAACGCCTGCCAGCCTCCACCCAGCGCCTTGTACAGCCCCACCAGCGCCTGCGACACCGCGGCCGAGCTGTCGATCCATTGCTCCTCGCTGGCCAGCAGCGCGCCTTGCACCGTCAGCACATTGAGAAAGTCCACCGCCCCTTCCACATACTGGCGCTGGGCGGTTTCCAGGGCGATACGGTTTTGCCGCACGGCCTCGGCAAGGTGATCACGGCGCAACTGACTGGCGTTGTACAGGCGTAGCACATCGTCAATTTCATGCCAGGCCCCCAGCACCACCTTGCGATAGTTCAGCGCGGCTTCCTGCTGTTGCGCCTCGCGCAGTTCCAGGGTGCCCTTGAGCCGGCCACCTTCGAAAATCGGCAGCGACATCTGTGGACCGAAGGCAAACCGGCGCGAATCCCAGCCACCGAAATCCGACAGCTGCATCGCCTGGAAGCCGACACTGCCCGACAGGCGGATACTCGGGTAGAAATCCGCCTTGGCCACGCCAATGCTGGCGGTGGCGGCATGCAGGCGGGCCTCGGCCTGGCGGATGTCCGGGCGGCGCTCGGCCAGTTCGGACGGCAAGCCGATGGCAAACTTCTGCTGCGGCGCAGGCAGCTCGCCGCCTGGCAGCAATTCGGCCTGGAGGCTGCGCGGCGGCTCGGCAGCGAGCAGGCTAAGGGCATTGATCAGGTCATCACGCCGCGCTTCCAGGCTTGGCAGACGCGCTTCGATAGACGCGACCTGGGCGCTGGCCTGAGCCACATCCAGGCGCGTGGCAACACCTTCGGCCTGGCGGTCCTGGGACAGCTTCAGGCTGTGCCGGGCGACCCTGAGGTTATCCTGCGTCACATCGAGGGTGTGCTGCACGGCACACAACTGTATGTAGTTGCCAGCGGTTTCCGAAAGCAGTGCCAACAGCACACCGCGGCGGTCATTCTCGGCCACTTCGACCGTGGCATCGGCAGCCTCGACCTGACGCCGCACACGGCCCCACAGGTCCAGTTCCCAACCGGCAACCAGGTCGCCCTGCCAGAGGTTGAAGGCTTCTTTCCCGGCCTTGCCGGACGGATCGCTCAAACCATCGGCGCTGTTACGAGCACGGCTGTAACCGGCGTTCACGTCCACCGACGGTACTTCGTCAGCAGCCAAGGTACTGCGCAGGGCACGGCTTTGCAGCAGCCGCGCGCTGGCCATCTGCAGGTCGAGGTTGCGTTCGGCAACGCGCTGGATCAAAGCGCTCAGGCGGGCATCGTGGAACGTTTCCCACCAGCGCAGCTCAAGCGGTTCGGCCTGCGGCTGGCTGGCCGCTGCCTCGCCTTGCAGCGGCGCCCACTGCTGCGGGGCCTGGCTATCTGGGCGCAGGAAATCCGGACCCAGGGTGCAACCGGTCAGCAGCACAGCCAGCAGCAAAGGGCTCAAGCGTAATCCCGGTTTCATCGCGCGCTTACCTCTTTGCCGTCCAGCTTGTCGCCACGCGTGTCGATGGTGGCTTCGACCGACATGCCCACACGCAGGCGGGTGAGCAGTGGCTGGCCATCATCGAGAACGATCTTGACCGGAATGCGCTGCACCACCTTGGTGAAGTTGCCGGTGGCGTTGTCTGGCTTGACTGCGGCGAAGGTGACGCCGGTAGCCGGGGCAATGCTCTGCACATGGCCTTGCAGGGTTTCGCCGGAGAAGGTGTCGACACTGATGCGCACCGGCTGGCCCGGCTGTACGTGGGTCAGCTGGGTTTCCTGGAAGTTGCCGACCACATAGGCCTGCTGCAACGGCACCACCGACAGCAGGCGAGCGCCCGGGTTGACGTAGGCCCCCACGCGCAGGGCGCGTTCGCCGACCATACCGTCCACCGGCGCTGTGATGCGGGTGTAGGACAGATCGAGCTGGGCCTTTTCCAGGCCTGCTTCTGCACGCTTGAGCTGGCCATCGGCGCTGGCCACTTGAGCCGTGAGGATGTCCACCTGCTTGCGCGCCGCGACCCGCGCAGCTTGAGCGTTGGCCAGGCGAGCACGGGCTTGATCGACAGCGCTGCGCGCCTGCTGGGCGTTCTGCACGGTACCCGCGCCCTGCTCGGCAAGGCGGCTGTAGCGGTTGACTTCATGGTCGGCGAACGCCACTTCAGCCTGGGCCGCCTTCACTGCCGCTTCGGCCTGGGCAATCAGCGCGTCCTGGCGTTCAAGCGTGGCGCGGGCATCGGCGCTTTGTGCCTGGGCTACCAGTAACTGCGCCTGCGCAGCATCCAGCGCGGCCTGGTAGTCACGCGCGTCGATGGTCGCCAGCAACTGGCCAGCTGTGACCTGCTGATTGTCTTCCACCAGCACTTGCTTGATGAAACCGGCGACTTTGGGCGCGACCACGGTGTAGTCGGCGGTCACATAGGCGTCATTGGTGCTCTGGCGGTGATCGCTGCCAAACATCCAGGGGCCGACGATGCCGGCCAGGACGGCCACGGCCAGCACCGAGCCGATGAAAAGGGTTTTGCGGTTGTTGGTCATTTCAATGGTTCTCGAAATCATCCAGGGTTCAAGCCACCGCACGCGGCGGATAGACCCGAGTAGGCACGAAAGGAATCAGGCAGATCAGGGCCACGGCGATACAGGCCAGCACCAGATAGAGGTCAGCCGAGGTCAATACCTGCGCCTGGTCGTGAATGCGCTTGGCCAGGCCAGCGGCGTTGCCGTCAACCAGCGGCGCGTTGCCCAGGCTGTCCACCAGGTGATTGGAATGGAAATGCCGGCGCAGGGTGCCAAGAACATCCAACAGGCCACCGGCGATGACGGCGGCCAGGCCCTTGACGGTGTTGAACCAGCTGGAGGCGAACGGGCCTTCCTGCGGGGTCATGCCATTGGTGGACAGCATCAGCAGCGGCAGCACTGCCATCGGCTGGCCGAACACCTGCAGCAGGTAGAACGGGTAGAAGTCGCCACGGATCCACTCGCTGGTCAGCAGGCTGCTGCCAACACAGGACACCGCCAGCATCGCCAGGCCAATGCCCAGCACCCAGCGGCAGTCCACTGCGCGGATGTTGCACAGTGCCGCCGTCAGCGGCAGGGCGATCAGTTGCGGCATGGCCACCAGCATCATCAACGGGCTGGTCTGCGCCGGGCGGTAGCCCTGGATCTGCGCAAGGTAGGCCGAGGGGATGCTGCCCACACCCGAAAGCACGACCAGCACGCCGGCCAGGGTCACCAGGGCGAAACTCAAGTTGCGCCGCTGCAACAAGCGCAACTGGAAAAACGGCAACGGCTCGGACCACTCGTTGTACATGAACAACACCAGCAACAGCAGGCCACCGCCCAGCAGCCAGCAGATCAGCGGCGAGTCGAACCAACCCCAGCGGTCGCCCAGCGACAGGCCCAGCACAGTGCAACTGATGGCGGGCAGGCCCAGCAGTACGCCCCGCCAGTCGAACTGTTTGAAACGCTCCAGGCGCAGCGGGTCCTGCGGCAGCCCCCAGCCTACGCAGACCATGGCCAGCAGCGAGGGCAGGATGATCTGCCAGAATGCCCATTGCCAACCGACGTATTCGGTCCACAGCCCCGCCAGCGGCGTGCCGAGGTTGGGGCCAAAGGTGGCGGTCAGGGCGTAGCAAGCCAAGCCATAGACCTTGATACCTGGCGGCAGAAAGCGCAGGGCCACGCTCATCAGCATCGGCGGCAAGGCGCCAGCGGCAAAGCCCTGCAGTACGCGCAGCAACATCAAGCTGTGCAGGTTGGGGGCGAACGGTTGCAGCAGGCCAAGCACGGCGAACAGACCCACCGCGCTCATGGTGAAGCGGCGCAGCGAGAAGGTCGTGGCCAGCCACGGCGCAAAGGCCATGGCCGAGACCGAAGCGGCGCTGTATACCGCCAGCAACCAGGCACCTTCATCGGCACCGATGCCCATGGCGCCGCGGATATCGGCCAGGGAAATCTTGGTTACCGACTCGTTGAGGCCGGCGCACAGCACAGCCAGCAACACACCGAACAACCCGACCACTACCTGCAGGCCGAACGCAGCCTGCGCGGGCGCAGCCGGCGCAGGGGCGGCGGCCATGGCGGCAGACGGGACGGACAGGGAACTCATGGGCAGACATCTCCGGCAACAAAATTTGCGACTGGAGCAAGTCTAAAAAGGTCGAATACTTACGAAAACTGACTTGTTGGCAGTTTTATATTGCGTCAAACGCAATCGGGCAGCGGATGCGCACGTGCCCCACGCCTCAAGGGTCCATCCTGCCGCACGCCTTCAACGTCTGCCGCAGCCAGCGATGGGCCGGGTCGTTATCGAACCGCGGGTGCCATGCCTGCATGACGTTGACCTTTTCCAGTGGCACGGGGATCTCGAAGGACCGCAATGGCAGTTTCAGCCGGTTCACACTGTTCAGGATATTGGCGGGTATCGGCAAGATCAGGTCCGAGTCCGGCAGCGAAAACATCGCGGAGTGAAAACTCGTCGTGATCAGCGCTACCCGGCGCTCCACCTTGTAATTGGCCAGCGCCACGTCGATAGGCCCATTGGCACGGCCACGGCGTGACACGCTGATGTGCGGGTAGGCGGCGAAGCGCTCAGGGGTGATCTCGTCATCGAAAACCGGGTGCCCTTCACGCGCCAAGCCCACGAAGTAGGTGTTGAACAGGCTCTGAACCTTGATTTCGGGGCCCAGTTCAATGGCTGAACTGATGATCAGGTCGATTTGCCCATTGCGCAGCACCGCATCATCGTCGCCGCTGCCCTCCGGCACAAAACGCAGCACCGTATGCGGTGCCTGGGCCAGCATCATGCGCAACAACTGAGCGCCATACAGGGCGATGAACAAGTCATTGGTGCGGATGTTGAAGGCACGGTCCAGGTTCACCAGGTCGACATCGTCGCGACTGCGAAATACCTGCCCGGCCTGCTCCACCAGGCCATGCACCTGCTCGCGCAGGGCCAGCGCACGTGGCGTCGGCACCAGGCCACGGCCGGCGCGCACCAGGATCGGGTCGCCCAGCGCTTCGCGGATACGCCCCAGGGTTCGGCTCATGGCTGCCGGGCTCAGGTTCATGCGTTGCGCCGCGCCAACCACGCTGCCCTCGTCGAGCAAGGCATCGAGGGCGACAAGCAGGTTCATGTCCGGAAGTTGCATGGCCGTTTTCCGTTACAGCTGTAGGGAATGCGATGGTATCAGGTAGATGGATTGCACCGGACGCAATGCGCTTGTGCGTGGTGGGCCATTTATTCAGGGGAAGGGTTGGGTCAAGAATGATGCATGGCAGGTTTGGCCCTTTCGCGGGTAAACCCGCTCCTACGTTGGTCTACGCGAAGAGGCCGCCCCAGCCCCCCAAATACATCAAGGATTCTGCATGCCCAGCCCCGTCCTGATCGCCATCGACGCCTCCCCCGCATCTGCCGCCCTGCTTGCCCTCGCCCGCCGCTACTGCCGCCCGGGCGAGCACGAACTGCACGTGCTGCTGGCCATCGATTCCACCTTCGCGGTGCACGAGCAACCCGCGCCCTACACCGCCGAGGAACTGGAAGAATACCCCGCCGCCTGCGAGGAACAGCAGCATGCCGACCACGCCGTAGCCGAGGCCGTGCGCGAACTGCAGCAAGCCGGCTTCGCCAGTCAGGGCTGCATGGTGGCCGGGCTGCCGGTTGAAGCGATTGTGGCCAAGGCGCAGGAATTGAACTGCGAACTGATCATCATGGGCCACCGCCACCTGTCGCGGCTGGGGCGGTTGCTCGACCCATCGATCAGCGCGAAGGTGATTGATCGGGTCGAAGTGCCGGTGTTGGTGGGGGCGGCGAGTGCATGATTGGAGCGATGTGCCGCCTGTAAGATCGAGCACCACGCGAGCGGCGCTCGATCAGTCTGGCGACCTGCCTCTCAAGGCGAACTCGGCTTCACCACCACCGTACAGGTCGTCCCCGCCGCCAGCAAAAACCCTTCCGGCACTTCATCGATGTGAATGCGCACCGGCACCCGCTGTGCCAGCCGCACCCAGTTGAAGGTCGGATTCACGTCGGCGATCAGCTCGCGGCTCTGTGGGTTGTCGCGGTCATAGATGCCGCGGGCGATGCTCTCCACATGCCCCTTGAGGCGCTCGCCGCTCATCATCTGCAATTCGGCCTGGTCACCCACCTTCACATGCGGCAGCTTGGTCTCCTCGAAGAACCCATAAACCCAGAACGAGTGCTCGTCGACCACCGCCATCACCGCTTCACCGGTACGCGCATAGTCGCCCTTGTGGATATTCAGGTTGGTCACATAGCCGTCAACCGTCGCCACGATATGCGTACGCTTGAGGTTCAGCTCGGCTGCGGCCAACTCGGCCAGGGCTTGTTGATAATCGGCTTGGGCGGAATTGGCGATGTTGCTGGCGTCGTCGCGGTTTTCCTTGGAGATCACCAGGTTGTCCATGTCGGCACGGCGCTTGGCATTGACCTTGCGCATTTCCCAGGTGGCCTTGCGCGAGGCGACCAGCGCCTTGGCCTGGTCGACGGCCAACTGGTAGTGCTCAGGGTCGATCTGGATCAGCAGGTCGCCCTTCTTCACCCGCTGGTTGTCCTTGACCGGTACATCCACCACGTAGCCGGGCACGTCGGCAGCGACGTTGATGATGTCGGCACGCACACGGCCATCACGGGTCCATGGCGTGGTCATGTAGTGCAGCCACAACTGGCGACCGATGGCCACGGCAGCGACCAGCACCAGCAGGGTGGCGATCAGGCTGAAGAACTTTTTCATCGAAGGATTCTCACCAGTAGACAGACAGCGCCATGGCGCCGAACAAGCAGACGAACAGGCTCAGGCGCAGCAGCGCCGGGTGCCAGAAGAAGCGGTAGCCATCATGGCTGGCAATGAACCGGTCCAGGCCCCAGGCCAGGCCCAGGGCAAACAGGAACATCAAGGTCATGGTGGGCATGTACACGCCATGGAAGGCGATCTCACGGGGCATGGTGCAATCCTTTCGCCGGTGCCAGTGGCGACTGTGGGTCCAGCAGGGAAGTACGGATGAAGTGCAGGTAGCTTTGCACGCGGCGCAGCACCGAGGTGTCGAAGTGCCGGGCGAATGGCTCGTCGGTGGCCTGCACGCGGGCGATGGCGTGGTCTACCGCCACCAGTGCGCGTTCGTGGTTGCTGGCGCTGGGCTGCAGGAACAGCCGGGTCAGTGCACGGCCCATGACACGGATTGCCTGGCGCCATGGCTGCGACTCGGCATAGGCCGGGTGCACCGGGGCGCGGGCTTGCTCCTTGCGCAGCTCGATGACGGCGTGGCCGATCTCCAGCACGGTGAACATCCAGCCCATCAGCTGGCTTTGCACCTGCGGCTTGCCGGCCGCCAGGCCATAGGCCTGGTGCAGCAGGTCGCGGGTGCGGCTTTCGAAGGCCGAGCCCAGACCGCGCAGGCGGCCGCTGATGGCGAACAGCACCTGCTCGCGCAACGCCTGCTCCAGGCGGCTCCACAGCCAGCGGCTGTTGGGCGGCAGGATGATCGCCCCGGCGGCGGCACAGACGAACATGCCGATCACCATGCCGATGTAGTCGTTGATGAAGGTGTACGGGTCATAAACGGTGAGGTTGTTCGGCACCGAACCAATCGCGAAGAACACCAGCAGGCCGATGCCATAACCGGCGTAGGCAGGGCGCGACGAAAGAAACGCGCCCAGCACGAACACAGGCGCCAGCACCATGCACAGCAGCGGGAAACCGTCGATCCAGGGGAACACGAAGAAGGTTTCGAAGAAGCCGACAAAAGCGCCGATGGCCGTGCCGCAAGCCATCTGGAACGACATGCGCTTGGGGTTGGGTGACGCTGCCGAAAGGCATACGGTGACCGTGGCGATCAGGGTCATCATGGCGCCGCTGGGCCAATCGCTGAGCAGCCAGTAACTGCCCAGCAGCAACAGCACTGCCGAGGCGCGCACACCGGCCGCCAGCGATACCAACCAGCTGGTCTGCGCCACGTAGGGTTCGTCCCACTGCTCGCGCTCATGCTTGTGCGCGGCCAGCGAGGCATGGGTTTCGGCGTAGCTCAACATCTCGTCGACGAAGCGGTACAGCAGCTCGAACGCGGTATGGAAATCGAGCAGGTCGGATTCGCTGGGGTCCGTTGCCAGGTACTCAGCCCGCAGCCCCCGCACCTGGGCCTGCAGGCCTTCCTTGTAGGCGGCCAGCTCCAGGGTCAGGCGCAGCGCATCGGCGTCAGTCAACGCCCGGCCCACATAGGGCTGCAGCAACTCCACCAGGGTGTTCAGGCCCGGTTCGATGGCACTGACGATCTGCAGCGGGCCACGGGCACGCAGGCGCTCCAGCAAGCGGTGCAAGGCATTGAAGCGGGTGGTGATGGCCATGAACTCGCTGTTCATGCGCACCAGCCGGCCACTGCGACGGCGCATGTGCGGGTCTTCAAAAGCGGTGACGTTGCGCAGGCTCTCGAGGCCCACGGCCTCTGCCACGAAGCGCACGTTGCTGCTCTCGAAGCGGTCCTTTTGACTGTCGCCACGCAGGGCCTCCACCACCACCCCGGCAAACACGCCAAAGCGCTGGTAGAGGGCGTTGCGCATTGCGGCACTGGCCGACTGCGGCAGGATCGCGGCACTGACGAAGGTCGACACCAGAATCCCCAGGGCAATTTCCAGCGCCCGCCATACCGCTGCCATGAAGGCCTGGTCGGGGTGTTGCAGCACCGGCAGGCCAATCATCGCTGCGGTGTAGCCGGCCAGCACGAAACCATAGGCGCGGAAGGTGCGGTAGCGCATGGCACCGGCCGAGCACAGGCCCACCCACAGGGCCAGGCTGGGCAGAAACAGCTCGGTGTTCTGCGGAAAGATGGCAATCAGCGCCACCATCATCGCCGAGCCGGCCAGGGTGCCGAGCACCCGATAGAAGCTTTTCGCGAACACATGCCCGCTTTGCGGCTGCATGACGATGAAAACAGTGATCATCGCTGTACGCGGTTGCGGCAGCTCCAGGCGCATGGCCAACCACAAGGTGATGAACGCAGCGGCCAGCACCTTGAAGATGTACACCCAGGTCACGCCGTCGGTGCGCGCCCAGGCAAAGAAGCCCCGGCGCCATTCCAGGCTTTGCAGCCAGCGCACGGGCAAACTGGAAGTGCTCATTCGGCGTTATCCGGCTTCTTGTCGAAAATGGCCAGGGTGGCCGGGGTCTTCGGTGCTGCCTGGCGTTCCTCTTTCGGCGCATCCTGACCGGCCCGCAGGCCACCACCCAGGGCGGTGACCAGCTCGGCATGGGCGATCAGGCGGGCGGCCTGCACCTGCTGCTGCACTTGCTGCTGGCGGAACAGCAAGGTCTGCGCGTTGAGTACGTTCAGGTAGTCGGTAAGGCCGCGCTGGAACGCGACCATGGCGATGTCGTAGGTTTTCTGCGCGGCAGCAACCGATTCGGCGGCGAAGTGCGACTGTTCTTTCATCGACTCGCGGCGGATCAACTGGTCGGAGATGTTTTTCAGCGCACCGACCACAGTCTGGTTGTAGCGCGCCACGGCCACGTCATAGCCGGCGGAGGCCACGCCCAGCTGCGAGCGCAAACGGCCACCGTCGAAGATCGGCAGGCTGATGGCCGGGCCGACGTTGTAGTTGAACTTGCGCCCGGTCAGGAATTCCAGCGGGCCACCGCCAGTGGCCATGAAGCCCAGGCTGCCGACCAGGTCCACGTTGGGGAAGAAGCCGGCGTGGGCGACGTCGATACCCCGCGCCTGCGCGGCCACCTGCCAGCGGCTGGCAACTACGTCGGGGCGCTGACCAACCAATTCGGCCGGCAGGTTCGACGGCAGGTTCAGCGGTGCAGCCAGGGCCAGGGTCGGGCGCTGCAACTGGGCGCCTTCGCCCGGGCCCTTGCCTGCCAGTGCCGCCAGCTGGTTGCGGGTCAGGGCAATCTCTTCGTTCAGGCTGTCGAGCTGGCGGTGGGTTTCCGGCAGCGGCGCTTCGGCCTGGCTGACTTCGAAGTGGGTGCCGATGCCGGCATCCAGCCTGCGCTTGGCCAAAGCCAGGATCTGTTCTTGCTGCTCCAGCTCGGCCTTGACGATATCGCGCTGGGCAAAATGCAGGCTCAACTGGATGTAGGCACGCACCACATTGTTCTGCAGTTCCAGCTGCGCCTGGCGGGCTTCGGCCACGCTCATGTGCGCCTGGTCCACGGCCTGCTCGCTGGCATTGCGTTCACGGTCCCACAAGTCGAGGGCGTAGCTGAAGCCGATGGCAGCGTTGTTGTCCCAGGTGTTGGCACCGGACAGCGCGCCAGGGCCATAGAACTGGTCTTCCGGCCAGTTGTGGCGCTTGAGCGTGGCCTGGCCGTTGGCCTGGAGCTTTTCCGCCGACTCGACCACACCGGCCATGGCCTTGGCTTCGCGCACCCGCGCCGCAGCCATGGCCAGGCTCGGGCTACCGGCCACGGCCAGGGCAATCCAGCGGTCCAGCTGCGGGTCGCCATAGGCGTGCCACCACTGCTGGTCGGGCCAGTGAGCGTCGGTCGCGGCTTCGCGAATGGCCGCGTCGGTGGTCAAGGTATTGGCTTGCAGCGTCTTGCTTTGCGGGGCAATGCCCCAGGTTCCGATACAGCCGCTCAAGGTGAGGGCAAGGGCACAGGCACTGAACGCCTTGAGCGTTCTGATGATGCGACGCGGCACAGCTGCGATTTCCCGAGGAAGAGGTGAAGGGGGCCGGGCAATTCTAGGGGGCGGCAGCACTGGCGATAAGCACAGATTCCTGCGAATCTTTGTTACCAAAACAGCGATAATCCGCCTTTGGTCGAAGGCAACTTTTTCTCTTTTCCAAGTTACTTCGTGACACAATTTTGTCCTCTACCTCGAGAGTGACCCATGGACACCCTGCAAAACATGCGTGCTTTCAGTTGCGTAGCCCAACTCGGCAGCTTCACTGCCGCTGCGGCGCAACTGGATACGACCACCGCGAACGTGTCGCGGGCGGTCTCCAACCTGGAAGCCCATCTGCAAACAAGGCTGCTCAACCGTACCACCCGCCGCATTGCGCTGACCGAAGCCGGCAAGCGCTACCTGATGCGTTGCGAACAGATTCTTACCTACGTCGAAGAAGCCGAGGCCGAAGCCAGCGACGCCCATGCGCGCCCGGCCGGGCAGTTGAAGGTGCATTCGATGACCGGGGTCGGCCAGCACTTCGTGGTCGATGCCATCGCCCGCTACCGCGAAACGCACCCGGACGTGACCTTCGATTTGACCATGGCCAACCGCGTGCCCGACCTGCTCGACGAGGGTTATGACGTCTCCATCGTGCTGGCCACCGAACTGCCCGACTCGGGGTTCGTTTCGCAGCGCCTGGGCATCACCTACAGCATTGTCTGTGCCTCGCCCGCCTACATCGCCCAGCATGGCGTGGCGCACAAGCCTGCCGACCTGCTCAAGCACGCCTGCCTGCGCATGGTCAGCCCGGTGATACCGCTGGAGAAGTGGCTGTTCGATGGCCCGGAAGGCCAAGAGATGGTCAACATCACCAGTTCGCCGTTCATGGTGAACACCGCCGATGCCATGAAGACTGCGATTCGCAGTGGCATGGGCGTAGGCGTGCTGCCGATCTATTCGGCTATCGAGGGCCTGCGGGACGGTAGCCTGGTACGGGTGCTGCCCGAATATCGCCTGCAGGAGCTGAACCTGTATGCCATCTATCCATCGCGGCAGTATCTGGATGCCAAGATCAAGACCTGGGTCGAGTACCTGCGCAACTCGCTGCCAGAGATTCTTGCCGCGCATGAGGCAGACCTGAAAACCCATCAGGTGCTGATCGCCAACTAAAAAGCTGCTGCAATGCGGGGGCGGACAATGGTAGGTTGCTAACCATTGATTTCGCCTGTTCCGGCACCTTCGCGGGCAAGCCCGCTCCTACAAGGCACCGCGCCCCCCCGTAGGAGCGGGCTTGCCCGCGAAGGGACCAGCACAGCCCCACCCCGCCTTGCAGAGAAGTTGCCCGATGAAAAAGACCGTCCTGGCCTTCAGCCGTATCACCCCGGCCATGGCCGAACGCCTGCAGCAAGACTTCAACGTGATCCTGCCCAACCCCAAGCTCGGCGACATCAGCGCCCAGTTCAACGAAGCCCTGCCCGAAGCCCATGGCCTGATCGGCGTTGGTCGCAAGCTCGGCCGGGCGCAACTTGAAGGTGCGGCAAGGCTGGAGGTGGTGTCCAGCGTGTCGGTCGGCTATGACAACTACGACCTCGACTACTTCAACGAGCGCGGCATCGCCCTGACCAACACCCCCGACGTGCTGACCGAAAGCACCGCCGACCTGGGCTTCTCGCTGATCATGGGCTGCGCCCGGCGCACCGCCGAGCTGGATGCCTGGACCAAGGCCGGCAACTGGCAGGCCACCGTGGGCCCGGCCCACTTCGGCAGCGACGTGCATGGCAAGACCCTGGGCATCGTCGGCATGGGCAACATTGGTGCAGCAGTGGCACGCCGTGGCCGCTTCGGCTTCAACATGCCGATCCTGTACAGCGGCAACAGCCGCAAGACCGCGCTGGAGCAGGAGCTGGGCGCGCAGTTCCGCAGCCTGGATCAATTGCTGGCCGAAGCCGACTTCGTGGTCATCGTGGTGCCGTTGTCCGATGCCACCCGCAAACTGATCAGCCGCCGCGAGCTGAAGCTGATGAAGCCGAGCGCGTTCCTGATCAACATTGCCCGTGGGCCGGTGGTGGATGAGGCGGCGCTGATCGAGGCGCTGCAGGCGGGCACCATTCGGGGCGCAGGCCTGGATGTGTACGAGAAGGAACCGCTGAGCGACTCGCCGCTGTTCAAGCTGCCCAATGCGCTGACCTTGCCGCACATTGGCTCGGCTACTGCCGAGACCCGTGAGGCCATGGCCAACCGGGCGATCGACAACCTGCGTGCGGCGCTGCTGGGCGAGCGGCCGCGGGACCTGGTGAACCCGCAGGTGTGGAAGGGCTGACCGTTTTGGAGTGCCTGTGCTGGCCTCTTCGCGGGTAAACCCGCTCCTACGATTTGGAGTGCTGGGGTGGCCTCTTCGCGGGGAAACCCGCCCCTACGATTTGGAGTGCCTGTGGTGGCCTCTTCGCGGGGAAACCCGCCCCTACGATTTGGAATGCCTGTGCTGGCCTCTTCGCGGGTAAACCCGCTCCTACGATTTGGAGTGCCTGTGCGGGCCCCTTCGCGGGTAAACCCGCTCCTACGATTTGGGGTGCCTGTGCTGGCCTCTTCGCGGGGAAACCCGCCCCTACGATTTGGAGTGCCTGTGCTGGCCTCTTCGCGGGTAAACCCGCTCCTACAACGGGTGTGCACTGCCCTGTAGGAGCGGGTTTACCCGCGAAAGGGCCGGCCCAGGCAACCCATCACCTATTTGGCGACCACAACACCCTCAGCCCCCCTGGCCCGGGGCTTGCGAAACACCAGCACATTCCCCGCCATTACCGCCACCAAGCCGAGCAAGGCCGGCGCCGTCCACTGATAACCCTCGGCCACCGCCGACACATTCAACGCCACCAACGGGAACAACACCGTGCAGTAAGCTGCCCGCTCCGGGCCCATGCGCCCGACCAAGGTCAGGTAGGCAGTGAAGGCAATCACCGACCCCGGCACCACCAGGTACAGCAACGATCCGATATAGCGCGCATTCCACTCCATGCTGAACGGCACGCCACTGACCACACAGAACACCGCCAGCATCATCGCCCCATAGACCATGCCCCAGGCATTGGTCGTCATCGGCTTGAGCCCGGCCTTCTGCTGCATGCTCGACAGCATGTTGCCGGCCGAGAAGCACAGCGTGCCCAACAGGGCCAAGCCAAGGCCGTACAGCGTTTCGCGGCTGGCTGCGTGATGCGACAGCTCCGGCCAGAACAGCAGGCCCAGGCCGAGCAGGCCCAGGGCTCCACCGCCAAGCACATTGCTGGCGATTTTCTGGCCAAAGAAAATGCGGGCGTTAAGCGCGTTCCACAGTGTGGCGGTTGAGAACACCACCGCGATCAGGCCGCTGGCGATCCACTGGCTGGCGCTGAGGAAGCAGATAAAGTTGACGCAGAACAGGCACAGGCCCTGGGCCAGGCAGATCTGGTGGCCACGGCGGTTCATGGGTTGCAGCCGGCGGGTAATCAACAGGAAAGCAAACAGGATCAGGCCGGCCAGGGCGAAGCGGTAGACGATCGAAACCGGGATCGCGACCACGCCTAGCTGGAGTTTCAGGGCGATCCAGGTGGTGCCCCAGATCAGGACGGTGAGCAGGTAGAGTGACAGGTTCATGGTGGCGGTTCCTTGGGCCTTTGGAAATCGGTGCCCGGCGCTTCGCGGGTAAACCCGCTCCTACAGGGATCACCAGTGTTCTTTCGATCGGCCTCTGGCTGCTTGCACGAACTTGCGCTTTTCTTGCGCCGGTGGATGTCACTCGATCCTGGGCGCAGTAGGATGGCAGGCAAGAGGACCCGCCAATGACGCCACTCACCCAGTTGCAAGTGTTCAACGCCATGCATGCCTCGCCCAACGCCAGGCTGGAGCTGAGCGCGCACCTGGGCGACGGACTGGCGGCGGCCTTGTGGAGCAACCGTGACGATGTGCGCGACTACCAGGCGCCTAGCCATCACACCCTGTCGTGCTACATCGCCGACGGCACCGGCACCTTCCGCCGCCAGCGCCCGGCCGACAAAGGTGCGCCCGACAAGCTGTGCGTGATGCCGGCCGGGCAGGAATCGAACTGGGTCGTCAATGGCGCGATCCGCCTGGCACACCTGTATGTCAGCGAGGCGCAGTTTGCCCTGGGCTGTGTGCGCCTGCTCGACCGGGAACCGCGCGAGCTGCAACTGCAGGAAGCGACCTTTCTGGACGACCCGCAGCAGGCTGGCCGCTTCCGTCAATTGATCCAGCTGGACTGGGACGAGCCCGGCGAGCGCCTGCTGGCCAGCAGCCTGGCGCACGAGATCGTGGACCATGCGCTGCTCAGCCAGGTCGGGTTGCGCCAAGGCCTGCGCCTGAAAGGCGGGCTGGCGCCAAACCTGCGCCGGCAGCTGGTCGACTACATCGAGGCACACCTGGACCAGCCCATCACCCTGGACGAGCTAGCGCTGCGCTGCAATCTGTCCGCATACCACTTTGCGCGCATGTTCAGCGCCAGTTTCGGGCTCCCGCCGCACCAGTATCTGCTGGCCCGGCGGCTGCACCGGGCATGCCAGCTGTTGCGGCTGGGCGTGTTACCGCTGGGGGAGATTGCCTTGTTGTGCGGGTTTGCCAGTGCCAGCCATTTCAGCAACCGGTTTCGCCAAGCCCTGGGGGCCACACCTGGCGAATACCGCAAGGCCTTTTTCACCTGAAAAAGCGCCCGCTCTGCGGCCCCATTTACCTAGAACTCGAAGGTGCTCGACAAACTGACCTGCCGCGCATCGCCAATTGCCACAAAGTACTGGTTCACCGCCGAGCTGTAATACACCTTGTCGAACAGGTTCTTCACGTTCAGTTGCAGGCGCACGTTGTGTTCGTCGAGTTTGGTTTCATAAGTGGCAAACGCATCGGCAACGGTATAGCTCGGCAGGTCAAAGGTGTTGGTCGCGTTACCCGAACGCTCGCCCACATAACGGGCGCCGGCACCGAAGCGCAGCCGGTCCCCCCCGAACAGGCTGCCAAAGTCATACACCGCCGACAGCGAGCCGCTGTGCCGGGCCACGTTCTGCAGGCGATTGCCCTCAAGATCAGGGTCCTTGGTGACCTTGGCATCGGTCAGTGCATAGCTGCCGATCAGGCTCCAGCGCTCGCTGAGCTGGCCGGTCACGTCGAGTTCCACACCGCGTGAACTGACCTCACCCGCATTGCTGTAGACCGTCTCGCTTGTGACGGCGTCAAAGTTCGAGACCAGTACATTGCGCTTGGTGATATCGAACAATGCCAGGGTGCCTGTGATGCGGCCTGGCATGTCGAGCTTGGCGCCCAGCTCCCACGACTTGCCCTCCTCAGGTGCCACCGAGGAATCGAGCACGACATTGCCGGTCAGCGGCGCGATGGTCGAGTTGGGCTTGAACGACTCGCTGTAGCTGCCATAGAACGAGAGCTGGTCGTCGACTTTGTAAACGATACCGGCGTGGGGTACCCAGGCCTGGCCACTGATGTCGGTATTGGCCTTGAACGGGCGACCGCGGCCAGCGTACTGGTCGTACTGCTGGAAACGCGCACCTGCAACAAGGATCCAGTGCTCATCGAGGTGCAGCGCGTCCTGCACGAACAGCGCATCGGTGCGCAGCTTGTCGGTCTGGTCGCTGTCGCTGGCTCGTACGTTGGTGCCCTCCACTTCCTGTCCGTAGACCGGGTCCAGATAACTGAACGTGGACTGTGGTGTCTGGCGAATCAGGTCACCGCGAAAGATCTTGCGGTCTTCATGGTCGATGCCGAACAGCAGGTCATGCTGCATCCCCGCCAGCTCGACATTGCCATTGAGGCTCAGGGTCACGAACTGGTCACGGCTCATGGCGTTGTGGGTGCCGTCGATGCTGCGTGTCAGCGTGCCTTGGGTTTCGTTGACGCCGGTCACGCGAACCTGGCTGGCATCGTAGGTCTCACGATTGAAGCTGTAGCCGAAGTGCAGCTTCCAGTCATCGGCCAACTGATGGTCGACTTCCAGGCGATACAGGTCGGAGCGCCCTTCCATGTCGTTGAACGGCTCGTCCAGGCGGCGCGTGGCAGGGATATTCAGCGGGTGGCCGTTGTTGCCGAACGCGGTGCCACGGTCAAAGGGATAGAGAAACTCACGGTGCTCGTAGGCCAGCACCACCTGGGTGTCTTCGCCCAGCCAGGCCAGCGACGGCGCCACCAGCGATTCGCGGTGCACGCCGTAGTTGCGCCAGTAGTCCTCGTCTTCGTGGTCGACGATCAGGCGGTAGGCGAAGTTGCTGTCACCCAGTGCGCCCGTGCTGTCGAGCCCGCCACCGCTGCCGTTCTTGCCGCTGCCATAGGTCGAGCCGCGCACGGTCAGGGCGTTGTACTGCTGCAACTGCGGACGCTTGCTGACCACGTTGATGACCCCACCCGGGTCCTGGATACCGTACAGCAGCGAGGCAGGGCCCTTGAGCACTTCGACCCGCTCGGTGCTGGCGTTGAGGTTGCGGCCCTGCACCACGGGCATGCCATCGCGCATGATCGAACCGTCTCGGTTGTCGCCGAAGCCACGTTTCATCACCGTGTCGGACGTGCCGCCGAAGTTGTTGCCCTGGGTAATGCCGCTGACGTTGGCCAGGGCGTCATCAAGGTTGCGCGGGGCCTGGTCGCGGATGACCTGGGCCGGTACCACGTTGATTGCCTGGGGGATGTCCTGGCTCGGGCCCTGCCCGCGCATGATCGAAGCGCTGGCCGGGGGCTGGTAGCTGTAGTCGTCCAGTTGCGAGGTCACGGTGGTGGCCTGCAGGTTGAGGGCACCGGAGGTGTCTGCAGGTTCGAGGGTCAGAGTACGTGCGTCGACGCGGCGCCAGGCCAGCCCAGCGTTGCCCAGCAGTTGTTGCAGCGCCTGCTCAGCGCTGAACCGACCATTCAGCGCTGGCGCTTGCACGCCTTGCAGCTCAAGGGTGTAGACCACGCTCTGGCCAGTGGTGCGGCTGAAGGCGTTCAGGGCCTGGGCCAAGGGTTGGGCCGGCTGGGCGAAGGCATAGGCCTGCAGCTGCTCGGCCGCGCTTGCCAGGGGGGCGACAGCGAAGGCCGGGAGCGCAGCAAGGCCGAACCAGAGAGGGACGCAACGCGGGGAGAACTTCATGGACGCAGACCTGTGAGGGGGTGATTATTGCGAATCAATCGCACTTTCACTCATTACACGGATGCCACGTGCTGTTACCTCACCTGTGCCTGGAAATATTTTTTGCTGTGCCGGCCTCTTCGCGGGTGAACCCGCTCCTACAGGGGGCGCGCAACGGTGTAGGTGCGGGTTTACCCGCGAAGAGGCCGGCACGGGCAACTACCGAACCAGGGTCAAACGCCCCAACACGGTCTGCCTTGAAAAACCCATCACCTTGCCCAGCGAATCCAGCGCCAGCAGCGGCTCGGCCACCGGGAAGCTGCCGCTGACCTTGCGCTGCCCCAGGTCACCATCGAGCAACAGGATACGCCCCGGGTAATAACGCCCAAGGTCTTCAATCACCTGCGCCAGCGGCACCTGGTAATAGTTCAGCCACCCCTGGCGCCAGGCCAGGCGGTTGTCACTGTCCACCGCCAGGGTGTCGCCTACCCTGCCTGCGCGGTAGGTCAGCTGCTGGTTGGCAGTCAGTTGTCGCGCCAACATGCCCTGTGCGGGGCTGACGCCCACACGCCCACTGCGCACCGTCACCTGGGCACCCTCGCCTTGCTCACGCACCTCGAACTGGGTGCCGAGCACCCGCACTTCGCCGCCGGCAGCTTCCACCAGGAACGGCTCACCGGTATGGGTAACTTCGAAGAACGCCGCGCCATGCAGCAACCGCACACGGCGCTCACCCTGGGCGAAATCGACCGCAATGGCGCTACCTGCATCAAGCGTCACCTGCGACTGGTCGGCCAAGGTCACCTGGCGAATCTGCCCGGCACTGCGGTAGTCCGCCTGCAGGTCCTGCAACCAGTACCCTGGGTGCCAACCACCCGCGACGCCCACGGCCAGCACCAGGCAGGCTGCCATCGCCAGCCCTGCCACCCGCCGCCAGCCGCCACGCGCCGGTGGTCTGGCCATGGTATCGAGGTAGCGCTGCAGGGCGTCCTGTTCTTCGTCCGCCAGCCGCGCTGCCGGGGCGGCGCTTTTCTGCCAAAGCACCTGGGCCTGGTCGTAGGCTGCGCGGTGTGCGGGGTCGGCCAGCAACCAGCGCTTGAATGCCGCGCCTTCGGCTTGCCCGGGTTGCTCGTTGATCCGGTTGAACCATTGCAGGGCAGCCTGAAACTGCGCTTCGGTGATCGGCGGTAAACGGCTCATCGACGGGCGCTCCCTGGCCGGCGTGGGGTGGACGCGGGCTCGGCAACACTCGCCTTGCACGCTTCGAGGGCGCGCATCATATGCTTTTCCACGGCGCTCTGTGACAGCTGCATGGCTTTGGCGATTTCGCTGTACTTGCAGCCGTGAATGCGGTTGAGCAGGAAGATCTGCCGGGTGCGCTCGGGCAAGGCACGCAAGGTGGCCTCGATACGCTGCAAGTCGTGGTCAACCTCCACGGCCTGCTCAGGGGCCTGGGCCAGGCTCGCCTCGCTCACCGGCACAGCGGCTTCGGCCACGCGTTCGCGGCTACTTTCGCTGCGCAGGTGGTCTATGGCCAGGTTGCCCGCGCAACGCAGCAGGTAAGTGTCCAGCGCCTCGACCTTGACCTCGGGGCGACGCCAGAAACGCAGGAACAACTCCTGGACCAGGTCCGAAGCGGTGGCGCGGCAGCCGACCCGACGGTTTACCAACGCCTCCATACGCGCACGCTGGGCCTGGAACACCTGGACGAAACGTGCACGTGCGCCTGCGCTGTCAGCGTGAGGCTCGATGATATCCCCTGGCTCGCTCACGGGGGTCACACGGCAAATACGGCGAGTATCGGGCCCAGCACCACGCTGACGGCGGCCAGGCCCAGCAGCAGACGAGGCTGGTACGGCAGGCCGAACACCCACAGTGTTACCCCGGCCATCATCACCGCGGTCCACTCCACCAGGCCGATGGCCCAGCCACGCTGGTGCACGCTGAGCACCAGCGACAGTATCAGCAGCAGCCAACCTGCGACACGCAACAGGTGCAAGTGGCGCGGGCGCGGCTTGCGCCCGAGCAAGTCGCTGAAGTGCTTTACCATCGCCAGGCACAGGGCAACGAAGCCTGCAAAGGCGATCAGTGCGTTACCCAGCATCAGCTCGCCCCCACCGTTTCAATGCTCGGCTTTTTTGTCGCACGCGCCGCGCGCTTGGCTACGGGCGTGGGGCTGGCCAGCATCTTGCGAGCCAGCCAGGCCAGAAACAGGCCGGTCCCCAGGGCTGTCAGATCGAAGCCGGCCATGGCCCAGTCGCCCTCCAGCACCGAATGGTTCAAGCCCCGGTCAGTCGTCAGGCCATTGAGCAACGGCAGCAGCGCGAAGGCCAGCGCCCCCAGCGCCAGTTGCTCGCCCCAGGCCTTGCGCCCGCTACGCAGCACGGCGTGCACCAGCGACAGGCCCCAGGCGATGAAGAAAGCATTCACCTCCCAGTCGGCCCGGCCTTCGACAGCCATGGGCACCAGGCGGTTGGCCCAGAAGAAGCTCGCCACCGCCAGCAACAAGCCGCTCATGCTGGCCATATTGAGCACTTCGACCAGGCGCAGCTCACTTGGCACAGCTCCGCTCTTGGCGTGCTTGAGCTGGCGCTTGCCCAACCACATCACCAACCCGGTACCAATCACCGCAGTACCGGCCACGCCAAAGAAGAAGTACAGCCAGCGCAGCCAAGGCCCGGCAAAGTTACCCATGTGCAGGCCAGCGAAACTGAAGGCGGTCATCATTACCCCGCTCTCTGGCTTGCCCTGGCTCAACAGCGCACCACTGGCCCCATCGAATGTCCAGTTGGCGCTACGCCGATAAGCCACGTGGTCGGCTGCCGATTGGGTGAAGGTGACGCGGGCATTGCTGTCGCCCGGGTTCTGCACCTGGATGTTGCCGACACGCGCCCCCGGCTGCAGCTCCTGCACCTTGGCGTACAGGTTCGGCAGCGCTACCAGCGGTGTGGCCACCTGGGCCGCCTTGGGCGCATCGTTGCGGCCAAACAGGTCGTTGAAGTACTTGTCGGTGTCATTGCCGTAGCTGGCCATGATGCCCGCCGGCATCACCATGTACATGAACAGCACCAGGCTGCTGTAGCTGATCATCAGGTGAAACGGCAGCACCAGCACGCCGATGGCGTTGTGCCCGTCCAACCAGGAACGCTGCCCCTTGCCAGGGCGGAAGGTGAAGAACTCTTTGAAGATCTTCTTGTGGGTAATGATGCCGGTGACCAACCCCAGCAGCATGATGAAAGCGCAGAACGTCGAGAGCCAACGGCCAACCGGGTAAGGCATCTGAAGCTGGAAGTGAAAGCGGTAGAAGAACTCACCACCGCGGCTGTCACGTGCTTCCACCGGCTGGCCGGTCTGGGTATCGAGGGTTTTCCTGACGAAGCCACGCGGGCCGCCACTGGGGTCGCGGTAGCCCACACTCAAGGCGGCCTCCCGTTCGTTCGGCATGCGAATGAACCAGGTACTCGAATGCCCTGCATTGTCCTGCAGGTAACGTTGAGCGACCGCCAGGCTATTGATCGGGTCTAGGGCATGGCTGCGCACTTCAGGTTGCGACCAATGAGTGATTTCTTCCTTGAAGTACGACAGCGTGCCGGTAAGGAAGATGGCGAACAACAGCCAGCCGAAGATCAGGCCGGTCCAGGTGTGCAGCCAGGCCATGGCCTGGCGGAAGCCTTCTTTCATGGGTTTTTCATCCAGTAGGCAACGCCGCTGATCACGCCCAGCAGCAGGCTTGGCGCCAATACGCCCAACCAGGCACGCCAGGCGCTGCGGCAGGCAAAACACCAGATGAACGCCAGCAGGTAGAAGACGAACGACAGCAACAGACCGGTGAGCGTGGCATCGACCTTTGGCAACGGCGCCACCAAGGCAATACAGACACTGGCCATCGACGCCAGCAAGTAGCCGCCCAGCAGCGCGGCCAGGCTACGGGATGTCACGGCCAGGCGATAGCTGAGGGGAAGGCCAGCGGTTTTGCGCGTCATGGCGGGGTCCGGGCGTTTTAAAGGCTGCAATAATAATGATTTCAATTCTCATAAGCAAAGCCCAGAACCCGCCAGCCGATTGGCCGACGGAGCGGCATGCCGCAGTCAGCCAATCTGCAACAAGAAATTTATTTTCAAAAAGGGCTTGAATTCATTCCGCAGTTGCCTGACCTTAGAGTCAAGAGGCGCAGAAATTCCAAGGGTCTCAAGGGCCTAGGCGCGTCTCCATGCGAGCAAGCTGAATAAGGATTGAATCATGCAAATCCAGGTCAACAGCAGCAACGATTTCGACGGTAACGCCCGGCTCGACCAGTGGGTCCGCAGCACACTGCAGAACTCGCTGGAACGTTACGAAGAAGACCTCACCCGCATCGAGGTTCACCTGCGCGACGAGAACGGCGTCAAGCCCGGACCGCATGACAAACGCTGCCAGATGGAGGCTCGCCCGAAAGGCCACCAACCGATTTCCGTGACCCACACCGCCAGTTCGCTGGACCAGGCAGTCGACGGTGCCGCCACCAAGCTCAATCACGCGCTGGAGCACTTTTACGGCAAGCTGCGCAGCAAGCGCGGCGCCTTGGAACTGAGTGACCCGGACGCCTGATCGGCAATGCAAAACGCCCGGCCTTGAGCCGGGCGTTTTCGTTTGTGCCGATAAATGGCGCTGAACCAACGTGCGAACGTCCCGGTCAACCTCTGCATCACTCACCGCAGAAGCAAGACCATGAACAACCCATTCGAACGAATCAGTGCTGCATTCGCCCCCGAATACCGGGTGAACCTGAGCATTGCGAACCTCGACGGCAGCATCATGCTGACCCTGTCCGACGACGCCGGCGTGGTCGCCAAACGCCTCATCACCCCGGCCCAACGCAACGACCCGGTGCGCCTGCAACGGGTGATCGACAGCATCCGCCTGGGTCTTGCGATCGAACTCAGCCAGAACCCCCTGCAAGTGTTGGCCGCGCTGACCCGTGACGCCCGCCACGAGCCGCGCCATTTCATTGCCAACTGAGGGCTACTTGCCCTCCTCCACTGCCTTGCCGTTGGCGTCCAGCACCTTGGTCGAGGGGTAGCGGTACGAAGCGTAGCGCACCACCAGGATCGAGAACGCCAGCAGCAGGATGCCGCCGCACAGGTACAGCAGCCCTTCATCCGGTGCCTTGTGATGCGAAACATCGCCGATCAGCAGGCGAGTGAGCGCGGTGATTGCCACGTACAGCAGGAAGCGGATCGGCATGTGGTTGGTCTTGAAGTAGATCCCCACCATCGCCCCCAGCTCCAGGTAGATGAACAACAGCAGGATGTCATCGACACTGATCCCGCCCTTGCCCAGCATGTCCAGGAACGTCACCACTGCCGCGTAGGCGGTGATGGCGCCAATGCCGAACAGCGCCAGGTAATGGAACGCCTCGACGCACAGGTTGCCCAGCGAGTCGGCCGAGCCGTGCAGGCCCTTGCGCAGTTTTTCTGCCCATTTGATGTTCACGATGTTCCATTCCCCGATACGTCTTTAAGGATGATGCGTCGCTGATGTGACGCTTGTGCCATGCAGTTAAAGGGCCAAGCCCCTGTCTTGGAAGGCGACCGATTGCCGCAAGGCACCTTGAGGCATAGCGCATTGCAAAAAAGCACGCCGTGCTTGGGGAAAAATCAGATTTAACCCCTTCCTTGTAGGGTATTTCCCAAAGATACTCCCTGCCATTGTGGCGTTCGGGCATGCGCACTAGTCTGGGGTCGTCGCTGCCAGTCAGCGACCGGCTTTGACAGGCCGCCCTGAACTAACCACATGGCTTTGCCTTTATGGCAGCTGTCATGGGGCACCTCGTGTGCGCCGGCTTTTGGTTCTGTTCACCGGTCTGTCAACCCATGTACAGCTGCCGCCTCATTGTTTGACAGCAGGAGGTGGTGGCCCCAACTTTGAACAGGCCTTCACCATGCTGAAAGTAGTTCCCGATCCACCCCATAACCCCCATTCCCTCGAAGACACCCTGATCCAGGCCACCGACTACGCGTTGTGCGCAGCCACCGTGGTGCATCAGGCGTTGCTGCTTCAGCCCAAGTCACCGGTTTCGATCCTGATGATGACCTCGATGCATGAGCTGGAGGCGCTGCGGGCTCTGCTTGAGTCGGCACTGGTTCAGGTGCAGATGCCCGCTGAGCCCAGGACTTCGCACTAAGGCTGGTTAATGTGCCGGGAGGGCCGGCCTCTTCGCGGGCTCGCCCGCTCCCACAGGATCACCACAGTCTTCAAGACTTGCACTGTACCTGTGGGAGCGGGCATGCCCGCGAAAGGGTCGGCCAGGCACTCGAGAAACTTCAGGGAATTGAACAATGACAACAGAAGACACCCAATTCACCGTCGGCAAGACCACTTTCTATCAAGGCGAAAACAGCACCCATCCACTGTTCCGCATCGAGCCCGGCATCCCCTGCAGGGACGCCCGCGAGCAGTCGTCGGAATTGATGGGCTATGTGCGTGAATTGACCATTACTGGCCTGATGGAGGAGAAGCCCATGATGATCTGGGCCGCCCATTATCTGAGTGCCATGGCCAAGGCGCTGATGGATGATGCCGATTTGGGCATTGTAGGAGCGGGTTTACCCGCGAATAGGCCAGACCTGCCGGCCAATATCTCCCGGTCATTCACCGTCGCAGCCGCCACCGCATTCGCGGGCAAGCCCGCTCCTACGTCTATTTCGGGCCAATTGTTCCTGGCAAAGGCGCACCCGCAGCGCTCGGTCTATGCCACGATACAATTTCTGCTTGCGAACCAACCCGCATTGCCATTACTGTATATAGATACAGTAAATCGCAAAGCAACCAGCAAAAAGGCATAGAGGTGATGAATGGCCGTCGAAGTGGTGTACCGCAGCAGCCGCGACCCGGAGCGCTTGTTCATGGATAAGGCCGAAGCAGACCGTCACGACAAGATGCTCGAACTGGCCGAGCGCCTGGCCGAAGTGCTGCACAAGGCGGTGCCGTCGCTGACCGAGCAGCAGGTCGAGGAAGCCGGTATCTACATGGCGAAGAACCGCGATGTGTTCGCCCGGGCGTTCAAAAGCCAGCCGGATGCGCTGGCCGAATTGCTTGAGGGTACTGCTGCCGAATGATATCGCTGGAGGGGTGCGTGTTTACCCGCGAAGTGGCCCACCACGCCATCATCAACCTTCAGCCATACAACAACCGCTCCGCCAACATCTGCGCCACCCTTGCCGGCGAACGCTTCTCCGCCTGCGCATGGCCAAACACTTCGGTCAGCCGTGAAGGGATCCGCGCCAGGTGCGCAGTAATCGTGCGCTGGTCTTCGCCACGGTGGGTGAGAGCCACATAGATCAGCCCACCGGCATTGATCACGTAGTCAGGTGCATACAATATGCCGCGCGACTCCAGTTGGTCTGCCACCTGCAAGGTAGTCAGCTGGTTGTTGGCCGCCCCCGCCACTGCCGCACAACGCAGTTGCATCACGCTCTGCCCGTTCAGTACCGGGCCCACGCCGCAGGGTGCAAAGATATCGCAAGGGGTACTGATCAACGCATCGTTGGTCACCGGTTTGGCATCGAACTGCTCCATCGCCAGCCGCACCCGCCCCGGGTCCAGGTCGCTGACCAGCAGCTCCGCGCCCACCGCATGCAATTGCTCCGCCAGTGCATAACCGACATTGCCCAACCCCTGCACCGCTATCCGCAAGCCTCTCAGGTCATCGCTGCCCAGCCGGAACGAGGTTGTGGCACGTATGCCCGCGAACACCCCCATCGCCGCATGTGGCGATGGGTCGCCCGACGCAGTGGTGCTGGTCACGTAGGGCGTGCTGTGGGCAATGCAGTCCATGTCCAAGGTCGAGGTGCCACTGTCCACGGCGATAATGAAGCGGCCATGGAAAGTATCGATGAAGCGGCCAAAGGCCTCGAACAGCGCGGCGCGGTTTTCCACATGCGGGTTGCGCATGATCACCGCTTTGCCACCCCCCATCGGTAAGCCGGCCAGTGCTGCCTTGTAGCTCATGCCCTGGGCCAGGCGAATCGCGTCGGTCATGGCGCTTTCGTCATCGGCATAAGGCAGGTAGCGGCACCCCCCCATGGCCGGGCCCAAATGCTCACTGTGGATTGCCACAACGGCTTTCAGGCCCGTAGGCGGGTCATTGAACAGGTGCAGTGACTGGGTACGGGTGCTTTGCATCAGCGCGAACATCGACCGGCTCCCCTACGAGGTGCTCCTTCCAGTATAGGCACGGCCTCGGCGTTGACGCCGCCGCCGGACCACTGGACGAAACCACGCGCCACAGCTAATACTCAAACGTGTGTGGAGATGCCCCATGAAGCCACGTCAAGCCTGCCTGGCCTGCCTGGAACGCGAGCCTGTCGACCTGCTGGAAGCCGCATTGTGGATTGCTGCCGAGCACGACCCTGGTGTCGAGCCCGCGGCCAGCCTTGCTGCGCTGCACGACCTGCAGCACGAGATAAGCGCCAACCTGCCGATGCTTCCACTATGCGAACTGGCCCAGCCACTGCTGCGCCAGCTCAATGCGCTGGGTTTTCAGCAGGATGAATATCACCCCTTGCGCCCCCATGCGGCGATGATGGACAAGGTACTGCAGCGCCGCCGCGGCCAACCACTGACCCTGGCCATCCTCGCTTTGGAACTGGCCAGGCGCCTGTCCATACCGCTGGAGGGTGTGGGCTTCCCTGGCCATTTCCTGCTGCGCGTGCCGGGTGCCGACCACCTGCTCGATCCCTGTGGCGGCCGGCGCCTGTATCCCAGCGACTGCCGCGAATTGCTGGCGCGCCAGTTCGGCCCGCACCTGGCGCTGACAGCCGAGCACCTGCGCAGCGCCAGCCCGCTGCAGATGCTGCAACGCCTGTCACGCAACCTGCGCCAACTGCACATCAGTAACGACAACCACCTGGCGGCATTGATCGATGCAGAGCGGATCATGCAGTTGGGCCCGGTGCAGGTGAGCGACTACATGACTCGCGCCTCGCTCTACCATCATCTGGATTGCCCACAGGCCGAGCGCTTCGACCTGGAGCATGCATTGCTGCTGACGGAAGACCCGGTCCAGCGCCTGAAGCTGTCCGAGCGAATCGGCAAGCTTCCGGCGGCGAACCGTTCACTTCACTGAGCCGGGCTGTCCGGCTGCTGGGCGGGATGGGCCTTGGCGAACGCCGGGTGCGCGGCCGCCAGTGCGGCAACCCGCAGGATGCGCGGGAAGCTGTCGAGGTCGATGTTGAAGCGTTCGGCCGCGTACAACTGCGGGATCAGGTACACATCCGCCAGCCCAGGCGTGTCGCCAAAGCAGAAACCGTGATCGCCAATCAGTTGCTCCACTGCCGCGAGCCCTTGGCTGATCCAGTGGCCGATCCACTGGTTGACCTGCCCCTCATCCTGACCGGCCTGGCGCAGCCGGTTGAGCACACTGACGTTGTGCAGCGGATGAATGTCGCAACCAATGATGGCCGCCACCCCACGTACCTTGGCCCGTGCCTCGGCTGTGGCCGGCAGCAACGCAGGCTGTGGATAAACCTCTTCCAGGTACTCGATGATCGCCGGCGACTGCACCAGCACCTCACCACCGTCGGTGCGCAAGGCCGGTACGCGGCCCTGCGGGTTGACGGCTACATAGCCCTCGTCACGCTGCTCACCCTGCAGCAGGTTGACCGGCAGGGACTGGTAAGCCAGCCCCTTCAGTGCCAGGGCAATGCGCACCCGGTAGGACGAGGTGGAACGGTAATAGGTGTACAGCTCCATACCCCTGCCTCCTCAGTTGGCTGCGATGACCGTGCCGCGGCACTCACCGAAACCGATGCTGGCCACGCCGTCACGTGTGCAGCGGGCACGCAGGATGATTTCGTCGCCGTCTTCGAGGAATTTGCGCACCTCGCCGCTGGCCAGCTCGACCGGCAGTTTGCCGCCTTCGGTGATCTCCAGCAGGCTACCGAACGATCCCGGCGTGGCGCCCGACAGCGTGCCCGAACCGAACAGGTCACCTGGCTGCAGCTGGCAGCCGTTGACACTGTGGTGCGCCACCAGCTGCGCCACGGTCCAGTACATGCTGCGGGTGTTGCTCAGGGTCAGGCGGTGCGGGGCAATGCCCTGCTCACGCATGCGCTCGGTCAGCAGCAGCACTTCGAGTTCGATATCGAATGCACCGCTGGCCTGGTCGCGCTTGTCCAGCAGGTACGACAGTGGCTGCGGGTCGCCCTCCGGGCGCTCCGGCTGGGCGCAGCGGAACGGCTCCAACGCTTCGGCGGTGACTACCCAGGGCGAAATGGTGGTGATGAAGCTCTTGGACAGGAACGGCCCCAGTGGCTGGTATTCCCAAGCCTGGATATCGCGCGCCGACCAATCGTTGAGCAGGCACAGGCCGGCTACGTGCTCGGCAGCGTCGCCTACCGGAATTGCCTGGCCCATGTCATTGCCCTGGCCAATCCAGATACCCAGTTCCAGTTCGTAGTCCAGACGAGCGCAAGGGCCGAAGCTCGGCTCGGTGTGCCCGGCCGGCAGGGTCTGACCCTTGGGCCGGCGCACGTCGGTGCCGGACGGGCGGATGGTGGAGGCGCGGCCGTGATAACCGATCGGTACGTACTTGTAGTTGGGCAGCAGTGGGTTGTCGGGGCGGAACAGTTTGCCCACGTTCTTCGCATGCTCGATACCAACGTAGAAATCGGTGTAGTCACCGATCTGCGCTGGCACGTGCAGCTGGCAGTCGCTGGCCGGGAGCAGCGCCGGCTTCAGGGCTGCCTGGTGTTCGCTGTGCTCGCCCAGCAGCACCTGCAAACGCTCGCGCAGGGCTACGCGGGCGTTGCGGCCCAAAGCGAAGAATGCGTTCAGAGCCCCGCCGCGGGTGGCTTCAACGGCGGCCTTGGCCGCCCCGTCGAACAGGCCGGCGGCCAGCACCGCCTCCAGGTCGAGGATCGCGTCGCCGATGGCCACGCCACAGCGCCTGGCTTCACCCGGCCGGCTGAAGATGCCCAATGGCAGGTTCTGCAGGGGGAAGTCGCTGTGCCCGTTGGCGTGCTCGACCCAGCTACGGGCATTGGCAGAGTGGTTCATGGGTTATCTCCGGTTCGGGTTGAAGGTGCTCGGCAAAGTCGCCCAGCAACTATCGTAGTCGGCCTGCAATTGCGAGCATTCAAGGGCTTGCAGGCTCGGGCGCAACACTTGGCTGGTCTCGAACATGAAGGCCATGGTGTTGTCGATCTTGTGTGGCGCCAGGTCAGCGGCAATGGCCTTTTCACAGGTTTCGGCGTCGGGGCCATGGGCACTCATCACCCCGTGCAACGAGGCACCACCCGGCAGGAAGCCCTCGGCCTTGGCGTCGTAGGCGCCATTGATCAGCCCCATGAACTCGTTCATCAGGTTGCGGTGGAACCATGGCGGACGGAAGGTGTTCTCGGCCACCATCCAGCGTGGCGGGAAAATCACGAAGTCCATGTTGGCCATACCATGCACGCTGGTTGGCGAGGTGAGCACGGTGAAGATCGAGGGGTCCGGGTGGTCGAAGCTGACCGTGCCGATGGTGTTGAAGCGGCGCAGGTCATACTTGTACGGCACGTTGCTGCCATGCCAGGCCACAACGTCCAGTGGCGAGTGCTGCAGCTCGCAGGCCCAGTGTTCACCCAGGAACTTCTGTACCAGCTGCACCGGGCCTTCCGCTTCTTCGTAGTGGGCCACAGGCGTGAGGAAGTCGCGGGGGTTGGCCAGGCCGTTGCTGCCGATCGGGCCCAGGTCCGGCAGACGCAGCGGCGCACCGTGGTTTTCCGCGATGTAGCCACGGGCCTGGCCGTCAAGCAGTTCGACGCGGAACTTCATGCCACGTGGGATCACCGCAATTTCCAACGGTTCGACCTCCATCACGCCCAGCTCGGTGGCGATACGCAGGCGGCCCTGTTCCGGCACCAGTAGCAGCTCACCGTCTGCGTTGAAGAACACCCGTTCCATGGACCGGTTGGCGCGGTAGATATAGATGCTCACGCCAGCCGGTTTTTCCGCTGCGGCGTTGGCAGCCATGGGCAGCCAACCTTCGATGAAATCGGTCGGTTCAGCAGGAATCGGCTGCGGGCTCCAGCGCAGGCGGTTGGGGTTGATGCCACCCAGTGGCCCGCCGAGCGGCTGGCGCGCCAGGCGCTCGAAGCGTGGGTGCAAGGCAGAAGGGCGAATGCGGTACAGCCAGGTACGGCGCAGCTCGCTGCGGGTCATGGTGAACGCCGTGCCCGACAGCAGCTCGGCATACAGGCCATACGGGGCCTTCTGCGGGGAGTTCTGCCCGACAGGCAGCGCCCCGGGCAATGCTTCGCTGGCGAATTCGTTGCCGAAGCCGCTCAGGTAGTGAAGGTCGGGCGACGTGTCGCGGTTCATCGATGCCTCCGGGTTTTGTTTTTATCGTAATCAGATTACGAATAACGTAATTTGCTCCGTTCAAGGCGTCAAGCTATAAAGGCGACACGATAAACCCGGAACCTCCCCTCCCATGGCCAAAGCCAACGCCTCCACCGACACCGGCAAGCAGAAGGTCCGCTCGGCGGAAGTCGGCACCGACATCCTCAAGGCCCTCGCTGAACTCTCGCCCTCGACGTCACTATCACGCCTGGCCGAGCACGTGCAGATGCCTGCGAGCAAAGTGCATCGCTACCTGCAGGCGCTGATTGCCAGTGGTTTTGCCGAACAGGATACGGCCACCAACCATTACGGGCTGGGGCGCGAGGCATTGCGGGTGGGGCTGGCGGCGCTGGGCAGCATCGATGTGCTGAAGGTGGCGGCAATGCCGTTGTCGCAGTTGCGAGATGAGCTCAACGAAAGCTGCTTCATCGCCGTGTGGGGCAACCAGGGGGCCACGGTAGTAAGCATCGAACCTGCCGTGCGCGCGGTCACCGTGGTGACCCAGATCGGTTCGGTGCTGCCGTTGCTCAGTTCGTCCACTGGCCTGGTATTCGCCGCCTACCTGCCCGAGCGAGAAACCCAGGAACTGCGCGACAGGGAACTGGCCGCATTGCAACAAACCGCCAGTGACTACCACACACTGCTGGCCGGCATCCGCGAAAAGGGCCTGCACCATGTGCATGGCCTGCTGATGCCGGGGGTGGATGCGCTGTCGGCGCCGGTATTCAACGCCATGGGGCAGATCGCCGCGGTGATGACCGTGGTCGGGCCGACGTCGATCTTCCATGCCGATGAACATGGGCCGGCGGCGCAGCGCCTGCTCACGGCCGCACGAACCGTGAGCTGGCGCATGGGTTACGCGGGCAACCCACACTGCGCTTCGACGTCTAGCGTTTCCTCCTCGACGAGCCAGAGCAGTTCCTGAGAGAAGCCGTCATAAAGGGCGGGCGCCACCTCACTCACCAAATCGCCGTAGTCATCGCATAGCCGCCCGATCACACGCGAGAATGCCGTGGGCTGAGACACCTCTGCCCGGGAAAGCACGGTGATGTATTTCTGTGCGGCACCGAACAGCCGCACCAAGACCCCCGTGGAAGCCACCGTTCCTGCAACCCCCGCCGCGAACGACAGCAAGGCGGCGGAACGGTCGCCATCGCTCCATGCGATGGCCCCGGTGACGAAGGACCTGGCCGCACAGAACAGCCCGACGGCCATAGCTGCCGGCGGAAACGGCACGGTGAGGATGCCGGCCAGTACGATCCCCCACTCCACCACCACGGCCGAAATACGCTCGGCAGCGTCGGCGCTGTCTTCAGCGGCTTCGTTGATCATCCGCCTGATACGTTTCTCCAGGTCCTGGACAGGATCCCCGATACGCCCGGTCTCGCCTATCGGCGGCCGCACGCCCCTGCCTCGGGCAACGGCGTCCAGCACCACCTCAATGCCATCCCCGGCGCGCAGTTGCTCTTCGATCAATACGTTCAGGCGCGCCTGGTTCGATAACGGCACGCGGTCTTGGCAATAACCTGCCAAGTCGTGCTCACGCCAAGTCCTTGCCAGCTCGCTGAGGGTCCGCAGCGTGGGGCCTTGCTCGATTTCTGGCAGATAGACCAAGGGCTCAAGCTCGCGGTCACGAGCATGCTTCAGCAGGTAGGCACCTTGAACAGGGCAATCGTCTATCCACAACGGATAAAGGTTGCACGTCGCGTCGATCGAGGTTCCCGAAAAAGTGTCGATCACCGATTCCAGCCACTGCGCATGGCGGCCCGACAAGCTTCCCTGAAGTTTCTCGCTGAGCACGGCACGCCTGATCTTCAAAGCAAAGAGCGTGCGATAACACTGCCTGAGCCTTTCATATTCCGGCCTGGAGCGGTCGAGTAACTGCGCTTTCACTTCTTCGATGTACTTGTTGCCCAGGTCGGCAGCACGAATGTAGCTCCCCAGCAGCGCCGGGCTCAGGTGCGAGATATCCTGGCCGGTAGCCGAGGTGATGCGGGCAAAGTCGGAGAAATTGTAATACGTGGGATAACCTTTGATGACAGTCTGTGTCAGTGTGCGAATTGCATCCTCTTCCAGCGTTATCAATACCTGATCCGGGTTGATTGGGCCGCCGCGATTGCCCGGGTATGAGTTGATCTTTTCCGTCACCTGTCGATGGGCGAAGGTGCGAAAGCTCGGCATCTTCATCAGCGACTGATACCTGGCCTGCGCCAGCTTGAGCAGTTGATCGATATCAACCAGTGCCTGCTGCTCGGCACGACTGGCGTTGATGAACCAGCTTGGCGTGGTGGCCTGTTGATCCTCGATCAGGGCAAGGATCTTGCGCTTGGCCAGAGCTTTGAGCACATCCGGCCACTGCTGCGACTTGATCGGCGCGAGCGTCACGCTGTGCATGGTCCAGTCGGTGGGTAGCATCTCGACCTTGCGCAAATGGCGCTTGAGCGAATCATGCTGGGCCCGCGAGCATTGCCCCAGCAGGTACTCACTGCCTACCGGCCACAAGGTCCAGCTACCGATTTCGAGCGCCATTTTTTCGAGTGAGTCGAAAAGATGAAAATCGCCTCCCGGCGCCCCAGGGGCATAGAGCAGGTACTGATCGCCCTGCACCAGGCACAGCAGGTCCTTCAAGGGCGTTTGCGCACCATCGAGGCAAACCAGACCGGCGCTGATGACATTGGCCTGCATTTTCCCCAGGCGTGCGTGGTGCAACAGATCGAACGCCGCCGGGTGAAAACCCTGATGACGAGCGGCCTGATTGGCCAGCGCCAGCCGCGCATCGAGAACCTCACACAGTGCGGCCATGGTCAAAGCGTCGTCATAGAGCGTACGGATCTGCTTGACGTAGTTCACGCGCAAATCCAGTTTTTCGATCACGCTCTGGATAGAGGTACTCCCCAACAATGAACGGTGCCGCTCACCCAGGACTTCGACCTTGAGCTGGCCCCCGCTGTAGCCACCACTCAGCGCCCAATCGAGCAGGGTGTGTTTCATCGCCTGCTCAGGGTCATCGACGTGACTGACACGCAGTCGTACCTGCTCGGGGTCGATATCCAGGCCAAGGGCTTGCTGGACCTGTTTCCTGGCGAAGCTGCGCAGGTCGCGCCATTGCGCCAGACGCTCGGTGCAACGCTGCTCCTTCACCTGCAGGTCATCTTCCAGCTGTCGATAGGCTTGCAGTTCCTCGCCCTGCATGAACCGCCGCCATTCGGGCAGCAGGCTGGTGCGGTACGCTCGCACATGCCGCGTCGCACGTTTCTGCAGCGCAGCCACCAGAGGCTCAAGCCGAGCCGCACTGTCGAGCTGGGCCAGACGCCGGGCGTCATCGACCTTGACCCACAGGCTGCGCCGGGTGGCTTCAAGCTGGATAGCCTGCAGATCACGGATGAAATACCTGTGAAGTGGCACCTGCAGCGGCACGAAATCGAGTGTCAAACCCTCCGTAGACAACGCCGCTCGCTCTTGCGAAGACAACAGCCAACGCAACGGGCTGCCTTCAGCAAAGGCAGGGGCGAGTTCACGGGCTGCGCGCGCGCGTTCAGTGTCGAACCAGCAACCGCTGGCCAGGCTGTAAATCAGAAAATCCGCAGGTGCGTCCGGGTTCTGTTCGAGGTCATGACGGCTGGCGACGACACCCGGCAAACGAAAACGCAAATCTCCGGCAACCAGGTACACCTCATGCTTGTTTGCGTCCCCGTCCTGTTCGAGGGCCTCGATACCGGCTTCCCAGGCCTTGAACGTAAGGGCCTTGAGGCGCGTTTCGGCAAACATCAGCTGGATCAAACGGGACGCCAGGGTAAGTGGTTTCAAACTTAATCTGGACTGTTGCTCCCACCACTGGTCAAGAACCGCCTGCCTTTGCGGCACAAGCGACTCGACAACCGCCAACGGTAAACGCTTCTGCTCGGTGAACTGTTGCCGATGAGCCTCCGGGATCAGGCTGGCCAGTTGCGCAACCGTAGCCATCAGTTGTTGCAGCTCCTGGGCGTGAGCCATCATGGCCTTCACCTGTTCTTTCACAGAGCGTGCATCTGGGCACCCCTCACCGAGATCGGGGGTGCCAAAATTGAAATCGAAAGACATGAACTGTGCTCCAAAATTACCGAAGCAGCAGAGTGAACGGATGATAAAGGCAATAGCGCAGGGAAGCTTACCCAGCACTTGGCACTGTTGCCTGATACGTAACGGTGAATGTCGACAGAAGCTATTTTTCCTGACGGATCAAGCGCTTATTCTTGACTCACTGGCCGGCTTGAAGGGCTCTCCCCCCCGCCTTTCAAGCCTGCCAGGTTCACCGACGTAGATTTTGAAGCTCCTTGATCTGACGTCTCGATTGGCCGCTGCGGCTTGCAGCGGCCTTTTTTTTGGCGTCGGAACATGCACCCTGGCTGTCAGGTGGCCGACGCCGAAGCCTCGTCATGACCACGCCACTTTCGGCGGGTAGAAGCTCAGCGGCTGCTCACGAAAGGCCAGGTAGTGGCGCAGCACCTGCACCGGCGCTTCAGTATGCGGGTAATGGCCAATGCCCAGTAACTGCACGGTGTCCGGCTCCGGCACCAGTTGCCGGTAGCGCTCAAGCATGTGCGCGCCGGAAAGCGGGTCGACCACGCCATTGATCAAGCGCAGCGGCACGCCTTTACGTTGCATCGCCCCGACCCAGCGTTCGCGGTGTAACCTGCGCTCCGGCATGTAGCCCACCAGCTTGTGCAGGATGCGCGTGCCCCGGTTGGCAGCGATCAGGCTCCAGAAATCATCCAGCGCGCTTTCACTGGGATGGGTGCAAGGGCCATACACCTGCATCACATTACGCACCAGGTCGTCACGCCCGAACGAGCGCCCGACCAGCCAGCCAAACCGGCTGAGCAGCAGCTTCTGGATCAGTAGCATGCGGCAGCTTTCGGGGAACAGCCCGCTGTTGAGAAACACGCAACTGGCGATGTCGGCACGCTGCTCATGGTGTCGCGCCAGCAGTTCCTGAGCCACGCTGCCGCCGTAGTCGTGGGCCAGCAGGTGCACGGGCTGCGCGACCTGCAGATGGGCAAGCAATGCCTGCTGCAAGTCTGCCTGCTCCATCAGGCTGTAAGTGTGATCGACAGGCTTGTCCGAATCACCAAAGCCGAGCATGTCGCAAGCGATCACCCGGAAACGTTGGCTCAGAGGGCCCCACAGGTAGTGCCAGTCCCAACTGGCGGTGGGGAAACCGTGTAACAGAAGCAGAGGCTCTCCTTGCCCTGCGGTCCAGTAGCGGATGCTCTGGCCCCGGAACATGAAACTCTGTGCCCGGGTACGCCAGACGCACAATGGAATCTCGGCCATAGGCATCAGTTGGGTCCCGGTGTAGTGGTATTGGCGGAATAGGGCAAGGCTGCGGTCATTGCATGTCACCTCGGCACTTACATGTGCTCTCTATGTCGAGGCAAAGTCTAGCCAGCAGCCCATTGGCTGGAACTTGCGTTGCCAGCCAGCTTGATGACTGAGCGAGTCAGTGGCACGAACGGTCAGAGCAGCAAGGCCAACAACGGCGCCGCGAACAGGTTGAGCAGCCCGGTCAGGACCATCACCAGGCCGGCCACCGAGCCTTCCTCACGGCCCACTTCCTGCGCCCGGCTGACCCCGGCACCATGCGCGCCAACACCGAACAGCGCCCCCCGTGCCAACGGCGTACGCAGCGGCAGCCAACGCAACAGCACACCGCCGAACATGGCACCGAGCACGCCGGTGAACATCACGAACACCGCGGTCAGTTCTGGCACCCCACCCAGGTCATGGGCCAGGGGCATGGCAAATGGCGTGGTGATCGAGCGCGGCACCAGCGACAGGCTGGTTGCGCTGTCCAGCGCCAACAGGTGCGCCAGCCCCCAGGAGCTGGCGATCGAGGCACTGCTGCCGGCTACCATGCCCACCATCAGGGCCGGCCAATGGCGCGCCAGCATGGCCCGCTGCTGCCAGATCGGCACCGCGAAGGCGACAGTCACCGGGCCGAGCACGCCCATCAACCAGTGGGTGTTGCGCGCATACTCGGCATAGGCCGTATGCAGCGGCACGGCCACAGCCAGCAGCAACACCGGCACCAGGATCAACGGCGACAGCAGGTAGCGCTGGCTACGCCGATACAACCAACGGCTGCCCAGGTAAGCCAGCAAGGTCAAGGCCAACCAGAACAGCGGCATGGGTTCAAGGCTCACGGCGCAGCCTCCAGCGGCACACCATCTCAACAGTCATGGCGGTCACTATCATCACCATCAGCGTGCTCACGGCGATCACCAGCAAGATGCGCCAGCCCTCTTCACGGATCAATGCGCCATAGTCGAGCAGGCTCATCAGCGCCGGGATGAAGAACAGCAGCATCTCAGCCATCAGCCAGCCGGCCCCCAATTGCAGCATGGCCGGTTTGAGCACACCCGAAGCGAACAGTATCAACAGCAGTGCCAGGCCCATCACACCACCGGGGATCGGCCAGCCCAGCCAACTGGCAATCTGGCCACCGAGCAGGAACAGGGCACAGAGAACCGCCAGCTCGACGAGCAGGCGCAGGGCTTTTTTCAATAATGCAGGTTTCATGGCGGGGTTCCTCGACAGGCCCTCATTTTAAGATTTGGCTGCCTAGGCCAGAAGCGAATTGTTAGACTGCCTGCCATTCCATAATGGAATCGAAGCAATGGAATTCAAACAACTGCGCAGCTTCATCGAAGTGGTGCACCGTGGCGGTTTTACCCAGGCCGCACAGACCCTGCACATCAGCCAGTCGGCCGTGAGCAAGCAGGTGGCCCAGCTTGAGCAAGATGTGGGCCAGCCGCTGCTGGAGCGCCAAGCGTCGCACCTGCACCTGACCGCTGCCGGGCGCATCGTGCTGGAGCGTGGCGAAGCCCTGCTGCGCCAGCGCCAGGCGCTGCTCAACGAGCTGGACGATCTCAGCCAGATGGAGCGTGGCGAACTACGCCTGGGCTTGCCGATGCTTGGCAGCGACACGCTGTTCGCCGGCTTGTTCGCCGAGTACCGGCGACGCCATCCGAACATCGCCATCCAGCTGCTCGAAGGCGGCAGCCGCAGCGTCGAACAGGCCGTCAGAAGTGGCGAACTGGAACTGGGCGGCTGTTTGACGCCCACCGACGAGGCATTCGACTACCAGCCCTTCTGCAACGAACCGCTGGATGCCTTGCTGCCGGCTGGCCATGCCCTGGCGGGCCTGGACGCCGTGGGCCTGGGGCAACTGGCCGATACACCGTTCCTGCTGTACCAGCGCAGTTTCGTGCTCAACGACCGGCTGCTGAAGGCGTGCCAGCAGCAGGGCTTCACCCCCAAGGAAGGCGGGCGCAGCGGCCAGGCGGATTTTTTGGCGGCGCTGGTGGCGGCGGGCCAGGGCGTGGTGATGCTGCCCCGGGTGGTGGCAAAAGCGCTGGAGCGCCCCGGGGTGGTGCGTGTGCCGTTGCATGCGCAGGAGGATTTGCGTTGGGATATCGCGTTTATCTGGCGGCGCGGCGCCTACCTGTCACGGGCGGCGCAGGCGTGGTTGGCCTTGTTGCGCGAGCCCCACGGCTAACACGCCTGCACAGGTGCCGGGTCAGGCGTTCAGTGCGCTCACCAACTCAGCCAGCCAAGGCTCGGCATCCGCTTCCGGGGTCACCGTCTCGCTCGCATCCAGGCGCAGCATTGGCTGCACTTCGCGCACGCCCAGTTCGGCGAACAGCTCACGCATCTGCTCGCCACCCCCGCAATAGGTATCGCCGTAACTGGAGTCGCCCAAGGCGATCACCGCGCCAGGCAGGCCGCGCCAGGCCGCGGGCAGTGTGTCGCGAAGGGTGCTGTACAGCGGCATGAGGTTGTCCGGCAGCTCACCCATGCCGGTGGTAGAGGTCACGGCCAGCAAGGCGTCGGGGGCAAAGCCCTGAAGATCCTGAAGGGTGGCACGCGCAGCATGCCAGGCCTCGAACCCCGCCGCCTTGAGCAGCGATTCAGCATGACGGGCGACTTCTTCGGCGGTGCCATAGACCGAGCCGGAAATAATGGCGACTTTCATCGGGTAGAGGATTCCGAAACTGAGTGAAAACGTAGGATACTAGCATTCAACGCTGGCAAAAGGCCGCCGTTACCCACGTCGCCATCTTCCGTTTTTCTTTACCAATGGCCCGGACATGATCAACGCGCAATTGCTGCAATCGATGGTCGATGCGTCCAATGACGGCATCGTGGTTGCCGAAAAGGAAGGCGACGACACCATCCTGATTTACGTGAACGCCGCTTTCGAATGCCTCACTGGCTACAGCCGTGACGAGATTCTCTACCAGGATTGCCGGTTCCTGCAGGGTGACGACCGTGACCAGCTTGGCCGCGCACGCATCCGCAAGGCCATGGCCGAAGGCCGCCCATGCCGCGAGGTACTGCGCAACTATCGCAAGGATGGCAGCGCCTTCTGGAACGAGCTGTCGATCACGCCGGTAAAGAGCGACTTCGACCAGCGCACCTACTTCATCGGCATCCAGAAGGACGTCAGCCGCCAGGTCGAACTGGAACGGGAGCTTGCAGAACTGCGCGCTCGTCCGAAACCCGACGAACGCGCCTGAACCAAGTCCGCCACGCACGGTCAATTCCGTTGAAGAAATCGCCACCACCGAGTTCGATCATGCAAGCAGACGCGCTCCTGACCCAGGACGAGCTGGATTTCATACAGAACATGCAGCATTCGCCGCAACTTAACCTGGCTGACACCATGTCGAGCCTGCTGGTCAATGGCGACCGCCGCATACAAAGCTTGCTCACCCGGTTGGTGGCTAACGAGCAGGTGACCTTGCAGGCCCAGTTCAACAACCAGCAGATCAGTTTTCCCCTGCAGCTGGTAGAGGACGAGTTCCACGCCCTGCACCTGCAGCTGGGATCACCGGAAATCTACGAAGACGGCCCCATGCTGCGCCCATGGCGCTTGTCGCTGGACCAGCCGAGCGCACTGCTCGATGCCCATGACGAGGCAAGTGGCCTGTGGGTGCGCGAGATTTCCTTCAAAGGCGTGCTGCTGGAAGTCCGTGATTTGCCAACAGCCCCCGCCCGCTTCGAGCTGCGCTTCGCCCCGGGCGGCATCACCCCGATCGAACTGCATGGTGTGTTGGGCCGGCGCATCGGCACGGACCTGGCTGCCTACGACCTCGGCCAAAGCCCAGCCGAAGAAATCGAACGCCTGCGCGACTACATCCTCCAGGCCCACCGCCACGCCCACCCCGAACTGCACACTCAAGTATCGAGCTGACGGGCCAGAAACTGCCGCAAGCGCTGACGCATCACACTGCCCTGCGCGCCCAGGCAGGCTACAGGGCTGCCAGCCAGGCTGTCCTGTACCGCTTCCGCCGCTTCACCGGCCAGTAACAATGGGCATTCCAGCATCGATGCCAGGCGCTTGAAGTGCCGGGCGAGTTCTGCTGTGGGGGACTGATGGGAAAACAGCACCAGGGCGTCCGGCTTCAGCCGTTCGCAGACCAGCGCAAGCTCTTGCAGCGGCTGCCCGTTAGCCAGTGGGATCACGCGTGTTTCGTCGCTGCCCAGTATCAGGCTGGTTACCAGCAACTCAAGCTCATGGCACTGCCCCGGCAATGGCGCCAAGAGCACGGTGCGGCTACACGGCACACGGGCCAGCTGCAAGCGGGCGAAAACCCGACCGCGCAGGAACTGGTCATAGAACAGCCATTCGCTGGCCTGCCCATAGCCGCCTTGCCGAACGACCATGTCATGCCAAACCGGCATGAACACATCGGCGAAAACCTGGTCCAGGGTGCTGGCCGCGAACACCTCGTCATAGAGGCGATTCAGGCTCGCCACATCGAAGTGTTGTACCGCCAGGCGAATCTGGTTTTGCCAGCGCAGGCAGGCGTCCACCGCGCCGCCAGCCTGCCCGGAGAGCGCATTGTCGCGAGCGAGAATGCTGCCCACCTTGCTGACCGCCACGCCGCGCTCCAGCCAACCGAGGATACGGCGGATTTCATCGATATCAGCCAGGGAATACAGGCGGTGGCCACTGTCGGTACGGATGGGCTGGATCAGCCCATAACGGCGTTCCCAGGCGCGAAGGGTCACGGCGTTGACACCGGTCAAGCGTGACACTTCACGAATCGGAAACAGCTCCTGCTGCTCGAAACTCGCATCGATCACCGGTTTACGTCCCTGCTCGTTCATCTGCACGAAGTACCCTGAGTGCGTAAAAACTGTGCACATAGCTTACTACGACCGTGTCGGTCTGTTGGACCCACCGTTTGCCAGCTGATAGTTGCCGAGGAACGCAACTTCGCGATAATGCGTGCCCGATTCTTGCATGCACGACTGCGTCGCCCACCACCCCGGGCCACACAGCCAAAGGGCCAGCTACCCGCCAGCCCCGTTGCCAGGAGATACACAATGTCTACCCCACCCGTCACCCTCATGGTGTCGCGCCGCGCCGCCCATGGCCGCTACCAGGACCTGCTGGCCTGGCTGCACGAAGGCGAACAGCTGGCCACCGACTTCCCTGGCTACCTCGGCTCGGGCATCCTTGCCCCGCCCCGGGATGGCGACGAATTTCAGATCATCTTCCGCTTCAGCGACGAGCCGACGCTGCTTGCCTGGGAGCACTCCGCCTCTCGCCGCGCATGGTTACAACGCGGCAACGGTCTGTTCGAACGCCCCAAAGAGGCGCGCGTTAGCGGTATCGACGACTGGTTCGGCACCAACACGGTGCGGAAACCGCCACGCTGGAAGCAGGCCGTGGCCATCTGGCTGGCGTTTTTCCCAGTTTCGCTGGCCTTCAACCTGCTGTTCGGCCATTGGTTGACGGCACTCGACCTCGTGCCCCGGGTACTGCTCAGCACCCTGGCCCTGACGCCGGTCATGGTGTACCTGTTCATCCCGCTGTCCACCCGCCTGCTAGCCAGTTGGCTGCATGCCTCCCCGGCCACTGCCGGCGCCTTGCGCAGCCGCTGAGGCCAGGCCATACAACAGGGAAACAGTTCGGGTATGCTGGGTGGCAACCAAAGGACAGACAAGTTGACCACCCCGAACATGAACAGCCCCATTCTCGTTACCGGAGCCAGCCAGCGCGTCGGGCTGGCCCTGGCCCTCGAACTGGCACAGGCCGGCCATACGGTGGTCAGTGCCAGCCGCAGCATCCAGCCGCAGGCAGCCCACCCCAACATCGTGCAGTTTCAGGCCGACCTGTGCCAGGCGGGCGACCGCCAGGCGCTGATCGATCACCTGCACGATCGTTACGACGGACTGCGCGCCATCATCCACAACGCCTCGCTATGGCTCGACGACGGCCTCGACAACCTCGAGACCATGTTCCGCCTGCACGTCGAAGCGCCCTACCACCTCAACCTGGCCCTGGGCGACCTGCTGGCCAAGGTGGAAAAGGCCGACATCATCCACATCTGCGACGAAACCTCCTCGCGCGGCAGTAAAAGCCACATCGGCTACGCCGCCACCAAGGCCGCGCTGCAGAACATGGTGCTGTCATTCGCCGAAAAATATGCGCCCAAGGTGCGTGTGAACGGTATCCTGCCTGGGCTGCTGATCCTCAAGGAAGGGGGTGACGACGCCTACCGCCAGCAAACCCTGAAAAAGGCCCTGCTGGAGTTCGAACCCGGCGCCGGCCCGCTGATCGAGACCGTCAAGTACCTGCTCGCCAGCCAGTACAGCACCGGCAGCCAGGTGGTCATCAACGGTGGCCGCCACCTGAAGAACCGCATGACTTGAGAGAAGACCATGACCCCACAGCAACAGCTCGAGCTCGAGGCCGCCGCGTTCCGGCGCCTGGTCGAACACCTGCAAAAGCGCACCGATGTACAGAACATCGACCTGATGAACCTGTCCGGTTTCTGCCGCAACTGCCTGTCCAAGTGGTACAAGGCCGCCGCTGACGAGCGTCAGCTGGACCTGAGCCTGGATGATGCCCGCGAAGCGGTGTACGGCATGCCCTACGCCGAGTGGAAAGCCCAATACCAGAAAGAAGCCAGCGCCGAACAACAAGCGGCGTTCGAAAAAGGAAAACCTCGTGACTGACCTGAATACCCTGCGCGCAAGCCTGGCCAGCGGCCAACATGTATTTGCCGATACCTTGGCGTTCATTGCCGACAACTTCAGCTACCAGCCGCAGGCCTTCAATAACGGCGGTGTGGAGAATGCGGCAGGGCAGAACGAAGGTTCGTGCAAAACCCTGGGCCTGGCCTTGCTTGAAGGGCTGAGCGACCAGGAAGCACTGCTGGCCTTCGGCGAGCACTACCGTGATGTGCTGGCCACGCCTGAGGGCAGCGACCATGGCAACATCCGTGCACTGATCAAACACGGACTG
>NZ_JAOCDI010000015.1:0-124628 GCF_029840855.1 Pseudomonas sp. GD03862
GTATTCGCGGGTAAACCCGCTCCTACGCCCGATCGGGGGTGGACACACATCGGTGATTGGCCGCAGGCCCCTGTAGGAGCGGGTTTACCCGCGAAAGGGCCGGTACAGGCCACTACATGATCAGACCAGCTCCGCCCGCTTCAGCTCACTCTTCAGATAGGCATAGTAGATGGGCCCCGCCACGACACCAGGCAGCCCGAACGCCGCCTCGAATACCAGCATCGCCAGCAGCAATTCCCACGCCTTGGCACTGATCTGCCCACCCACGATCCGCGCGTTGAGGAAATACTCGATCTTGTGGATGACGACCAGGTAACCCAGCGCCGCTGCCGCCACCCAGATCGACAGCGACAGGCCGACGATGGTGATCAAGGTGTTGGACATCAGGTTGCCGATCACCGGCAGCAAGCCCAGCAGGAAGGTCAGCACGATCAGCGTCTTGGTCAGCGGCAGGTGTACGTCGAACAGTGGCATCACCACAGCCAGGAAAATGCCGGTGAAGATCGTGTTGAGCAGCGAGATCTTGATTTGCGCGAACACGATGTTGCGAAACGCTTTCACCAGCAGGCTAAGACGTTCGAACAGCGCCGCCGCCAGGGGCTTGCGCCGGGAAATATCGGGAATGCGCTGCAAAGCGATGATGGCGCCGAGGATCATGCCGATGAGCATCGTCACGAACATGTGCGCCATGCCCTTGCCCACCAGCTGCAAATCGCTCAGGTGGCTCTTGATCCAGTCGCCGATGGCCACCTTGAACTCTGCGGCACTGGCAGGCAGATAGCCCTCGATGAAAGGGGGCAACTGGCTGCGGGCTCGCTCGACCAAGGCCATGAACTTGTCCAACGAGGCGCCGGGGTTTTCCGCCTCGTGCAGCAGGAAGCTGAAGGCACCGGCAATCAGCAGTGTCAGGGTGCTGACCACCAGCGTGCCGAGCAACGCCACGGCCAGCCAGCGCGCGCGTTGGCCAGCAAGCAGCGGTTGCAGGCGCGGGGTCAGCATGTTGACCAGTTCGAACACCAGCAGACCGGCCAGCAGGCTGGGCAGCAACTTCAGGGGCAAAGCCAGCAGCAACCCGGCCATGACGATGATCAGGCTGGCCAGGGTGATCTGACGGGGGGTAAAGGTCATACAGCCTCGACGGCAGACAGCGGGAATGCCGCAGTCTGCCAGCCTTGGCGGCGCAGGCATAGGCGCAGGTCATTTCTTCTTCAGGCAATCGCTCATGAAGGCCTTGCGCTCGTCCCCCTTCAGGGCTTTGGTGGTGGCGTCAGCATTGCAGGTCTTCATTTTCTCTTGCTGGGTTTGGGGCACATCCTTTTTCAGGCAGGTGCTCATGAACGCTTTGCGTTCATCGCCCTTGAGGGCCTTGGCGGTGGCGTCGGCGTTGCAGGTTTTCATCTTTTCCTGCTGCGCGGTATTGGCAGCGAAACCTTGGGCACTGAACAACACCGCCAGCGCCAGTAACGGGATTTGCAGCACTTTCATGGAGTGGTCTCCTTGGCTCCGCGCCCGATGCACGGGGATCGAGCTGAGTGTAGCCAAGAATGTTCAGCGCCCCGCCCGCGCCTGCCGGCGGTACTGCTCGGGCGTACACCGGGCCTGGCGCTGGAACATGGCGATGAACGCCGAAGCGCTGCTGTAGCCAAGGTCGAAGGCAATGGCCTGAATCGGCAGGCCGGCTTCCAGCGCTTCGATGGCACGCAGAAAACGCAGGCGCAGGCGCCATTCGCCAAAGCTGATGCCCAGCTCGCGCAGAAACTGGCGGGCCAGGGTGCGTTCGCTGACGTGTACGCGTGCGGCCCAGTCGGCCAGCGGGCGGTTGTCCCCCGGCTCGGCGCTGAGCGCGTCGAGCACCTGGCGCAAGCCATCGCTGTGGGCAAACGGCAGGTAGCAGGCCAAGGTGGGCGCCAGCAGCAACTGGTCAAGCAGTACCTGTACCAGGCGCTGGTCACGCTCGTCCTCGGCCACCTTGAGATTGCGCCGGGCGAAGTCACCGAGGATGGCCTTGAGGATGTCACTGATCATCAGGCTGCACGGGTGCGGTGGCAGCGCTGCGCACAGGCTGCGGTCGAGATAGATAGAACGGTAGACGATGGCCTGGGGGTTGTAGCAGCCGTGCTCGGTGTCGGGCGGCACCCAGACGGCGTAGTGCGGCGGCGACAGGAAGCGCTGGCCGGCCACATCCAATTGCATCACGCCGTGGGCGGTGTAGTTCAGCTGGCCCCAGGCGTGTTGATGCACGGCGCTGTGGGTGTCGGCAACGAACTCGTCGTGGCGGAAGTACACCGGGGCCGGCAGTTGGGTGAACTGGGGGATATCGAGGTATTTACGCGGCATGCTGTCTGCTTTGCAGGGTCGGTTGTCTGGATAGAAGTATAGGCTTGTAGACAGACATTCGATAATACAGGCCTATCGGGGACCTGCCTTGCAGGCCTTCGCGGGCTCGCCGCTCCCACAGGATCTGCGCCAGCCTCCAGGCCTGTGTATCCCCCGTAGGAGCGGGTTCACCCGCGAAGGGCTGCAAAGCAGCCCCATTCCAGCCCCCAGCGAGTACCCTGCTGCATGAACTACCTGTTCCCCCTCACCGCCATCCTCATCTGGGCCGGCAACACCGTGGTCACCAAGATGTCCGCCGGTGCCATCCACCCTGCGGAGATCGGCTTCTACCGCTGGTTGCTGGCCGCCTTGCTGTTCACGCCGTTCCTGCTGCCCGCCGTGTGGCGCAACCGTGCAGCCATCCGCCCGCACCTGGCCAAGGTGTTCGTGCTCGGCGTGCTGGGCATGGCGATGTACCAGAGCCTGGCCTACTTCGCCGCCGGCATCACCAGTGCCACCAACATGGGCATCATCCTCTCGCTGATGCCGCTGATGTCACTGGCGCTGTCCATCGCCTGGCTTGGCCAGCGCCTGAGCTACGGTGCCCTGCTGGGCGCGGTGGTGTCATTCTTCGGCGTGCTTGAAGTGGTCAGTGCCGGCCACCCCGCCAGCCTGCTTCAGCAAGGGCTGAACAGCGGCGACCTGTTGATGCTGGTGGCTACATTGGCCTATGCGCTGTACAGCTTCCTGCTGAAGAAATGGCAGCTGCGCCTGCCGCCGATGCAGCTGCTGTACCTTCAGGTGCTGGTGGCCATCGTCGTGTTGCTACCGCTGTTCCTGCTGTCAGACAAGACCGGCCTGAACAGCCACAACATCGGCCTGGTCCTGTATGCCTGCGTACTGGCTTCGATGATCGCGCCGCTGGTGTGGATGCAGGCCGTGCACCGCCTGGGGCCCAGCCGCACCACACTGTTCTTCAACTTGCTGCCGCTGGTCACCGCGCTGATCGCCGCCGTGGTGCTCGACGAACAACTGGCCGGTTACCACCTGGTCGGCGGCTTGCTGACCCTGGCCGGCGTAGTGCTGGCCGAACGCTGGACCACGCCGATCCGCCGCCAAGGCACTTGAGCTAAAGCCCCGCCGCCTTGAGCCGGGCGGCATGTTCGGTGAATAGCCGCACAGGCTCCGCGCCTTTGCCCACGGCACCGAGCGACTGGTTGACGATGTCCAGGTGATCGAGCGGGTAATCGTCGCCGATCACCTGCCCCAGGTGCGAACTGAAACGCCCGACCATGCCGTCGCAATGGCCCTTTTCCTTGATGAAACTGCGTGCGAACAGGCGGCAGAAGCGGCTGCTGCCGTCGAAGCGGTTGCGCCCCTGGTCTGTCAGGCCGGGTTGCAAGGTGCCGGACCAGGAGTAATAGCGTACGCCATTGACCTCATAGGCCCCTTCCCCACCCCAGGTTTGCGGCAGGCCCTGTGGATAAGCCTGGTTGAACAGTGCCACCCCGGCGCTGGTCAGCGACTGGTGCGAGGCGTGCACATCTACCGGCAGCGGGTCGCGACGCCAGCCGGTTTCCAGCCACACCAGCAGCACGGCAAACCCATGCAGCACGGCCTTGAGGATGCGCCCCTGGGGTGAATCGCCCGGTGCCGTGCGTTCCAGGTGGTCGGCCAGCTCGGAGCCATGGTTGGGCCCCGCCACCGAGGTGACCGACGCCACCCGCCCCGGCCGTTTGGCCGCTGCGTAACGCGCGCTCAGTGCGCCCTGGCTGTGGCCGATGAGGTTGACCTTGTCGACGCCGGTACGTTGGCAGATATCTTCGATGATCGCCAGCAACTGCTCGCCGCGTACCTCGCTGGAATGCAGCGGCGAAACCTGCACCGGAAACACCTGCGCCCCGCCCTTGCGCAAGGCCGGCACAATGCCGAACCAGTAGGGGTAGAGCACCATCCGGACAAACCCGAGCATGCCCGGCACCAGCACCAGCGGGTATCGCGTGGCCAAATCCTGCTGCATTGCCGCAGCTCCTTTGCGTGTACGACGGGCCAACACTACAGCGGCCATGATGACCATCGCAATCGAACTCCTGGCGCGCGCTGTGGTTCAAAACCACACAGACCCTTTGCAAGGAGCGGGACCATGTACAAGCAGACCCTGGCAATCCTTCTGGCAAGCGCCACCCTGGCCGCCTGCGGCAGCCGCCCGGAAAACCCGGTGGATTACGTCACCTACCGCGATGAGCCGCTGGTCAAGCAGGTGGAGAACGGTATGACCATGCAGAAGGTCATCGCCATTGGCGGCAGCCCGTCGAGCGTGATCGACCTGCCGCACGGGGGCACCTGCAACGACTACATCCTCAACCACGACGGCAAGCAGCAGCCCTATTACGTGCGCTTCGATGCCACCGGCCATGTGGATGCCAAAGGCTTCAAGACCTGCAAGCAACGCCAAGAGGACAGTGACGCCCTGCATGGCGCGTAAGCCTGTGTTCCGACCCGACCCTGACCCCTGCTGGAGATAACCATGAGCAATGTTGAGCTGACCGATGTGAAAACCCTGCGCGAGCGTGCACGCCAGCATGTGGAGCAAGGCGCAGTGACCGAGGGTTACCACGCCGACCGTGAACAGATCCTGCGCCTGCTTAATGAATCGCTGGCCACCGAGCTGGTCTGTGTGCTGCGCTACAAGCGCCACTACTTCATGGCCAGCGGCATCAAAGCCAGTGTGGCTGCCGAGGAGTTTCTGGAACATGCCAACCAGGAAGCCGAACATGCCGACAAGCTGGCCGAACGCATCGTGCAACTGGGCGGGGAGCCGGACTTCAACCCCGACAACCTGACCAAGCACTCGCATGCCCAGTACGTGGCCGGCAATTCGCTGAAAGAGATGGTGCTGGAAGACCTGGTGGCAGAGCGCATTGCCATCGACAGCTACCGCGAGATCATTCAGTACATCGGGGATAAAGACCCGACTACCCGTCGTATCTTCGAAGACATCCTGGCGCAGGAAGAGGAGCACGCGGACGATATGTCCGACCTGTTGCAAGGCCTTTGATTTCTGACACCCTCAAGGGGCCGCTTTTGCGGCCCCTTGCTATTTCCGTGCTTTCACCGCCGTCGGCGCCTTGCCTGCCTTCATCTGCTGCAACAACGGTGTGCACTGGTTCGGGTCATCCCCGCTGCTGGGCGCAATCAGCGCCAGCAACCCCGCCGCCGGCCCTGCCACCACCCCCAGCGCAACCATTCCTGCGCCACGCAACGCCAGCGGCAATGCCTGCACACCGGCGTTCGGCTTGGCGAACGGTCCGCGCACATACAGGGGGGAACGCAGCGAGAACAACCGCAGCCCTTTCGATTCCGGGGTGATGTTCAAATCCAGTTGCTCGGAAGCGAAATTCGCCGTGCCGTCGATGTAGATGATCGCGTTCTCGGTATCGAAGATGAACAGCCGCGTAGTCGCCAGGCCATCCTTGATGCCTACATCGGCTGCCGCACAGTTGATCTTCACGTCCTCATCACCAAACAGCTTGCCGACCACATAGTTGCCCACGTTCAACCCGGCGATTTCCATCAGGCTACGGCTGATGGCGCCATCGTTGATCAGCATGCGCAGGTCGCCATTGGCGGTACCCAGCAAGGCGGCTACCGAGTTGCCACGGCCGCTGATGTCGGCGTCGCCATTGAGCTCACCAAAGCTGGTCTGCATTGGCGCAAAGGTGGGGAACAGTTGCTTGAGCTTGAAGCCCCGCGCAGTCAACTTCGCGCGCCCCTGCAAGGGCACGCTGCGCCCGTCCAGGCGGATGTTGGAGGCAAGGCTGCCGCCGGCCACGCCAAAGCGCAGGGGCTCCAGGCGCAACAGGCCGTCTTCGAGAACCACATGGGCCGACAGGTCAGTGAACGGCAGTTGCGCGCTGTGCACGATGCGCTTGCCAGCAAAGGTGACATCAGCGTCCATTGCCCGCCAACGCTCGGTGCGAAACGCCTCCACTGGCAGCACCTTGCCTGCAGGCTGCTTGCTGGCACCGCCACGGGCCTTCTGTTCGGCATTGGAGTCGGCACCGATCAGCGGCGCCAGGTCCTTGAACAGCAACTGGTTCGATACCAGGTTGCCGGACAGTCTGGGCCGTGGCTGGCTGGCAACGAAGGCCAGGTCCCCATGTATATCGCTGTCGCCGATCTTGCCGTTGAAGCCCTGGTAATTGAACGACGCCCCTTGCGCCGCCTGCAGGTTGGCGCGTAGGTGGCCGTCGGTGGAATAGGCCGGGGTGTCAGGCAAGGTGACGCCGGTCAATGGGTAGAGGTTGCCCAGGCTGGCACCCGACAAACGCAGGCGCAGGTCGAGGGCACCAAGGTTGCGCGGGTCGGTGAGGGTGCCGGCGAGCACCACATGGGTGTCGGCGATGCGCACGTCGGCCTGCAGCGGGAACGGCTGGCTGGCGTCCTGCAGGGCCAGCAGGCCACCGATCTTGCCGGTGCCGGACACTGGCTGGCCTTTGTAGCGGCCCTGGGCCTTGAGGCCGAAGGCATAGTCCTGCGCACCGCCGGCCTTCTCGGCGCTGGTCTTGCCGACAATCTCACTGAACGGGATTGGCTTGCCAAGCGGGTCGATCTGCACCTTCATGCGGGTTTTCAGGGTCTGGTCGTCGAAGCTGACGTTGCCCTGGTCAAAGCCGATGGCGCCGATGTCCAGCTGCCATTTGGAAGGTTCGGCGTTTTCATCCTTGGGGCCGAAGTCGAAGACCCAGTTGGCGCGGCCATCGGCCAGGCGAGTGAGGCTGGCAGTGGGCTTGGTGAGGTTGATGCGGGGTATGCTGATCTGCTGGAACACCAGCGGCAGCGGCGCCAGGCGAAACTCCACACGCTCAAGGCCGACCATCTTCGGCTCCTTGAGCCACTCGGGGTTGCCCAGCGTCAGGTCTTCGGCAATGAAGTGCGGCCAAGGCACCCAGGCACGCCACCCGCCCTCTTCGGGCTCGGTACGCCAGTGCACGGCGAGGTTGCCGTTGATCGCGAAGGGCCGATGCAAGGCTTCGGAGACCTTCTCATTGAGCAGTGGCTTGACGCGGTTCCAGTCGAAGGTGGCAATCACTACCACCAGGATCGCCAGCACGGTAAGCAGGCTGGCGAGGGTCCAGACGAGGATTCTGGCGGGACGCGTCATTGCGTAATTCTCCTTGCGGCATGACAGAAAACAGGCGCAGCGATGGCCTCAATAACTCCGACTGATGAAAACCCGTGAGGTTTTATCAATGGCGCCATGATAGCGAAGTTTTTCCTGGCCCTTTGCTCAGGATTTTGGCGCACCAGGACGTACCTGTTACCCACCGCCAACAAAGCCATGGGGCTTCCAGAACGCCTGTAATGTCCGGAATAGAGGCCTTTCCAACCTCTATCAATATGGTCGATTGTTACCATTACCCATATGAACTTCTCTCTGGCGTTACGCGGCGTAGCATTGGCTCCGTACCCACTTTCCAGCCCCCGAGAGGAGCACCGAAATCATGAAACGCCATCTGCTGACCCTGACCCTGTCCCTTCTGGCCGCCAACGCTTTCGCCTTGCCTGCGTCCGAGCAACACCTGACATCCGAAGCGCGCTCCAGCGCAGCCGAAATTGCCCAGCCGCTGAAAACCGTAGCTGAAGGTGGTTCCGATCGACTGATCGAACGTACTGGCCGTGTCGCCGAAGGTGGCTCGGACCGCCTGATCGAACGTACTGGCCGTGTCGCCGAAGGTGGCTCGGACCGCCTGATCGAACAAGCTGGCCGTGTCGCAGAAGGCGGCTCGGATCGCCTGATCGAACAAGCTGGCCGTGTTGCCGAAGGCGGCTCCGATCGTCTGATCGAACAAGCTGGCCGTGTTGCCGAAGGCGGCTCCGATCGTCTGATCGAACAAGCTGGCCGTGTCGCTGAAGGTGGCTCGGATCGCCTGGTTGAACTCAGCCGTGTGAGCTGATCGCCATGGCCGAAAAGAACAACTTCTGTCACAACGCTTGCTCCCCTCCAGGCCCGGTCCATTGACCGGGCTTTGTTTTTTTATCTAGAGTGCCCAGCCTGACCGTTACAGAAGCCCGCACCATGCTGCCGCGCGCCGAACAGAAGCTACAGACCCGCCAGGCCCTGCTCGATGCCGCCTGCCTGCTCATGGAGAGTGGCCGTGGTTTCGGCAGTATCAGCCTGCGCGAGGTGGCGAAGACGGCTGGCATCGTGCCGACCGGCTTCTATCGGCATTTCTCCGACATGGACGCCCTGGGCCTGGCACTTGTCGCCGAAATCGACACCACCTTCCGCCAGACCATCCGCCTGGTGCGCCAGAACGAATTCGAACTGGGCGGCATCACCGACGCCTCGGTGCGCATCTTCCTCGACGTGGTAGCCGCCCACCGCGCGCAGTTCCTGTTCCTGGCCCGCGAGCAGTACGGCGGCGCACAGGCCGTGCGCCAGGCCATTGCCCGCCTGCGCCAGGATATCAGTGACGACCTTGCCACCGACCTTGCGCGCATGAAGCGCTGGCAACACCTGGACAGCGCCGCGCTTGCGGTGATGGCCGACCTGGTGGTGAAGACCGTGTTCGCCACCCTGCCCGAGCTTATCGACAACCCGGAAGCGGGTTATCCACAGGCCCTGACGCCGCAGGAAAAGATCACCCAGCAATTGCGCTTCATCTTTGTCGGGGCGCGGCATTGGCAGGGGCTCGGCAACCCAGGCTACTGAAAACCCCACTTCTGCTACCATGGCGCCCTGCCCGACAGCGACGAGCGCCCAAATGTCCGACCCCCGCCCCACCCTGCCCGAACTGGCCCGCTTCAACCAGCACTTCGCCGAACGCATCGTGCCGCTGTGGCAAGGCCCGGGCTGGAACGCCGACATGGCCCTGCCCTACGAAGCGCTGGACGCCCAGCACCAACCGTTGCCGGTGCAGCGCTACCGGGCCATGGCCTGTGCACGCCAGCTGTACGTGTTCAGCAGCCGTATCGGCCAACCGGGCGCCGCCGAACGCGCCGCAGCCCTGTTTCGCTCGCTGCAAAAGCACTTCCACGATGCCGAGCACGGGGGCTGGTTCTACAGCATCGACGCCCACGGCAAGCCGCTGGACCGGCGCAAGGACCTGTATACCCACGCCTTCATCGTGTTCGCCTGCGCGCACTACTGGGGCAAAGTGCGCGAAAACCTGGTGGAGTCCACGTTGAATGCCGCGCTGGACATCATCGACCAGCAGTTCGCCCGTGACGATGGCCTGTACGAAGCCTGCCTGGGCGAAGACTGGGCCGACCTCGGCAGTGGCCCGCTGCAAAACCCGCAGATGCACCTGGCCGAAGCGTTTCTGCAAGTAATGGCTGTGCGTGGCGACGAACATGTCCGCCAGTCGCTGCTGCAATTGTGTCAGGCGCTCGAGGCGCATTTCATTGAACCGGCCCATGGCCTGATGCTGGAAAAGCCACGCGGGGCTGTGGATAACTGGTTCGAGCCTGGGCACCAGTTCGAGTGGTTCTATCTGCTGCATACCTCCCCGCTGCTGCGTGACACGCCGCTGCATGCGTCGATAGACCGGGCCTTCGGCTTTGCCGAGCAATTCGGGGTGAAGGATGCGGCCGTACTGGCCATGCTGAATGTGGATGGCCGGGTGCTTGATGCCTCCCAGCGTATCTGGGCGCAGGCCGAGTACCTGCGGGCGCTTACATTGCGTGAAGGCAGTGAAGCAAAGCTCGCGGGGCAATTAGTTGCCCTTTCAGCGCGGTTCCTGCGTGACGCCGGCTGGTATGAGTGCCGAGGGGGTGACGGCGCGGTGAGCAGGGATGACATGCCATCGACCACGCCTTATCACTTGGCTACCTGCCTGGAAGGGCTGAATCAGGCGAACTTCTGACTGTCCATACAACGAACCTGTCAGGGGTGAGCGTTTCCCTCTGCCGGAAGCATCTCCCCACGCCTATGTTGGTGCTCCTTTCTCGAACGTTCAGGAGTTACCAACATGGAAGCAGAAGCCTTCAAGGCATTTGTCGAAGAGCAGATCAACCGAGCAGCACAGAAGATAATCGATCACGGCCACCGCTATGACGAGCACTCCCATGGCAAACTCAGCTACCTGCTAAGCCTGCGCCGTGTCATCAATTGCAAAGCAACGGCCGAGGACATGGGCCGGCATGACGCCATCAACGATGTCCTTCAAGCGTTAGGCATCATCCCTAAAGAAAGAACCGGCTTTTACTATATCAACTGAGCGATGCGGTTGCTTCGCGAACCGGATCTTTCCGGTTCGCGCCTCGTGCTTAGCCTTTTGATCGGTCGATCGAGAACCCTGCCCAGTCCTGGCTCACCGGCATCAGTTCAAGGCTGTTGATATTGATGTGCGCCGGCTGGTTGAGGATCCAGAAGATGGTCTCGGCAATATCCTGTGGCTGGATCGGCTCCGCACCCGCGTAGGTAGCATCGTACTTGGCCTGGTCACCCCCGAAGCGCACCAGCGAGAACTCGCTCTCGCACAGGCCCGGCTCGATGTTGCTCACACGCACGCCGGTACCGCGCAGGTCGCAACGCAGGCTCAGCGAGAACTGGCCGACGAAGGCCTTGGTGCCGCCATACACGTTGCTGCCCGGGTACGGATAGTTGCCCGCCACCGACCCGACGTTCAGGATCGACGCGCCGCGGCCATGGGCGATGAGCCGTGGCAGCAGCAGGCGAGTGGTGTACATCAGGCCCTTGATGTTGGTGTCGACCATGGTTTCCCAGTCGTCCAGGCTGCAGTTCTGCGCAGCATCCACACCCAGCGCCAAGCCGGCGTTGTTGACCAGACCGCGAATCTTTTCAAAGCCGGCCGGCAGATTGGCAATAGCCTGCTCCATGGCCTTGCGGTCACGCACGTCCAGCACCAGGCCATGCACTTCGGTCTTGGCCGACAGTTCAGCGCACAGGGCATCCAGGCGCTCTTTGCGGCGCCCAGTGAGTACCAGCTTCCAGCCGGCTTCTGCGAAGCGGCGGGCGGTGGCCTCGCCGAAACCGGAAGTCGCGCCAGTGATGAATACGGTGGACGTCATGCTGTGTTCCTCACGGTAGGTTGTCATGGCAGCTTTGCAGCATGCCCGCGCACGGCGCAGGCAGCAAGCCACTCAGGGGCTGTTCATTTTTTGTTCATACTCGTGAAACCCTTGCAGCAGAGGGCTCGCCGCCAGGTATGCGCATGTTATCCACAAGGCTTTCCCCACGGATTGGGGGCAACTTGTCCACTGCACGGAACCCTTTCAGCAGGTTGTGGTCGGTGGATATCTTGGCGATGATGGCGCAAGGCTTTCAAACATGCCGCCTGCAGCGGTCTGTCCAACGTTTTTACACAGAGTTATCCACAGGATTGGCACTGCACTTGAAGCGCACGCAGAGATTTTGAAAGCTTGGGAAAATCATCCACAACGGGGATATGAACAAAAAATGATCAAATCGCTACAGGGCTTGATACTCAAGGCCTTGAGCGATATGCCACCATGTTTTCCACAGGCGGCTCCACACTATCCGTGGAAAAGAGTTGGCCTGTGGAAACAATGGCTTGCGAAGGAATATGGGTGTGTTTCGGGAGAAGGGAACGACAAGTTTTCCACATTGAGAAGGGGGCTGCATTGCAGCCCCCTGCATACAACTCAGTGCCCGCCCAGATAAGCGTTACGCACTTCCTCATTGACCAACAGTTCCTGCCCGGTCCCGGTCATGCGAATCTGCCCGTTGACCATCACATAGGCCCGGTCCGACAGTTTCAGCGCATGGTTGGCGTTCTGCTCCACCAGGAAGATGGTCATCCCGGTCTTGGCCAGCTCTCGCAAAGTCGAGAAGATCTGCTTGACCACGATCGGCGCCAGCCCCAGCGAGGGCTCGTCCAGCAACAGCAACTTCGGCCGGCTCATCAGCGCCCGGGCAATCGCCAGCATTTGCTGCTCGCCACCGGACATGGTCATGGCCCGCTGGTTACGCCGCTCCTTCAACCGCGGGAACAGCTCGTACATACGCTGCATGTCTTCGTCGGCATGCTTGTCGCCGATGGGGATGGTACCCATCATCAGGTTTTCCTCGACGGTCATGTCGGGAAACACCCGGCGCCCCTCCGGCGACTGGGCAATGCCGTTGGAGGCGATGTAGTGCGAGGATTTGCGGGTGATGTCGGTGCCGCGGTACACGATATGCCCGGATGCCGCCCGCGGCTGGCCGAAAATCGACATCAGCAGGGTCGACTTGCCGGCACCGTTGGCGCCGATCAGGCTTACCGTCTCGCCCTCGTTGATGTGCATCGAGACTTTCTTCAGCGCCTGGATCGGCCCATAGAACACGTCCAGGTCTTTCAGCTCGAGAATGGGTGCACTCATACCAGTTCCTCTTCGTCTGCACCCAGGTAGGCGGCAATCACCGTCGGGTTGTGGCGGATGTCCTGCGGCGCACCTTCGGCAATCACGTTGCCGTGGTCCAGCACCACGATATGGTCGGAGATGCTCATGACCATGCCCATGTCGTGCTCGATCAGCACCACAGTGATGTCGTGCTCGTCACGCAGCACACGGATCATGCGGCTGAGTGCCTCGGTTTCCTGCGGGTTAAGGCCCGCCGCCGGTTCGTCCAGGCAGATGATCTTCGGCCGCGTGCACATGGCCCGGGCGATTTCCAGGCGCCGCTGCTGGCCGTACGACAGCTCGCCGGCCAGGCGGTTGGCGCAATCGACCAGGTCGACCACTTCCAGCCAGTAGAAGGCGTGGTCCAGCGCATCGCTTTCGGCCTTGCGGTAGGCCTTGGTGTTGAGCACCCCGGCCAGCAAGTTGCGGTTGACCCACATGTGCTGGGCCACCAGCAGGTTCTCCACCACCGACATTTCCTTGAACAGGCGAATGTTCTGGAAGGTGCGCGCCAGGCCGGCGCGATTGACCAGGTGGGTACCGCCGAACATCTTGTAGTACATACGGTTGGCAAAGCGCGCAGGCGACACGAAGTCGGCCGCCTGGAAGCGTTCGCCGAGCAGCTGGATGACGTTGGTGTGGCTGCCGCGCACGTTCAGTTCGATACGTCCGCCACTGGCCTTGTAAAAGCCGGTCAGGCAGTTGAACACCGTGGTCTTGCCGGCGCCGTTGGGGCCGATCAGGGCAAAGATCTGGTTGCGCCGGACCTTCAGGCTGACGTCGCTGAGCGCCTTGATGCCACCGAACTGCATCATCAGGTTGTCGACCGAGAGAATGATATCGTCGCTCATGGCGCCACTCCTTTACGCGGGGTCACACCGGTACGGCTGATGCGGATCAGCCCACGCGGTCGCCAGATCATCATCAGCACCATCAGCACGCCGAACAGCAGCACCCGGTATTCGGAGAAGCTGCGCAGCAGTTCCGGCGCCACGGTCAGCACGAACGCCGCGATGACCACACCCACGGTCGAGCCCATGCCACCCAGCACGACGATGGCGAGGATCAGCGCCGACTCGAAGAATGTGAATGACGACGGGTTGACGAAGCCCTGGTAGGTGGCGAAGAACACCCCCGCCAGACCGGCAGTCGAGGCGCCCAGGGTAAAGGCCGACAGCTTGACCAGCACGTGGTTCAGGCCCATCGAGCGGCAGGCGATCTCGTCTTCGCGCAGCGCTTCCCAGGCCCGGCCGACCGGCATGCGAGTCAGGCGATGCTTGATGTACAGCACTGCCAGCACGACCATGAACAGCACCGCGTAGATGAACACGAACTTGAGGCTGGCGTTGTACTCGAAGCCGAAGAACTCGTGGATCGGCACCCCGCCATCCTTGGCCCGGCGGCCGAACTCAAGGCCGAAGAAGGTGGGTGAAGGTGCCGGCATGCCGTTGGGGCCACCGGTGAACGATAGCCAGTTGTTCAGCACCAGGCGAATGATCTCGCCAAAGCCCAGCGTCACGATCGCCAGGTAGTCACCGTGCATGCGCAACACCGGGAAGCCGAGGATGCACCCCGCCAGCGCCGCAGCGATGGCCGCCAGCGGCAGCACGCTCCAGAAGCCCAGCCCCAGGTACTGGTAACCCAGCGCCAGACCGTAGGCACCGATGGCATAGAACGCCACGTAACCGAGGTCGAGCAGGCCGGCCAGGCCGACCACGATGTTCAGGCCAAGGCCCAGCAATACGTAGATCAGGCCGAGGATGACCACGGTCAGCAGGTACTTGTTGGCGAAGATCGGGAAAACGATGGCAATCACGATCAGCGCGGGGATGATGTAACGCAGGCGCGACTTGTAGTCCGGTGCGGTCACATGCACGCCCGAGCCACCGCTGTCGAAGCCCTGGAGCATGCGCTGCCCGGGGGCAGTCTGCAGGAACAGGCTGAGCAGGAAGCGCCCCACCATCACACCGCCGACCAGCCAGGCCACGCGGCGCGGCTCGGCATTGAAGGTGTAGCCGTCGAGCACCACACCAACGACCGGACCAAACACGATAAGTGCCAGCAGGCCAGCGACAATGGTCTCCAGCAGGCTGCGTTTAAGGTCGAAACCTTTGGTTTCGCTAATAGAGGCAGTTTTGGCAACGGACATGTTCACACCTTAGCCACGAGCGGGCGACCCAGCAGGCCTTGTGGGCGGAAGATAAGGATCATCACCAGCAGCGAGAAGCTGAACACATCCTTGTAGTCGGAGTTGATCAGGCCTGAGAACAGCGACTCGGAAATTCCCAGGATGATCCCGCCGAGCATGGCACCCGGCAGCGAGCCGATACCCCCGAGCACTGCGGCAGTGAACGCCTTGATACCGATGATGAAGCCGGCGTAGAAGTCGAAGGTGCCGTAGTTCATGGTGATGAGCACGCCGGCCAGGGCGGCCATCACCGCACCGATGACGAACACGTAGGAGATTACCCGGTCGGTGTTGATACCCAGGATCGAGGCCATCTTGCGGTCTTGCTGGGTAGCACGGCACATGCGGCCGAGCTTGGTGTACTTGATCACGTAGGTCAGCAGGCCCATGCCGACGAAGGCCGCCACCAGGATGAAGATCTTGGTATAAGTCAGTTGCACGAAGCCGGTTCCGACTTCGACACGCATGGCGCCTTCCAGCAGGGTTGGCACGCCTTGCTGGCGGGCGCCCTGGCTGATCTGTGCGTAGTTCTGCAGGATCAGCGAAATGCCGATGGCACTGATCAGCGGTGCCAGGCGGGTGGAGTTACGCAGCGGTTTGTAGGCGATGCGCTCGATGGTGAAACCATAAACGCCGGTGACGACGATGGTGAACAACAAGGTGCCCAGCATCAGCAGGGGGAACGATTCGACACCGAAGTAAGCCAGCAATGCCAGGCTGATCGCCGCGAGGTAAGCGGAGATCATGTACACCTCGCCGTGCGCGAAGTTGATCATGCCGATAATGCCATAGACCATTGTGTAGCCGATGGCGATCAGGCCATAGACCGACCCGAGGGTCAGGCCGTTGACCAGTTGCTGCAGGAAAATACCATCCATAACGCAATCTCACCTGATTGAGATTGCACGAGCGCCGACCACGGCGCGGGCCACCTGTGCGGGGCCCTCGCAGCGCAGAACTGTGCAGATCTACGAATAAAGACAGGTACCGCGGGGCTTGGGCCCGAGCAACCGCCCGGGCCGCGGGCCGTTGTTATTTTTGTTTTTCCAGCTGGTGGTATTTACCGGTCTTGTCCCACTGGTAGACCACGTAGTCGGAGACGGTCAGGTCGCCCTTGCTGTCCCACTTCTTCTCACCCATGACGGTCTGCACCGGGTTGGCCTTGAGCCACTTGGCAGCGTCTTCGCCCTTGTTCGACTTCGCGCCATTGAACGCGGCAGCCAGGGCCTGCAGCGAAGCGTAGGCGTACAAGGTGTAGCCCTCAGGTTCAGTGCCAGCCTTGCGGAACTCCTCCACCACCGCCTTGCTGTCTGGCAGCAGGCGCGGGTCGGCGCCGAAGGTCATGTACACGCCATCGACGTACTGCGCGCCGCCGGCGGTGGACACCAGTTCGTCGGTGACGATGCCATCATCGGACATGAACTTGACGTCTTTCAGGCCCTGCTCGCGCAGCTGGCGTACCAGCGGGCCGGCTTCCGGGTGCAGGCCGCCGAAGTAGACCACGTCGGCACCGGTAGAGCGGATCTTGGTGACCACCGCGCTGAAGTCTTTCTCGCCACGGGTCAAGCCTTCGTACAGCACAGGCTCCACGCCGCGTTTCTTCAGCTGTGCCTTGGTCGCGTCAGCCAGGCCCTGGCCGTAGGTGTCCTTGTCGTGCAACACCGCGACCTTCTTGCCCTTGAGCACGTCGACGATGTAGTCGCCAGCGACGATCCCCTGCTGGTCATCACGGCCGCACATGCGGAACATGGCGCTCAGGCCGCGCTCAGTGACCGCTGGGTTGGTGGAGCCTGGGGTGATGGCGATCACGCCCGCCTCGTCATATACCTCGGAGGCCGGGATCGTGTTGGAAGAGCAGAAGTGGCCCACCACGCCAATCACCTTGTCCTGATCGACCAGGCGGTTGGCCACGGCCACGGCTTGCTTCGGCTCACAGGCGTCATCGCCTTTGACCAGGACGATTTTCTCGCCATTCACGCCACCAGCGGCGTTGATCTTGTCGGCCGCTGCCTGCGCACCTTTCATGTACTGCTCGCCAAACGCTGCGTTTGCCCCGGTCATGGGGCCCGCTACACCGATCTTGACGTCGGCCTGAACATACGAAGAAACACCCAGTGCCGTAGCAACGGCCAGAGCCAGGAAACCTTTCTTGTAAAACGTCTGCGACATGAGGTGGTGCTCCTAGAGTTTTTTTGGTTGGCACTACAACTTCTCAGCCCGGTACTCAGAGCAAGGGCCGTGCCATCGGTTTTGTCTTCCGGGAAAACACACTGTGAAGGGTGCCGGTAGGCGACGGGCGGCCTTTTCTTTATTGAGCGTGCAACCGTCTGCCACGCGGCAGGCGCCACCACACGTACAGACAAGGAGCAACCGTCGAGTGCCATCATTGCAACCCTGGCAAGTGTTTACGTGCAACCGCCCTGTAACAGCGGACGTCACCGAACTGCACACTGCTGGTGCGCGACTGCTACAGGCGGCACCGTTTCAAGGCTAGCTGGTGCACGGAAAAACACCTCTGTTTTGGCCGTTCCAGCCTCTTCGCCGGCAAACCCGCCCCTACAACAGGAGCAAGTACCCGCACCGTGCAGGAGCGGGCGTGCCCGCGAAGAGGCCGGAACAGCCACACAAGGTGGAAAAGGCTGGCACAATGTCCGCCAATCGCCGCTTCCGGAGCCCCCTTGATGAGCGAAAGCGCATTCGCCGAGCGCATCGTGCACAACCTGCTCGACACCGACTTCTACAAACTCACCATGATGCAGGGTGTGCTGCACAACTACCCGGACGCCGACGTCGAATGGGAATTCCGCTGCCGCAACGGTGAGGACCTGCGCCCCTACCTCGGCGAAATTCGCAATCAGCTCGAACGGCTTGCCGACCTCACCCTGGACGATGGCCAACTGGCCTTCCTCGAACGCATCAGCTTCCTCAAGCCCGACTTTTTACGCTTTCTGCGCCTGTTCCGCTTCAACCTGCGTTACGTGCACGTCGGCATCGAAAATGATCAGCTGTTCCTGCGCCTGAAAGGTCCGTGGCTGCATGTGATCCTGTTCGAAGTGCCGCTGCTGGCCATCATCAGCGAAGTACGCAACCGCAATCTGCACCCGCACATGCGCCTGGCCGAGGCGCGGGACCAGTTGTACCGCAAGTTCGACTGGCTGCGTGCGCATGCCAGCGACGACGAGCTGGCCGAACTGCAGGTGGCCGACTTCGGCACCCGCCGGCGCTTTTCCAGCCGCGTGCAGGAGGAAGTGGCAAGGGTGCTGCGCGACGACTTCCCCGGCCGTTTTGTCGGCACCAGCAACGTCGACCTGGCATGGAAACTGGATATCAAGCCGCTGGGCACCATGGCCCACGAGTGGATCATGGCCCACCAGCAGCTCGGCCCACGGCTGATCGACAGCCAGATCGCTGCGCTGGACTGCTGGGTACGCGAGTACCGCGGCCTGCTCGGCATCGCCCTGACCGACTGCATCACCATGGATGCCTTCCTCGACGATTTCGACCTGTACTTCGCCAAGCTGTTCGACGGCCTGCGCCATGATTCGGGCGAGCCGGTAGCCTGGGCGGAGAAGGCCATTGCCCATTACCAGAAACTGGGTATCGACCCGATGACCAAGACCCTGGTGTTTTCCGACGGCCTCAACCTGACCCGCTCGCTGGAAATTTTCCGCGCCCTGCGCGGACGCATCAACGTCAGCTTTGGCATCGGCACCAACCTGACCTGCGACATCCCAGGTGTGGCACCCATGAACATCGTGCTTAAAATGACCGACTGCAACGGCGCGCCGGTGGCCAAGATCTCTGATGAAGCCGCCAAGACCCAGTGCCGCGACGAGAACTTCGTCGCCTACATGCGTCACGTATTCAAAGTCCCCAGCAAGGAGTAACCCATGCAAGCGGTTCAGCAAGAGATTGCCCAGGCGCTGAAGGTACAGCCGCCGTTCGCCGACGCGGCAGCGCTCGAGGCCGAAGTCGCCCGGCGGGTGGCGTTCATCAAGGACTGCCTGGCCAACGCTCGACTCAAGACCTTGGTGCTGGGCATCAGCGGTGGCGTCGACTCACTGACTGCCGCCCTGCTCGCCCAGCGTGCCATCAACGAGCTGCGCGCCGAGACCGGCGACAAGGCCTACACCTTCATTGCCGTGCGCCTGCCGTACCAGGTACAGCATGACGAGCATGACGCCCAGGCATGCCTGGACGTGATCAAGGCAGATGAAGTTCACACGGTGGATATCGCCCCGGCAGTGCGCGCATTGGCAGCTGAAGTGGCGGCGTTGAAGAACGGCTCGCCGACGTTGGTGGACTTCGTGGTGGGCAACGTCAAGGCACGCACCCGGATGGTCGCCCAGTACACCATCGCTGGCGCCCGCGCAGGTCTGGTGATCGGTACCGACCACGCGGCCGAGGCGGTAATGGGCTTCTTCACCAAGTTTGGTGATGGTGCCTGCGACCTGGCGCCGTTGAGTGGGCTGGTGAAGAATCAGGTGCGGGCGATTGCGCGTAGCTTCGGTGCGCCGGAGGCACTGGTGGAGAAGGTGCCAACGGCCGACCTGGAAGACCTGGAGCCGGGCAAGCCGGACGAGGCGTCACATGGCGTGACCTACGCGCAGATCGATGCCTTCCTGCATGGGCAGCCGGTTGACCAGGCGGCGTTCGACATCATCGTCGCCACCTACCGCAAGACCCAGCACAAGCGCGAACTGCCGTTCGCCCCTTGATAAGTGGCCTGCAGGAGCGGGTTCACCCGCGAATACGATGGTGAACCCACCGACGCATTCGCGGGTGAACCCGCTCCTACAGGGTTCGCCGTCAGCCTTTGATTACTTGACGATGACCTTGCCTTTCATCATCGAGATGTGGCCCGGGAAGGTGCAGAAGAAGCTGTAGTCACCACCGGCTTCCAGCTTGGAAGTGTCGAACTTCACTTCGGTTTCTTTCTCAGGCGCGCCGATCATCTTGGTGTGGGCGATGATGGCGGCGTTGTCAGCCTTCAGGTAGTCCTTATCCAGACCCTGGCTCATGCCTTCGGTGGCAATGGCCTGCATATCGGCAGTCTTGCTGATCACCAGGTTGTGGCCCATGACGTTCTTCGGCAGGTTGCCGGAGTGGGTCAGTTTGACGGTGAATTCCTTGCAGCTCTTGTCGACAGTGAATTCCTTGCTGGTGTAGGACATCTGGTCAGTCGAGTCGACAGTGACCGAGCACTCGGCGGCGAAGACAGAAGCGCTGGCGAGGGTCAGCAGAGATACCGCTACAGCTTTCGCAAACATCATGAATCTCCTTGGCAGGGTTTTATCAATTGCGAGACTGCCTGAAACCGTTCAGCCCCTTGCTGATATGGGTCAAGGGGGCGTCAAGAGGCCAGCCAGTAGAATTGTTCAATGGATTGTATACAACAAATCTAAGGGCACATCATGCCCTTTTATTGGACGATGAGACAACCTCTCATTTAGGAGCAATACCAAATGCCCATCTCCAACTTCCTCAATAGCCTGCTCGCCGCCTACGCCCACGGGGCCACAGGAGCCATCTGCGAATTCTCCCGTCCAGAATGAACCGGCCTTGGAAGTGACCGGCATGCGCCGTAACCTGTGCGCCTCAGTGACAGGAGATGAGCAATGCCCGTACGTTCCGTTTGTGTGTTCTGCGGCGCCAGCATGGGCGCCAACCCTGCCTACCGTGAAGCAGCCGTCGCGCTGGGCCAGGCCATTGCCCGCCGTGGCTTGACCCTGGTGTATGGCGGTGGCGCGGTCGGCTTGATGGGTGTGGTGGCCGACGCGGCCATGGCGGCCGGTGGCGAAGTGGTCGGGATCATCCCGCAGAGCCTGCTGGACGCTGAAGTCGGCCACAAGGGCCTGACCCGCCTGGAAGTGGTGGATGGCATGCATGCGCGCAAGGCCCGCATGGCCGAGCTGAGCGATGCCTTCATTGCCTTGCCGGGTGGGCTGGGTACGCTGGAGGAACTGTTCGAAGTGTGGACCTGGGGGCAGCTGGGCTATCACGCCAAGCCGCTCGGGCTACTGGATGTGAACGGTTTCTACGACAAGCTGGGCGGGTTCCTCGACCATATCGTCGAAGAAGGTTTCGTGCGCCCGCAACACCGGGCGATGTTGCTGCTGGGGCAGCAGCCGGACGAGCTGCTGGACGGGATGGACAGCTTTGTGGCGCCGGTCGCGCCTAAGTGGGTCGACAAGCAGCCTGACTGACCCAGATGGATGGGCCGAACACTGACCCAGTAGGAGCGGGTTCACCCGCGAATCGATAGTGGATCTACCGACGCATTCGCGGGTGAACCCGCTCCCACAGGGCTCTATGTAGCCTTCAAGATCAGCGGGGAATGACAGGCTGACGCGGCTTCTTGTTGCCCTTGCCGCCCTTGCTCGCCTCTTTGCGCTCCTTGGCCGCCTGCTGGTTACGCGCAAACGCTTCGGCCTTGGCCTTTTCGCGCTTGTCCCACGGCTTGCTGCCATCGCTGCCACGCGGCGGCAGGCCGGTGTGCTGGGTCAGGATCTTCTGGTCCTTGCCCACCTTGTGGCTCCCCGCCGGGGTCGAGTTCTTGCGGCGCGCGCTCTGGTAGCTGTCGGTCTGCGGCTGGTGCGCCGGAATCAGCTGGTGCTTGCCCGGCCCGATCAGGTCGGCGCGGCCCATTCGCTGCAGCGCTTCACGCAGCATCGGCCAGCCCTTCGGGTCGTGATAGCGCAAGAACGCCTTGTGCAGACGGCGTTGCTCGTCGCTCTTGACGATCTCCACCCCTTCGCTCTTGTAGGTCACCTTGCGCAGCGGGTTCTTGCCTGAGTGGTACATGGCCGTGGCCGAGGCCATTGGCGACGGGTAGAACGCCTGCACCTGGTCGGCGCGGAAGCCGTTGCCCTTCAGCCACAGGGCCAGGTTCATCATGTCTTCGTCGGTGGTACCGGGGTGCGCGGCAATGAAGTACGGGATCAGGTACTGCTCCTTGCCCGCTTCTTTCGAGAACTTCTCGAACATGCGCTTGAAGCGGTCGTAGGTGCCGATACCCGGCTTCATCATCTTGTCCAGCGGGCCACGCTCGGTGTGCTCCGGGGCAATCTTCAGGTAGCCGCCAACGTGGTGGGTGACCAGTTCCTTGACGTACTCCGGCGATTCCACCGCCAGGTCGTAGCGCAGGCCGGAAGCAATCAGGATCTTTTTCACACCCGGCAAGGCACGGGCCTTGCGGTACAGCTCGATCAACGAGCTGTGGTCGGTATTGAGGTTTTCGCAGATGCCCGGGAACACGCACGACGGTTTGCGGCAGTGCTTCTCGATCTCGGGGCTTTTGCAGGCGATGCGGTACATGTTGGCAGTCGGCCCGCCAAGGTCCGAGACCACGCCGGTGAAGCCCGGCACCTTGTCACGCATCTCTTCGATTTCGTGCAGGATCGACTCGTGCGAGCGGTTCTGGATGATGCGGCCTTCGTGCTCGGTGATCGAGCAGAAGGTACAGCCACCGAAGCAGCCACGCATGATGTTCACCGAGAAACGGATCATCTCGTAGGCCGGGATGCGCTCCTTGCCATAGGCCGGGTGCGGCACACGGGCGTAAGGCATGCCGAACACGTAGTCCATTTCCTCGGTGCTCATTGGGATGGGTGGCGGGTTGAACCACACATCCACTTCACCATGCTTCTGCACCAGCGCGCGGGCGTTGCCCGGGTTGGTCTCCAGGTGCAGCACGCGGTTGGCATGGGCATAGAGCACCGGGTCGTTACGCACCTTTTCGAACGATGGCAGGCGGATCACCGACTTTTCCCGGGTCACGGCCGGGCTGTCGAGAATCTGCACCACCTTGGCTTCGTTCGGGTCTTCCTGGTCGCCCTTGGCCTGCTCGATGGCGCAGGCCTGGGTGTCCTGGGTGTTCACGTACGGGTTGATGATCTTGTCGACGCGCCCCGGGCGGTCGATACGGGTGGAGTCGATCTCGTACCAGCCCTGCGGGGTATCGCGGCGCACGAAGGCGGTGCCGCGCACGTCGGTGATGGTCTCGATCTTCTCCCCGTTGGACAGGCGCTGGGCCACCTCGACCACCGCACGCTCGGCGTTGCCGAACAGCAGGATGTCGGCGCTGGCGTCGATCAGGATCGAGTGACGAACCTTGTCCTGCCAGTAGTCGTAGTGGGCGATGCGGCGCAGCGAAGCCTCGATGCCGCCGAGCACGATCGGCACATGCTTGTAGGCCTCCTTGCAGCGCTGGCTGTACACCAGGCTGGCACGGTCCGGACGGCTGCCGGCCAGGCCACCAGGGGTGTAGGCATCGTCGGAACGGATCTTCTTGTCCGCGGTGTAGCGGTTGATCATCGAGTCCATGTTGCCGGCGGCCACACCGAAGAACAGGTTCGGTTCGCCGAGCTTCATGAAGTCGTCTTTCGACTGCCAGTTCGGCTGGGCGATGATGCCCACGCGGAAGCCTTGGGCTTCCAGCAGACGGCCAATGATGGCCATGCCGAACGACGGATGGTCGACGTAGGCATCACCGGTCACGATGATGATGTCGCAGGAATCCCAGCCGAGCAGATCCATCTCCTCCCTGCTCATTGGCAGGAAAGGTGCTGGCCCGAAGCATTCGGCCCAGTACTTGGGATAGTCGTAGAGTGGTTTGGCTGCTTGCATGTCAGTGACCGGTTCTGGTGTGCAGGGAAATCGCGGGCGCGGAATATAGCACAAATTTTGACCAAATCCGACTGGATTCGTGGGGATTGGTGGGTAGAGCGACAGTTGGGGGGGGGCGTCAGGTGGTTGGTTTGGTGGGTGTGGTGAGGGCGCCAGGTGTACGAAACAGCAGTTTCAGCGCCTGTGAAATCGAGCGCCGCCCGCGCGGCGCATCGCGACGCAAGGCCGCTCCCACATTTGTTGCAACGCGCCAAACCTGCAAGGCCATGGTCGCCCGTTGCGCGTTGCCCTTTGCCCGCCTTGGCCGAGTTGCAACGAATGCGGGAGCGGCCTTGCGTCGCGATGGGCCGCAAAGCAGCCCCTACAAGGGCCCCTGCTAACGCAATGAGTTATTCGTCGTCATCGAAGTTGTACATACCCGGCGCCAAGTTCTCGAACCGGGTGTACTTGCCGATAAACGCCAAACGCACGAAGCCGATGGGGCCGTTACGCTGTTTGCCGATGATGATTTCCGCCACGCCCTTGTGCTCGGTCTCGGGGTGGTACACCTCGTCGCGGTACACGAACATGATCACGTCGGCGTCCTGCTCGATTGCACCGGATTCACGCAAGTCGGAGTTCACCGGGCGTTTGTTCGGGCGCTGTTCCAGCGAGCGGTTCAGCTGCGAAAGGGCAATGACCGGGCAGTTGAATTCTTTGGCCAGGGCCTTGAGCGAGCGGGAAATCTCGGAAATTTCGTTGGTACGGTTGTCACCGGCCGACCCCGGAATCTGCATCAGCTGCAGGTAGTCGACCATGATCATGGCGATTTCACCATGCTCACGGGCCAGGCGGCGGGTACGCGCGCGCATTTCCGAGGGGCTGATACCCGCCGTATCGTCGATGAACAATTTTCGGTCGTTGAGCAGGTTCACTGCCGAGGTCAGGCGTGGCCAGTCGTCGTCGTCCAGCTGGCCGGAACGGACCTTGGTCTGGTCGATACGCCCCAGGGACGAGAGCATACGCATGATCAGCGACTCACCTGGCATCTCGAGGGAGAACACCAGCACCGCCTTGTCGGTACGCAGTACGGCGTTTTCCACCAGGTTCATGGCGAAGGTGGTCTTACCCATCGACGGACGACCCGCGACGATGATCAGGTCGGCTGCCTGCAGGCCGCTGGTCTTCTCGTCCAGGTCGGTGTAACCGGTGGAGATACCGGTGATGTCACTGTCGGAGTTGAACAGCGTATCGATGCGGTCGATGGCCATGGTCAACAGCTCGTTGACGCCCACCGGGCCGCCGGTTTTAGGCCGTGCCTCGGCGATCTGGAAGATCTGCCGTTCCGCATCGTCGAGAATCTCGGCAGCGTTGCGCCCCTGCGGGTTGAACGCGTTGTCGGCGATGTCGGTACTGATGCTGATCAGCTGGCGCAACGTGGCCCGCTCACGAATGATCGCAGCGTAGGCCTTGATGTTGGCCACCGAAGGGGTGTTCTTGGCCAGCTCGGCCAGGTAGGCCAAGCCGCCGACTTGCGAGGACAGGCCTTCCTTGTCCAACTGCTCGTGCAGGGTCACCACGTCGAATGGCTGGTTGGCGTCGGCCAACTTGTGCACGGCGCGGAAGATCAGCCGGTGGTCATGCCGGTAGAAGTCGCCGTCCGACACCTGGTCCAGCACCCGCTCCCAGGCATTGTTGTCCAGCATCAGGCCACCGAGCACGGCCTGTTCGGCCTCGATGGAATGCGGCGGTACCTTCAGGGCTGCGGTTTGCAGGTCAAGCTGTTCGGAGGTGGTGATCTCGTTCATGGCCACGAAAGAATTCTGGAGGATGAAAAAGACAAAGGGCACGGCCTGTCGAAAACAGGACCGTGCCCGATGTTAACCGCCTGACTCGCAAGGAGCCAGCCAGTTAGCGCAGCTTAGGCAGCTACGACGACCACGCGTACGGTGGCTTCAACGTCGCTGTGCAGGTGCACGGCTACGTCGTATTCGCCAACCTGACGGATGGTGCCGTTCGGCAGACGAACTTCAGCCTTGGCCACTTCAACGCCGGAGGCGGTCAGGGCGTCAGCGATGTCGTGGGTGCCGATCGAACCGAACAGCTTGCCTTCGTCGCCAGCGGTGGCAGTGATGGTCACTTCCAGCTCGGCCAGTTGGGCAGCGCGGCTTTCAGCCGAAGCTTTCTTGTCAGCGGCTGCTTTTTCCAGCTCGGCACGACGCTCTTCGAACGCAGCCAGGTTGGCGGCGTTGGCAACGGTGGCCTTGCCGAATGGCAGCAGGAAGTTACGGCCGTAACCAGCCTTAACTTTTACTTTGTCGCCCAGGTTGCCCAGGTTAGCGACTTTTTCCAGCAGGATCAGTTCCATTTGGTAAAACCTCTTAACTTTTAACCTTCACCGTTCGCGGAGTCTTTCCCCGGAGGGGACTTGCGACCGCGAAAATCAATCAGGCTGTCGACAATGGCCAAAACCATCAACAACGGATAAATCAGCTGCATGATCAGCGGTAGCGTCACGTACATCCCCACCAGCCAGAAACCGGCCAGTCGGCCCTGTGCCACCAGCCCGTGCATCAAGGCGATGCCGGCCAGCACCAGTACCAGGCTGGAAGCCGATGCCAGGATGATGAACTGCGGGCCGATAAACGGCGCCACCACCATCACTGCCACCAAGACCGCCATGGTCTGTTTCGGCAACTTCAGTTCGCGAAACTCGCGACCGAAGCCTCCAGGGTTGTACAACGCTGCCTGCCAATAGCGCGCCAGCATCAACGCCAGCACACTGAACAATTGCACCGTCACTGCTGTGGAAGCGACCAGCACAGGGCGGATCAGCTCACCGGAGAGCACCGGTTGCCCTTCGATTTTCGGCATGGCTTCGGCAAACGCCTTGGCCAGCACATCGAAGGTTTGCGCCAGCGCCAGATCAAGCACGAGGCTGAAAGCCACGGCGAACACGGCACTGGCGAGCAACACCCGGCTCCAGGGGTGCTCGGCACGCAACATGGCGGCCAAGGCCAAGGCACCCGCAATCACCAGAAAGGTGATGGGATCGCCCATGACCCACACGGCCAGCCCGGCCAGCAAGCCGCCGGCGATGACCGATGTAGCATCCTTGAACCCACGCCGCAGCAGCACGAGGCTGCCGGCAGCGGCACTCAACCAGAACAGCAGCGGCAGTACCGCGCTGATGACCACCACGAGGGTGGCCTGCACACGACCGCGCATGATGAAACTTGCTAACGCTCGCATGCTAATCCCTTACTGCTTGTCGACGACCCGGTCTCAGCGGCCGTGGCTGTCGGTGTAGGGCAGCAGGGCCAGGAAGCGGGCGCGCTTGATAGCGGTAGCCAGCTGACGCTGATAACGAGCTTTGGTACCGGTGATACGGCTTGGAACGATCTTGCCGGTTTCGGATACGTAAGCTTTCAGGGTGTTGAGATCTTTGAAGTCGATCTCTTTCACGTCTTCAGCAGTGAAGCGGCAGAATTTACGACGACGGAAGAAACGTGCCATTTAATAGGCTCCTCTAAAGGTCCGTGGATTACTCGTCAGCGTTATCGCTGGAGTCGCTGTCATTGCTGTCGTCGCCTTCGGCGGAGTCAGCATGCTCAGGACGCTCGCGACGCTCACGGCGCTCGCTGCGGTTCTCTTCAGCCTTCAGCATCTCGGACTGGCCGGTAACGGCTTCGTCGCGACGGATGACCAGGTTACGGATAACGGCATCGTTGTAGCGGAAGTTGTCTTCCAGCTCGGCCAGGGCCTTGCCGGTGCACTCAACGTTCAGCATCACGTAGTGAGCCTTGTGAACATTGTTGATTGCGTAGGCCAGTTGACGACGGCCCCAGTCTTCCAGGCGGTGGATCTTGCCACCATCTTCTTCGATCAGCTTGGTGTAACGCTCAACCATGCCGCCGACTTGTTCGCTCTGGTCCGGGTGAACCAGGAAGATGATTTCGTAATGACGCATGAATGCTCCTTACGGGTTAGTAGTCTGCCAGTGAATCTGGTCAGACAAGGAGTGAATGACACTGTATGTCTTGCACGGAGGGGAGGCACATGAGCGCCTGCCAGCTCGGCAAGGGGCGCAATTGTAGAGAAGCCGGGGCGCACAAGCAAGGTGATTGGTGAATATTTGAACAGCCTGAAACATATTTACAGGCTGCGGGCCCTTTCGCGGGTGAACCCGCGCCTACAGGGGAACGCAATCACCCTGTAGGAGCGGGTTCACCCGCGAAGAGGCCGGAACAGGCTGAGAATCAGCGCTTGGCCTGGCGCTGACGCACGGCTTCGAACAGGCAAACCCCGGTCGCCACCGACACGTTAAGGCTGCTGACGCTACCCGCCATCGGCAACTTCACCAGGAAGTCGCAATGCTCACGGGTGAGCCGACGCATGCCCTTGCCTTCCGCCCCCATGATCATCACCAGTGGCCCGGTCAGGTCCTGCTGGTAGATCTCCTGCTCGGCCTCGCCAGCGGTACCCACCACCCACAGGCCACGCTGCTGCAACTTCTCAAGCGTACGCGCCAGGTTGGTCACAGCCACCAGCGGAATGACTTCTGCCGCACCACAAGCCACCTTTCGCACAACCGGCGTCAGCGTTGCGGACTTGTCCTTAGGTACGATCACTGCCGTGGCACCGGCCGCATCCGCGGTACGCAGACAAGCGCCGAGGTTGTGCGGGTCGGTCACACCGTCCAGCACCAGGATCAGCGGCGGTGTTTCTGTGCGCTCAAGCAGCTCTTCGAGCATCAGCTCGCCCCACACCTGGCTCGGACTGACCTCGGCTACAACGCCTTGGTGCACGCCTTCGACCCAGGCATCCATCTCACGGCGCTCGGCCTGGCCGACCGGCACGCGGTTTTCCGCGGCCAGCGCCAGCAAGGTTTCGAGGCGCGGCTCGCTGCGGCCTTCCGACAGCCAGATCTGCTTGACCCGCTTTGGATGGTGCTGCAGCAATGCCTGCACGGCGTGTACGCCGTAGATTTTTTCCAGCTGACTCATGAATTGCTCTTGTTTTTGCGTGGTGCGCCGGACTTCGGCGGGCCTTTACGGTGCTTGGTCGGTTTGCCGGACGGCTTGCCACCTTTCTCCGATTTGCTGCCAGCACTGCTGCGCGCGTCGGTCATCAGCGCTTTCTTCATCTCGCGGCTTTTACGCACTTCAGCGTTTCGCTGCACAGCATCCTTGGGGAAGTACGCTTCGGACGCTTCACTTTTGCGGCTGCGTGGCTTGGGCGTGGCTTTCGCTTCGGTTGCCGGCTGCTGCTCGGCTTTTTCGGCAACCGGCGCGGCACCACGCTGCTTGCGGCCGATCGGTGCGGCGAGGGTCTTTTCCGACACTTCGAAGTCGATCTTGCGCTCATCCAGATCAACACGCATGACCTTGACTTCGATGGTGTCGCCCAAGCGGAAGCTGCGACCGGTGCGCTCGCCGGCCAGGCGATGGTGTACCGGGTCGAAGTGGTAGTAGTCACCCGGCAACGCACTGACGTGCACCAGGCCCTCTACATAGATATCGGTCAGTTCGACGAACAGGCCGAAACCGGTCACCGCAGTGATCACACCCGGGAAGGTCTCGCCCACGCGGTCTTTCATGAACTCGCACTTGAGCCAGTTGACCACGTCACGGGTGGCTTCGTCGGCCCGGCGCTCGGTCATCGAGCACTGCTCGCCGAGTTGCTCCAGGGTGTTTTCGTCGTACGGGTAGATACGCGCCTTGGGAATGCTCATGGCGCCGGCACGCTTGACGTGCGGGGTATCGACCTTGGAGCGGATGATGCTGCGGATGGCGCGATGCACCAGCAGGTCCGGGTAACGACGGATCGGCGAGGTGAAGTGGGTGTACGCCTCGTAATTCAGGCCGAAGTGGCCGTTGTTCTCGGTGCTGTACACGGCCTGGCTCAGCGAGCGCAGCATCACCGTCTGGATCAGGTGGAAGTCCGGGCGACCGGCGATGCTCGCCAGCAGGGCCTGGTAATCCTTCGGCGACGGGTCCTTGCCCTTGTGCAGGCTAAGGCCCAACTCGCCTAGGAAGGCGCGCAGTTTTTCCAGGCGCTCCGGCGGCGGGCCGTCGTGCACGCGGTACAGGGCCGGTACGCCGTGCTTCTGCAGGAACTCGGCGGTGGCCACGTTGGCCGCCAGCATGCATTCCTCGATCAGCTTGTGGGCGTCGTTGCGCACGGTCGGGCGGATTTCGGCGATCTTGCGCTCCTCGCCGAAGATGATGCGGGTTTCCTGGGTCTCGAAGTCGATGGCACCCCGGGTGTGGCGCGCCTCCACCAACACCTTGTACAGGTTGTACAGGTTCTTCAGGTCCGGCACGACATCCTTGTACTCTTCGCGCAGCGCCTTGCCCTCACGGGTACGCGAGTGCTCGAGCATGCTGCTGACCTTGTTGTAGGTCAGGCGGGCATGGGAGTGGATCACGCCTTCGTAGAACTGATAGTCGACCATCTGGCCGGCTTTGTTCATGGTCATTTCACAGACCATGGCCAACCGGTCGACATGCGGGTTCAGCGAGCACAGGCCGTTGGACAGCTCTTCGGGGAGCATCGGCACCACGCGCTCGGGGAAGTACACCGAGTTACCGCGCTGCTGGGCTTCGACATCCAGGGCAGAGCCCAGACGCACGTAGCTGGAGACGTCAGCGATGGCCACGTACAGGCGCCAGCCACCGGAGAACAGACGCAGCTTGCCCAGCGGTTCGCAATAAACGGCATCGTCGAAGTCGCGGGCGTCTTCACCGTCGATGGTGACGAACGGCAGATGGCGCAGGTCGACACGCTTCTCTTTGTCCTTCTCCTCGACTTCGGAGCGGAACTTGCGTGCCTCCTTGACCACATCATTAGGCCAGACGTGCGGAATGTCGTAGCTGCGCAGGGCAACGTCGATTTCCATGCCCGGTGCCATGTAGTTGCCGATGACTTCGACCACATCGCCTTGCGGCTGGAAGCGCGGCGTTGGCCAGTGGGTGATCTTGATCTCGACGAACTGGCCGATCTTGGCACCGCCGTTGCGCCCGGCGGTCACCAGCACTTCCTGCTGGATCTTCGGGTTGTCCGGGGTCACGTAGCCGATGCCGCCCTCTTCGAAATAGCGGCCGACCACGCTTTCATGGGCACGGGAGATGACTTCGACCAGCACGCCTTCACGGCGACCACGGCGGTCCACACCGGAGACGCGGGCCAGGCCACGGTCGCCGTCGAACACCAGTCGCATCTGCGACGGGCTGAGGAACAGGTCTTCGCTGCCGTCATCGGGAATAAGGAAGCCGAAGCCGTCGCGGTGGCCGGAGACGCGACCACAGATCAGGTCCAGCTTGTCTACCGGGGCATAAGTGCCGCGCCGGGTATAGATAAGCTGGCCATCGCGCTCCATGGCACGCAGGCGGCGGCGCAGGGCTTCGATCTGGTCTTCTTCATACAGACCGAACTCTTTTGCCAGCTCCTCGCGGGCAGCAGGTTCGCCTCGGTCGGCGAGACGCTGCAGGATCAGCTCACGGCTGGGAATGGGGTTGTCGTATTTTTCCGCTTCGCGAGCGGCCTCGGGATCGAGGGATTGCCAATCGGCCATCAGAAGGGGTTCACCTTGGGGTATATAGATAGGAATTCTGGCATAGGCGTATTGAAACCGGAAATGTCTGCCTTGGACAGCCCCCGCTGCAGTGCATAAACAGCAGAAATAGGCTTGTGGAATCAACAAGTTGAATTTTTTGAATTTTTTTTCGATTAGGGGCTTTACAGCCTTGGGGAGCGTCCGTATAGTGCGCACCACAACGACGGACAACCCCGAAGTTGTAGTAGAGATGAACGACGCTGTAAAGCATCAAGTAACCTCGAATGTGTGCCCAGGTGGCGGAATTGGTAGACGCGCTGGTTTCAGGTATCAGTGACCGCAAGGTCGTGGAAGTTCGAGTCTTCTCCTGGGCACCAAATATTTTCAAGTAACAGATGACCAAGGATCTGTTACTACTGTGTGAAAGCGAACGATAGTCGCCTTCTGCAGATGATGTAAAGCTTTGCCCAGGTGGCGGAATTGGTAGACGCGCTGGTTTCAGGTATCAGTGACCGCAAGGTCGTGGAAGTTCGAGTCTTCTCCTGGGCACCATACAAAAACCCACTAGCTTGCTAGTGGGTTTTTTCTTGCCTGCGATTTTTGTGCCCCCTCCCCCCTTGCACCATGGTCTGACCATGAATTTCTCGTCACCCGGCCACTTGAGAAACAATTTCGTTTACCATTGTTTCCAAATATGTAGCCGTAAGCGAGGAAGTACCCGCATGACGATCCGCCCGCAACCGCTGATGCGTACCCTGGCCGCCGCAGTGCTGAGCCTGGTCATCGGCGCTCCGGCCGCCATGGCAGACGCACCGGTCACGCTGACCATGTACAACGGTCAGCACAAGGAAATTGGCGAAGCCATTGCCAAGGCCTATGAGGCCAAGACCGGCATTCACATCGACATCCGCAAAGGCAGCAGCAACCAGCTGGCCAGCCAGATCATCGAGGAAGGTGATCGTTCGCCGGCCGACATCATCTATACCGAAGAGTCCCCGCCCCTGAACAACCTGGGCGAGCTGGGCCTGCTGGCCAAGATTGACGACGCCACGCTGAACATGATGCCCAAGGAGTACGTTGGCGCGAACGGCACCTGGATGGGTATCACCGCCCGTACGCGCATCGTGGTGTACAACCCGAAGAAAGTCGACGAGAAAGACCTGCCGACCACGGTGATGGACTTCGCCAACCCTGAGTGGGAAGGCCGCGTCGGCTACGTCCCTACCAGCGGTGCGTTCCAGGAGCAGGCCGTGGCCATTCTGAAGATGCACGGGCGCGAAGCCACCGAAGAATGGTTGACCGGCCTGAAAGCCTTCGGCAAGACCTACACCAACAACATGGTCGCCCTCAAAGCCGTGGAAAAAGGTGAAGTGGCTGCGGTACTGGTTAACAACTACTACTGGTACGCGCTTGAACGCGAACGCGGCAAGCTGGACACCAAGCTCTACTACCTGGCCGACGGCGATGCTGGCAACCTGGTCACTATCTCCGGCGCAGGCGTGGTCAAGGCCAGCAAACATCCGAAAGAAGCCCAGGCCCTGCTCAACTGGATGGCCAGCGAAGAAGGCCAGCGCGTGATCACCCAGACCACCGCCGAGTACCCGCTGCACAAGGGCATGGTTTCTGACCGCGGCCTGAAACCGTTCGACGAGCTGCGCCCGCCGAAGATCTCGCCAGCTGACTTGGGCAATGCCGAGGAAGCCATCGAACTTGAGCGTGAGGTCGGCCTGCTCTGATGACTGCCGCCCTGTCCGAACCGGTGCCGGTACGCTTCGTACCGCGCCGCAAGCGCCCTTCCATCTGGGTAGTGCTGCCTGTGCTGTTCCTTGTGGCAATGAGCTTGCTGCCACTGGCTTATGTCGCCATCAAAGCCTGGGAGGCCGGCTGGCGCGAAGCTTTGCACCTGTTGTGGCGGCCCTTTGTCTGGGGGCTGATGCGCAACACCCTGCTGCTGATGGTCGGCGTGACGCTGACCTGTATGGTGGTCGGCCTGGCACTGGCCTGGCTGCTGGAGCGCAGCAACCTGGCCGGCCGCCGGTTGTGGGGCGTGGTGCTGTGCCTGCCATTCGCCGTGCCGTCGTTCGTCAGCAGCTTCACCTGGGTGTCGCTGAGTTCGGACTTTGAAGGCCTGGGCGGCGCGATCATGGTCATGGCCCTGTCCAAATACCCGCTGGTGTTCCTGCCCGTTGCCGCGACCCTGCGCAACCTCGACACCTCGCTGGAGGAGTCGGCACGCACCCTGGGTTGCAGCCGCTGGGGGGTGTTCAGCAAAGTCACCCTGCCACTGCTGTGGCCGTCGATGCTCGGGGGTGCGCTACTGATTGCCCTGCATATGCTGGTGGAGTTTGGCGCGCTGTCGATACTCGGCCTGCAAACCTTTACCACGGCGATCTACCAGCAGTTCGAACTGGAGTTCAGCAATGCCAACGCGGCCATGCTGTCTGCCGTGCTGTTGGCGATGTGCCTGGCAATGCTGTGGCTGGAACTGCGGGTGCGCGGCAAAGCCCGCCATGTACGCATCGGCCAGGGCGTAGCGCGCCGTGCGCAACCGGTGCGGCTACGCGGCTGGGCGGTGCTGGCGCAACTGTTCTGCGTGGGCCTGGCGGTGCTGGGCAGCGGCATTCCGCTGGCGATGCTCGGTTACTGGCTGAGCGTGGGTTCGTCGGCGGCATTCCCGGTGGCGGCCATCTCGAAGGCGTTGTTCACCTCGCTGTCGGTGTCGCTGGGCGGTGCCGGCTTCTGTGTGCTGCTGGCTCTGCCTATCAGCTTCCTGGTGGTGCGCTACAAAGGCCGCCTGGCGATTTGGGCTGAGCGTCTGCCCTACCTCCTGCACGCCCTGCCCGGCCTGGTGATTGCCCTGACCCTGGTGTTCTTCGCCCTGCACTACGTGCCGGCGCTGTACCAGACCACGGCACTGTTGCTGCTGGCCTACGCACTGCTGTTCCTGCCGCTGGCCCAGTCGCCGGTGCGCACCGCACTGAACAAGGCCTCACCAACGCTGGAAGAAGCTGCGCGCACCCTTGGCGCCAGTAGCTTTGCCGCATTCTGCCGGGTGACCTTGCCGATCATCTTCCCGGCCATGGCAGCGGCCTTTGCACTGGTGTTCCTGGATGCCATGAAGGAGCTGACGGCTACCCTGCTGCTCAGCCCGACCGGCATGACCACCCTGGCCACCGAAGTATGGGCGCATACGGCCAATGTCGAGTTCGCGGCGGCGGCGCCGTATGCGGCATTGCTGATCGTGGTGTCGGGGTTGCCGGTATATCTGCTCACTACGCGGATGTATCTGAACAAGGCATGAACTTCTACGCGGGCTTGCCCTCAGGTACAGCACCGGTCTCAGGGCCTGCGCTGCACCTGTGGGGGCTTGCCGGTGATCAGGCCATCAGATGTTACGCAGCATGCGCCGCACAATTGGCCCATGGGCCTTGCCGACCGGCAACATGTAAAGCCGGCCGAAGGTGTTGAAGCACTGCACCGAGGTGGTCACGCTCAAGCGCTGACACCCTTCCCACTGCTCATCTAGATCTACGCTCACCATCACAGCCAGGTGCGTATCACGCGAGGTCAGGACCAGTTGCTGGTCGCTGATGGCCTCGACAGTGAAGAAGTCCAGGCGCTCACCGACGGCTGGCACATGCGTTGGATCGCCGCGAGTGAAGCCGTGGATATCGGCGACATTGAAACGGCGTGAGATGAAGTCGCGAATGCGGAAGGCCCGGGCCAGCCAGTAGGGGACGTCCGAGGTCATAGCGCAGTAGGCTTGCAGGGCGGTCATCGGGTCAGTGAGCTTTACGCTGTCACTGTGCAGGAAATTCAGGTCGGCCTGGGCGGCGATTAGTTGGGCGGACATTAGCAACTCCTTTTGCTATGTGTCGCCGACAGCATAGCAACACCGTGGTGGATGGCACGGGCTTCGCCCGTGTTCGCGGGCAAGCCCGCTCCCACAGGGATCGCGCCAGCTTTTAGAAATTGAGCAAGACAATTGCTCTCACAAGAGACCGCGCAGGATTCAGGCCCGGAACTGGCCCAGGCTGGCGCGCAGCTGCGCCGCCAGATCATCCAGCACCTTGCTGCTGGCCGTAGTCTGCATCACCACCTCAGCCGAACGCTCAGCCTGAGCATGGATAGTCTCCACTCGCCCACGCACCGCCTGCGCGCCATTCGCCTGCTGCTCGGCCGCACGGGTAGCCAAGCCAATGGCCGCATGCACCTGCTCCACCGCCGCCTGCACTGACTGCTGCCGACGCTCGTTGTCACGCAGCACCAGCAAGCCTTCGCTAGCCTTGAGCCCAGCCTGGCTGATGGTGGCCACAGCTTCCTTGGCGCCCTTCTGCAATGCTGCGATGTGCGCCTGGATATCGCCCGTAGAGCTTTGCGTCTTGCTCGCCAGCGCGCGCACCTCGTCGGCCACCACGGCAAAGCCGCGTCCGGTTTCGCCAGCACGGGCCGCCTCGATGGCGGCGTTCAAGGCCAACAGGTTGGTCTGCTCGGCGATACCGTGGATCACCGTCAGCACCACTTCGATCTGCTCGCTCTGCTTGGCCAGGCGCTCGATCACCTGGGAGCCGGCATCCACCTGCCCAGCCAGGTTCTCGATCAAACCGGCAAGCTGGGTCGAGGTGCGGCTGTTTTCATCGGTCGCCTGGCGGATATCCACCACTTGCTGCAACGCCGCCTGCATCGCATGACTTTCGGCTTGTGCTTCATCAGCCATGCTCGACAGGTCGCGCAGGCTGGCGGCCACTTCATCGCGCTGCAATGCGGCGGCAGCATCTGCGCCAGCGTTGCGCTGGGCCATCGCGCCAATCTCCACACCCGTGCGCTGCGCCACCTCGCCGGCTTCGCGCACAATCGGCTGCAACTTGTCGACAAAGCGGTTCACTGCCGAGGCCATGTCGCCGATTTCATCTCGGCTGTCGAGCGGCACGCGCTTGGTCAAGTCACCTTCGCCGGCCGCCAGGTCATCGAGAGCGGCAATCAACAGGCGCAGCTTGCTCAGTACCCGGCGGCCTAGCACCAAAGCCACCACTACCAGCACCCCGAGGCCGACCAGCACAAGGCCCAGACCGATACGCCAGCGCAGCTCTGCAGCGGCATCGCGCACGGTTTGCGCGGTATTGGCCTGCATGGCGGCAGCACTGCCCTGCGCCTTCTCAAGGCGCTCACGCAGGGTCTTGCCGCTATCGGCAGCAGCACCGACCAGGCTGTCGCCAACCAACTGCTCTCCGCTAGCGATCAGCGCCGCGAAGCGCTGGTCCAGCGCCTTTAGCTCATGGTCGATGCCGGCAGTGGAAACCCCCATCACCACCTTACCGATTTCCGTGCCATTGGGGCTGATCGAGGCTTCGACGAAGTACACCGCCGGGTCACGCCGGGCAGCATCAATCACCTTGTCCAGCGCACGCTCGCCCTGGCCCTTTTCCATCAAAGCCTGGTTGATCGGGTTTTGCCGGTTGAGGTAGCGAGTCAGGTGCTGACCCTGAGCGTCGTCGTACACCACGAACAGCACGTTCGGGTTGCGCTGAGCGCGTCGTGCGAAATCCGAGAGCACTGGCACATCGTTGTCCCAGATCGCCCGCGGGGCAACCGAAGCCAGCAGTTCGGCCATGTCGTTGGCGGAATCCTTGAGGTTCTTTTCCAGGGTGCTGCGCAGTTGCTGCTGTTCGCTTTGCAGGCGCTCCGACAACCCTGCGCTCAGGCGCTGACGGGTACTGCTGGACAGGCCGTCGAGCCCAGAGCGCACATCTTGCCCGGCTTGCTCCAGATCGCTTGCGAGTTGGCGGCTGTCATTACCCAGCCGTTCGCCAAGGTCGGCCTCCAGGGCGGTGACCGTGCTTCGGGTGAGCGCAACGGCAACCAGCACCTGCACCAAAAGAGCGATACCAAGGGCAACAAACACAGGCCGCAATAGGCGGCTTCGTAACAGTGAGAGGATGGCAGACACGGTGTAACCCTCGTGTTTTCTGGCGCCACTATTTTGATGGCATCTACAGAAACTTCTTACAGCAAGGGTTGTGCCGTAGGCAGCAGGGAAATGCGCCAAGGTCTAGCAATAGGGTTTCGTGTGCAGGCCCATTCGCGGGTAAACCCGCTCCTACAACGGCCTGCGCCCAACCACCGTTTTGTGCCCACGTAGGAGCGGGTTTACCCGCGAATACGGTAGCGGCGGCAACGGTGGATTGCCGGTGGATATTGGCCAGCACAGACATGCCCACAAATGAAAACGCCGCGGCCCTTCTCAGGGCCGCGGCGTCAGATCAGCCTGGAGGGCAGATCAGGCGAACGGGTGACGCAGCACGATGGTCTCGTTGCGGTCCGGGCCGGTCGAAATGATGTCGATCGGCGCGCCAACCAGCTCTTCGATGCGCTTGATGTAGTCACGCGCAGCTTGCGGCAGCTCTTCCAGGGTTTTCACACCCAGAGTCGACTCGCTCCAGCCTGGCATCTCTTCGTACACCGGCTCAAGGCCAATGTAGCTGTCGGCATCGGAAGGCGCGTCAATGACGGCACCGTTCTCGTTCTTGTAGCCAACGCAGATGTTGATGGTTTCCAAGCCGTCCAGTACGTCCAGCTTGGTCAGGCAGATGCCCGAGATGCTGTTGACGTCGATAGCGCGACGCAGGATCACGGCATCGAACCAGCCGCAACGACGGGCACGGCCGGTGGTGGAGCCGAACTCGTGGCCACGCTTGGCCAAGGTAGCACCGGTCTCGTCGAACAGTTCGGTCGGGAACGGACCGGAACCCACGCGAGTGGTGTAGGCCTTGGTGATACCCAGGATGTAGTCCAGGTACATCGGGCCGACGCCGGAACCCGTGGAAATACCGCCAGCGGTGGTGTTGGAGCTGGTGACGTACGGGTAGGTGCCGTGGTCGATGTCCAGCAGCGAGCCCTGGGCGCCTTCGAACATGATGTCCTTGCCGGCGCGACGCAGGTTGTGCAGCTCGGCGGTGACGTCGAGCATCATCGGCTTGAGCTGTTCGGCGTAAGCCATGCACTCGTCCAGCGTCTGCTGGAAGTCGATGGCTGGCTCTTTGTAGTAGTTCACCAGCTGGAAGTTGTGGTAATCCAGCAGCTCACCCAGCTTGGCAGCGAAACGCTCGCGGTGGAACAGATCACCCACGCGCAGGCCGCGACGTGCCACCTTGTCTTCGTAAGCTGGGCCGATACCACGGCCGGTGGTGCCGATCTTGGCTTCGCCACGGGCTTTTTCGCGGGCCTGATCCAGGGCCACATGGTACGACAGGATCAGCGGCGCAGCCGGGGAAATGCGCAGGCGCTCGCGCACCGGTACGCCTTTCTCTTCCAGCTTGGTGATTTCACGCATCAGTGCATCCGGGGCAACGACCACGCCGTTACCGATCAGGCACTGTACGCCTTCACGCAGGATGCCGGACGGAATCAGGTGCAGAACGGTCTTTTCACCGTTGATCACCAGGGTGTGACCCGCATTGTGGCCACCCTGGTAGCGCACTACGGCGGCAGCATGTTCGGTCAGCAGATCGACGATCTTGCCTTTGCCCTCATCACCCCACTGGGTGCCCAGGACGACGACATTCTTACCCATTACATTGGTCCTCATTCACGCAAACTTGGTTGCCGGCCTGTTGCCGACGCAGAAACTCACTGGGCCAGCGGCAGAACCTGCCAGCGCCCGTCTTGCTGAATCAATTGCCGATCACAATCCGCCTCGAGAGCAGCACTCAACGGCTGGCCAGGCAGAGCCTGAACCACACGCTGGCCCTCGTTGCGCAACTGGCAGACTTGCTGCCAGAGGGCCGCATCGCCACTGTCCGGCATCCAGATGCCGCCAGTTGGCAATACGACCTCCGCTCGCCCCAGTGTGACCAGGGTCTTCAAATCCGTGGAGAAGCCGGTAGCCGGGCGTGCCCGGCCAAAGTCGGCGCCGATATCGTCGTAGCGACCGCCCTGGGCGATCGATTGGCCTTCGCCTGGCACGAACACGGCGAACACCACGCCCGTGTGGTAGTGGTAACCCCGCAGCTCGCCGAGGTCGAAGTACAGCGGCAGGTCCGGGTAGCGCGACGCCAGGCGATCAGCGATTGCCAGCAGGTCGTCCAGCGCCGCCAGCACGCTGGCCGGGGCGCGACCGAGGCGCACGCGGGCTTCAGCCAGTACTTCACGACCACCGCATAGCTCGACCAGAGCGCGCAGCATGCTGCCCAGGTCTTTCGGCAGGTCGGCGGTCAGCGCCTGCACTTCATCGACAGCCTTGCGTTGCATGGCGTCGAACAACTGCTGTTCGACCGCGCCAGACAGGCCGGCGGCACGGGCCAGGCCGCGGTAAATACCGACGTGGCCCAGGTCCATGTGCACATCCGGCACATCGGCCAGTTGCAGCGTGGCGAGCATCAGGCTGATGACTTCGACGTCGCTGGTAGGGCTGGCATCGCCGTACAGTTCGGCACCCAGCTGGATCGGGCTGCGCGAGGTGGACAGGGCACGCGGCTGGGCGTGCAGCACGCTGCCGGCATAGCACAGCCGGCTCGGGCCTTCACGGCGCAGTGTGTGCGCATCGATACGCGCTACCTGCGGGGTGAAGTCGGCGCGGAAGCCCATCAGGCGGCCGGACTGCGGGTCCACTACCTTGAAGGTGCGCTGATCCAGGTCCTGGCCGGCGCCGGTAAGCAGCGACTCCAGGTACTCGATATGCGGGGTGACGACCAGTTCGTAGCCCCAACTCTGGAACAGGTCCAACACCTGGCGGCGCGCGATCTCGATGCGCGCAGCCTCAGGTGGCAGTACTTCCTCGATGCCATCTGGCAGCAGCCAGCGGTCTACCGTTGCCATTACGCCATTTCCCCTCTGGTCCGGGCGGCTTGCCAGCAGGCAAACCGTCAGAAAAGCCGGTATCGCGCACAGCAGCGGGCAGCACTGATCCCAGCGCAGCCACCGTACCCGACACCCTCAAATTGCCTTGCGAGCTGACCAAACCGTCAACCGGCGCTGAGCCAATCAACCTTGCAGACGCAAAAAAGCCGGGAAATTTCCCGGCTGCCTCATCATACACCCCTTTTCATTCAGGATGCACCCCGCCTGGTGCATTAGCTGCCAGGCGGGGCGCCGCTGCATGAAAATCAGGGCCTGAGCATCAAGGCCTGCTCTTGTCCAGGTAACGGAAGAACTCGTTCTTCGGATCCAGGACCATCACGTCGCTCTTGCTCGAGAAGCTCTCGCGGTATGCCTGCAGGCTACGGTGGAACGCATAGAAATCAGCGTCCTGGCTGTAGGCCTTGGCATAGATAGCGGCCGCCTGGGCATCACCATCACCACGGGTTTCTTCTGCTTCGCGATAAGCCTCGGCCAGCAGCACACGGCGCTGACGGTCGGCATCGGCACGGATACCTTCAGCCAGCTCGTTACCCTTGGCACGGTGCTCGCGGGCTTCACGCTCACGCTCGGTGCTCATGCGGTCGAACACGCTGCGGTTGACTTCCTTCGGCAGGTCGATGGCCTTGACGCGCACGTCGACCACCTCGATGCCCAGCTCCTTGCTCGCCATGCGGTTCAGCGATGCAGTGATGTCAGCCATCAGCGCGTCACGTTCACCGGAAACCACTTCGTGCAGGGTCCGTTTACCGAACTGGTCGCGCAGGCCACTTTCCAGACGACGCGACAGACGCTCGTCGGCGATCTGCTTCATGCCGGACGTGGCGGTGTAGAAGCGTTCAGCGTCCTTGACACGCCACTTGGCATAGGCGTCGACCATCACCGCTTTCTTTTCCAGGGTCAGGAACCGCTGGGTCGGAGCGTCGAGGGTCATCAGTCGGGCGTCGAACCTGCGCACCTGGTTAACGTATGGAATCTTCACGTGCAAGCCTGGCTGAACATCCGCCTCGACCACCTTACCGAAGCGCAGCAGTACCGCACGCTCGGTCTGGGACACGATGTAGAAGCTGTTCCAGGCCACGATGGCCAGGACCACGGCGGCGATCAGGGCGATCAGCGATCTATTGCTCATCAGCGGCTCTCCCTAGTACGCAGCGGCTGCTGTTGCTGTTGCATGTCCTGCGCGGCACGGGCGGCCGCATCGTTGGCCGATGGCGACACGCTGGTGGTTGGCACGGACGGCCTGCGGCTGCCCTCGACCATCTTGTCCAGCGGCAGGTAGAGCAGGTTGCTCTGCCCGTCCTTGGTTGCCACCATGACCTTGCTCGAGTTGCTGTAGACCTCTTGCATGGTCTCCAGATACAGACGCTCACGGGTTACGTCAGGTGCCTTGCGGTACTCGGCAAGCAGCTTGGTGAAGCGGTCTGCCTCACCCTTGGCGCGGGCGATGACTTCGTCGCGGTAACCATTGGCGTCCTCGATGATGCGCTGGGCCTGACCACGGGCTTCCGGCACCACGCCATTGGCATAGGACTCGGCCTGGTTGCGGGCACGCTGCTCGTCTTCGCGGGCGCGGATCACGTCGTCGAAGGCTTCCTGCACTTCACGCGGGGCTGCCGCGCTCTGTACGTTGACCTGGGTAACGGTGATACCGGTACGGTAGGTATCGAGGAAGCGCTGCAGGCGTTCGCGGATATCCACGGCCATCTGCTCACGCCCCTCGGTCAACACCTGGTCCATCGAAGTGGAACCCACCACGTGACGCAGTGCACTCTCGGTCGCGTGCTGCAAGCTCACCTCAGGCTGGTCGACGTTGAGCACGAAGTCCTGCAGGTTGCTGATCTTGTACTGGACGGTCAGCGGCACCTCGACGATGTTCTCGTCTTCGGTCAGCATCTGGCCCTGCTTGGTGTAGGCACGCTCACGCGTGACGTTTTCCATGAACTTGCGATCAAGCGGCGGGAAGTAGATGTTCAGGCCGGGACCGACCGTCTCATAGTACTTGCCGAGGCGCAGCACAACCGCCTGCTCCTGCTCGTCGACCACATACACGGCGCTGTACAGCCAGATTGCAGCCAGCACCGCCAGGCCGATGCCCAGCAGGCCCAGGCCACCGCCCTTGCCGACATTGCGATCACCGCCGCCACGTTTCTTGCTGCCGCCGAACATGCCATTCAGGCTGTCCTGCAGTTTGCGGAAGGCCTCGTCCAGATCCGGTGGACCTTTCTTGTCACCACCGCCGCCACCGCCACCACGGCGGCCGCCCCAGGGATCCTGATTGTTCGAGTTGCCACCCGGCTCGTTCCAAGCCATAGCGCTCTCCATCTGATAAAGCAAAGACGCGCCCACGGCGCGCCGTCCAATGCTACAGAATGCCTGTCACTGCTGCCCGGCGACCTCGACGAGCATTTATTGCAAAGTGTGTTGCTCGACAAACACTTGCGGCTCCATGCCTTCGCGGCTGACCAGGCGATTCAGTTCGACCATGGGCAGTCGCACGCTCAGCAGGCTGCGCCCTTCTTCATCATGCTCTTCACTCTGCACGGCACCCAAGGCAAAGAATTGCGCGCGCAAGCGGGCAAAACGCTGCTCCAGGCACAGGGTACCGACAAACAGATCATCCCCCAGCAACTCGGCAACCGCCTGGCCAACCAGCTCCAGGCCACGCCCATCGCGTGCCGATACCCAGACCCGTTCCGGCTTGCCATCGGCATTGCGCTGGATCTGTGGCTCGACATCTTCGAGCAAGTCGAGTTTGTTGTACACCTCCAGTATCGGCAACCCCTCGGCACCGATCTCGCCCAACACCGCCAGCACCTGCTCGATCTGCTCCATGCGCTCTGGCTCATGGGCGTCGATCACATGCAGCAACAGGTCGGAGTTGCTCGACTCTTCGAGCGTAGCCCGAAATGCCTCGACCAGCTTGTGCGGCAGGTGGCGAATGAAGCCTACGGTGTCGGCCAGCACGATCGGCCCCAGGTCGTTGAGCTCGAGCCGGCGCAGGGTCGGGTCGAGGGTGGCGAACAACTGGTCCGCGGCATACACCTCGGATTCGGTCAGGGCGTTGAACAGCGTGGACTTGCCGGCGTTGGTATAACCCACCAGCGACACCGAGGGGATATCCGCGCGCTTGCGCCCGCGACGCGCCTGCTCACGCTGACTGCGCACTTTCTCCAGGCGCGACTTGATCTGGCGTATACGCACCCGCAACAGGCGGCGGTCGGTTTCCAGCTGGGTTTCACCCGGGCCGCGCAGGCCGATACCACCTTTTTGTCGCTCAAGGTGAGTCCAGCCGCGCACCAGCCGCGTGCTCATGTGCTCCAGCTGGGCCAGTTCGACCTGCAGCTTGCCTTCATGGGTACGCGCCCGTTGGGCGAAGATATCGAGAATCAGCCCGGTACGGTCGAGCACACGACACTCGAACACACGTTCAAGGTTGCGCTCCTGACTAGGCGTGAGGGTGTGATTGAAAATCACCAGGTCTACCTGTTCGGCATGGACCAGGTCGTGCAGCTCTTCGACCTTGCCACTGCCAATCAGGTATTTGGCGGAAGGCTGATGCCTTGTCACCGTGACCAGCGAGACGATGTCGGCACCGGCCGACAATGCCAACTCCTGAAACTCCTGCGGGTCTTCGCGCGCCTCAGGGTTCTGACCTTCCAAGTGAACGAGCAACGCCCGCTCACCACCACCGTGGCGCTCAAAGAACAATGCAGGCTCCTATCAGGCGTTGCCTGGCTCGCTGTCGCCGTGCTCGCTGTCGGTCGGGCTTGGCAGGCGGACCGGACGGGCCGGAACTACGGTCGAGATGGCGTGCTTGTAGACCATCTGGCTGACGGTGTTCTTCAGCAATACCACGAACTGGTCGAACGATTCGATCGAGCCCTGCAGTTTGATACCGTTGACCAGGTAAATGGATACCGGGACCTTTTCTTTTCTCAAGGTGTTCAAGTAAGGGTCTTGTAGCGAATGCCCTTTTGACATATGCCGCACTCCTGTAAGGATAAATAATAGAAAATCAATAAAATCGATAAATTAGGCCGCCCCTTCGCAAGAATAGACGGCAATCAGCAGGGACTCAGCTCAATATGGAGATGGCCCCAAGGTATTTCAAGGTGCGGGACAGATTGTCGCAGGCCAGGCTGTCAAGCCAGTGCACTTCAGGCCAGCCACGCAACCAGGTGAACTGCCGCTTGGCGAGCTGCCGGGTAGCGATGATACCGCGTTCACGCATCTCATTCTCAGTCAGCTTGCCATCCAGGTAATCCCAGACTTGCCGATACCCCACTGCCCGTATAGACGGCAGCCCGGCGTGCAAGTCACTTCTGGCTCGCAGCGATCGGACCTCGTCAACGAAGCCCTGTTCCAGCATCTGCGAAAATCGTAACGCAATTCGCTGATGCAAAATGTGACGATCTGTAGGAGCAATCGCCAAACTGGCGACAGTATAGGGCAAATGTCCGCCGGCGCCTGCGTCTGCGCCGCGACTTTCCGCGAATTGACGCCGACGATGAGCTGTCATGCTCTCGCCGCTCACCCGGTACACCTCCAATGCCCGGATCAGCCGCTGCGGGTCATTGGGGTGGATACGTGCTGCGGACTCCGGGTCGACTTCGGCCAACTGGCGGTGCAGCTCGACCAGGCCCAGGGCTTCAGCCTGCGCTTCCAGCTCGGCGCGCACCGCCGCATCGGCGGCCGGCATGTCGGCCAGGCCATCGATCAACGCCTTGTAATAGAGCATGGTGCCGCCGACCAGCAGCGGGATCTTGCCGCGCGCGGTGATCTCGGCCATGGCCTCCAGCGCGTCGGCACGGAACTGCGCGGCGGAATAGCTCTGGGCCGGGTCGAGAATGTCGATCAGCCGGTGCGGGTGGGCAGCGAGGACTTCTTTCGACGGCTTGGCCGAACCGATATCCATGCCCCGGTAGACAAGTGCCGAATCGACGCTGATCAGTTCACACGGCAGCACTGTGGTCAGTTCGATGGCAAGGTCGGTCTTGCCGGCCGCCGTCGGACCCATCAGGAATATTGCAGGGGGCTTGCCGCTCATTTCATCGACCGCGCAGGAAAAGTTTGTCCAGATCGTCCAGGCCCATCTGGGTCCAGGTAGGACGGCCATGGTTGCACTGGCCGCTGCGCTCGGTGTTTTCCATGTCGCGCAGCAGGGCGTTCATCTCGGGAATTGCCAGTCGCCGGTTGGCGCGCACGGCGCCGTGGCAAGCCATGGTGCCGAGCAGCTCGTTGAGGTGCGCCTGAATGCGATCACTGGTGCCGTACTCCATAAGGTCGGCAAGCACGTCCTGCACCAGGCGGTTGGCTTCAGCCTGCTTGAGCAAGGCCGGGATCTGGCGAATCGCCAAGGTCTCGGGGCCCAGGCGCTGCAATTCGAAGCCCAGGCGCTGAAACCACTGTGCATGCTCTTCGGCACAGTCGGCTTCACGCTGGCTGAGGGCCAGGGTCTCCGGCACCAGCAGCGGCTGGCCGCTCAGGCCCTCGCTGGCCATGGCCACCTTGAGGCGCTCGTACATTATCCGCTCGTGGGCGGCGTGCATGTCCACCAGCACCAGGCCAACAGCATTCTCGGCCAGGATGTAGATACCCTTGAGCTGCGCCAGGGCATAGCCTAGCGGGGGAATGTCGCCCTGGCTTTCGGGCAGTGCCGTCGCAGGCGCAGCACCTGTTTCCAGCGGCTTATAGAACTCGCGATACACCGCCTGTGCCTCTGCGGCCGGCAGCGGCTGCGAGGGACGTGGGGTGTACTGATACTGGTAACCGGCGCCACTGCCACCATTGGAAAACGACTGTTGCGGGGCTCGAGGCTGTTCAAGCACCGGCGAGGCCAGGCGCATTTCACCCTGGGGCCCGAACTCACCGGCCTGCTGGCCGGTGGGGCGAACCAGCTCAGGTACGGCAGCAGGTGCGGCCAGCTGGTCTTCCGGACGTACATCGGCCAAGGCACGGTGCAAGGTGCCATACAGGAAGTCATGCACCGAGCGCCCTTCGCGGAACCGTACTTCATGCTTGGTTGGGTGCACGTTCACATCGACGCCGTTGGGCTCCAGTTCCAGGAACAGCACGAACGTGGGGTGGCGGCCGTTGAACAGCACGTCCCGGTAGGCCTGACGCACGGCATGGGCGACCAGTTTGTCGCGCACTGCCCGGCCATTGACGAAGAAGTACTGCAGGTCTGCCTGGCTGCGCGAGAACGTCGGCAAACCGACCCAGCCCCAAAGGCGCAGGCCGTTGCGTTCCACGTCGATCGGCAGCGCCTGCTCCATGAAGCCCGGGCCGCAGATGGCACCCACCCGCCGCGCACGGGCGACTTCGTCGTGGGCCTCGTGCAGGCTGAGGATGCTCTTGCCATTGTGGCGCAGGTGGAAGCCGACATCGAAACGGGCCAGCGCCAGCCGCCGGATCACTTCCTGCAAGTGATCGAATTCGGTTTTCTCGGCTTTGAGGAACTTGCGCCTGGCCGGGGTATTGAAGAACAAATCGCGCACTTCCACCGAGGTACCGACCGGGTGCGCCGCCGGCTGCACCCGCGGCGTCATGTCGCGGCCTTCGGTTTCTACTTGCCAGGCCTCACTGGCACTGGCGGTACGCGAGGTCAGGGTCAGGCGCGCCACCGAACTGATCGAGGCCAAGGCCTCGCCACGGAAGCCCAGGCTCAATACCCCTTCTAGGTCTTCCAGCTCGCGGATCTTGCTGGTGGCATGTCGGGCCAGGGCCAGCGGCAAATCGTCGGCAGAAATACCGCTGCCATCGTCCCGCACCTTCAGCAGTTTGACGCCGCCCTGCTCGACTTCGATATCGATGCGCCGGGCACCGGAGTCCAGGCTGTTTTCCAGCAGTTCCTTGGCCACAGACGCAGGCCGCTCGACAACCTCGCCGGCGGCAATCTGGTTGGCTAGCCGCGGGCTGAGCAGCTGAATTCGCGAACCGCCACTCATCATTGCGCGGCCAAGGTGGTGGCGGGTACATCGAGGCGCTGGCCAACCTTCAGCTCATCGGTCTTCAGGCTGTTGATGCTGCGCAGACTGGCCACACTGACCTGGTAACGCACGGCGAGCATCGCCAGGGTTTCGCCAGGGCGTACGGTGTGTTCACGCGGGCCGGCGGCGATCTTGCCGGTGTCACGCAGCCAGGCGATATAGGTGCCGGGCGGCGGGTTCTGCTGGAAATACTGGCGCACCCCGGTACGGATCGACCGGGCCAGCGCCTGCTGGTGGCTCGACGAGGCCAGCTTGGCTGCTTCGTTGTTGTTCGAGATGAACCCGGTTTCAACGAGGATCGACGGAATATCCGGCGATTTCAGCACCATGAACCCGGCCTGCTCCACGCGCTGCTTGTGCAACGAAGTAACCCGCCCCATGTTGCCCAATACCTTTTGCCCCACGTTGAGGCTGGAGCTGAGCGTAGCGGTCATCGACAGATCAAGCAGCACGCCAGCGAGCATGCGGTCCTTGTCGTCGAGGCTGACATTACCCGCACCACCGATCAGGTCAGAACGGTTTTCCGTGTCGGCCAGCCAGCGCGCCGTCTCGGAGGTGGCGCCACGATCGGACAGGGCGAACACCGAGGCGCCAAAGGCTGCGCGTGACGGGGCCGCGTCGGCGTGAATCGAAATGAACAGGTCGGCGCCTTTCTTGCGGGCGATTTCCGTACGCTTGCGCAGCGGGATGAAGTAATCGCCGGTGCGGGTCAGCTCTGCACGGAAACCTTTTTCGCTGTTGATCTGACGCTGCAGCTCCTTGGCGATCTGCAACACGATGTCTTTTTCGTGCTGGCCACGCGAGCCGGAAGCGCCAGGGTCTTCGCCGCCGTGCCCGGCATCGATGGCAACCACGATGTCACGCTTGCCACTGGGTACCGGTGGTAGCTTGATCGCCGGCTGGGCCGGCGTCACTGGTACCGCCGGCGTGGTCGCAGGCGTTTGTACCGGGGCCGGAGCAGGTGGCGGCGCGCTGGCCGCGATAGCGTCAGCTTCCTGGTCATACAGGTCGACCACCAAGCGGTTGCCGTACTGTGCATTGGGCGCCAGGGTGAAGCTTTTCGGGGTAACCGACTTTTTCAGGTCGACCACAACCCGAAGGTCGGTTGGCGTACGCTGTGCCGAACGCACATTGCTTATCGGCGTGTTGGAGGTGGCCACATTCAGTGGCGCGGCCAGTGTTGCGCCATTGATGTCGATGACCAGGCGATCGGGTGCGCTCAGGGTGAAGACACTGTGCTGCACGGGGCCAGACAGGTCGAAGACCAGCCGCGTGTTGTCCGGTGCGCGCCACAGGCGCATGCTCTTGACTTGAGTGACGGCCAGAGCCTCAACGGTCACCGTTGTCAGCAGCAGCCCAACGATGGCGACCAGTGCGCGTATGCGCATACCTACCCCACTTACTGTTTATAGTGTTCGGCCAGTGCCACGCACCAAGCCTCGCCGCGAGCCCCCTGCGGCGAAAGGTTCAGCGAGCGTCCACTCGCTTGGGGGCTTATGGTAATGGTCAGGTCAGGCTTTGGCAAAACGCCCGCACCCTTTTGTGGCCATTCGAACAGGCACAGCGGGTCGCCCTCGAAATAGTCACGAATGCCCATGAACTCAAGCTCCTCCGGGTCGACCAGGCGATACAGGTCGAAGTGAAAGGCTCGGACCTCGCCGATTTCATAGGGTTCGACCACGGTGAACGTCGGGCTTTTCACAGCACCAGTATGGCCCAGACCGCGGATCAGGCCACGCGACAGGGTAGTTTTACCCGCGCCCAGGTCGCCCTCGAGGAAAATCACGCCGCGACCGCCGGTCACCTCAGCCAGTGCTGCACCGAATTTGACCGTGGCCTCTTCATCGGCCAGAAACAGATTTAAGCCAGACACGCAGAATGCTCCTCCAACAACTCACGAATGGCCGGCGCCAGATCACTGGCCGCCAGGCCTCTACCTTTTTTCCCAAGGCGCTCGCCGGCACAGGCGTGCAGCCACACCCCCAGACAGCCCGCTCCCCAGGCATCCAGGCCTTGGGCCAACAGGGCTGCCAGCACCCCCGTCAGCACATCGCCCAGGCCGGCGCCGGCCATCGCCGGGTGCCCGCGCTCGCACAACGCCAGCTGCCCGCTCGGGGCTGCCACCAGTGTGCCAGCACCTTTGAGCACACAGACGCTGTTATAACGGCGCGCCAGCTTGCGCGCGGCACCAGGGCGGTCGGCCTGCACCGCCTCGGTGGCAATCCCCAGCAGCCGCGCCGCCTCCCCCGGGTGTGGAGTAAGGATGCTGCCACTGGGCAGGGCCAGCGGGGTGCGCGCCAGCAAATTCAGGGCATCGGCATCCCACACTTGCGGCCGCTCGGCGTTGGCCACCGCCGACAGCAGGCTGCGGCCCCACGCCGCCTGTCCCAGGCCGGGCCCGACTACCAGCACCGAGGCGCGCTCCAGCACGCCCATCAGCTGGTTGGCCGAACAGACACCCAGGCACATGACTTCGGGCAGGCGCGCCAGGCTGGCCGACACGTGCTCGGGCCGGGTTGCCACGCTGACCAGCCCGGCGCCGCAACGCAGGGCGGCTTCGGCACTGAGCAACACAGCGCCTCCGGTACCCAGGTCGCCCCCGACCACCAGTACATGGCCAAAGTCGCCTTTGTGGGCATGCGCCTGCCGTGGCGGCAGGCGGGCAACCGTCACGCTGCTGAGCAATTGTGGGGCATTACTGGGGTGTTTGGTCTGCGGCATGGGGTCAAAGGCTCCAATGTCTGGCAGAATTATACGCACCTGAGCCCGTATTGCCTTGCCCATCCATGTCCGCCTCTACACCTGACCTCGCCCAACTGGCCCAATCGATCAAGATTTGGGGCCAGGAACTCGGTTTTGCCCATGTTGGCATCGCCGGGGTCGACCTTGGCGAACACGAACACCACCTGCAGCGTTGGCTCGACGCCGGTTATCAGGGTGAAATGGAATACCTGGGCGCCCACGGCAGCAAAAGGTCACATCCCGACCAGCTGATCCCCGGCACGGTACGCGTGGTCTCGCTACGTATGGACTACCTGCCCGGCGACACGCAGATGGCGCAGCGCCTGGCCCAGCCCGAGAAGGCCTACGTGTCACGCTACGCGCTTGGCCGGGACTACCACAAGCTGGTGCGCAAGCGCGTGCAGTTCCTCGCCGACCGCATCCAGGAAGCCATCGGCCCGTTCGGCTACCGCGCCTTCGTGGACAGCGCCCCGGTACTGGAAAAAGCCTTGGCCGAACAGGCCGGGCTGGGTTGGATCGGCAAGAACACGCTGCTGCTCAACCGCAAGGCGGGCAGCTACTTCTTCCTTGCCGAACTGTTCGTCGACCTGCCGTTGCCGGTGGACGAAGCCACCACCAGCGAGCACTGCGGGCGTTGCCAGGCCTGCCTGGACATCTGCCCGACACAAGCGTTTGTCGGGCCCTATGTGCTGGATGCGCGACGCTGCATCTCGTACCTGACCATCGAGCTGAGGGGCGCGATCCCTGTAGAGTTACGCGCAAAGATGGGCAACCGGGTATTCGGTTGCGACGACTGCCAGATCGTCTGCCCCTGGAACCGCTTTGCCAAGCACAGCCAGGAGCAGGACTTCCAGCCACGGCACGGGCTGGAAAATACCGACCTGGCGGCGATGTTCCTGTGGGATGAACGCACCTTCCTGCGCAAGACCGAGGGCGGGCCTTTGCGGCGGGCGGGGTACGAGCGGTTCTTGCGCAACCTGGCGGTGGGGTTGGGCAATGCGCCCTCCACGATTCCGGTTATCGAAGCGCTGAAGGCCAGGCGTGACGATGAATCGGAATTGGTGCGCGAGCATGTGGAGTGGGCGCTGGCCCGACACGGAGCTCAATAGCGACCAGCCTCAGAGCATGCGCCATCCTTGTGGGAGCGGGCGCGCCCGCGAAGCAGGCAACACAGGGAATGGCACCGGCTTCGCCGGTGTTCGCGGGCACGCCCGCGCCCACAAGGGCCATGTTGCGCTTGTAAATTGCGTCACTGCTGGTCGTTGTAGTGGAACTTGGGCATTTCCCAGTGGAAGCGTATCGCCAACAGGCGCAACAGGAAGCCGCCAAACAGAGTCAGCAACATCGCCTGCTCCGCCGGCACCTTGAAATACACGCATCCCAGATAGAACCAGGCCGCCGCAAATGACACGCTGGCATACAGCTCACGGCGGAACACCAGCGGGATGTCGTTGCAGAAGATATCCCGCAGGATCCCGCCGAACACCCCGGTGATCACCCCGCTGATCGACGCCACCAGCATGCCCTGCCCCATCTCCAGCGCCGTCATGCAACCTATCAGGGTAAACGCCACCAACCCCAGGGCATCGAGCACCAGGAACAGCGAGCGAAGGCGGCGCATCATTGGCGCGATGAAAATGGTCAGCAGCGCCGCAAAACTGGTCAGCACCAGGTACTCAGGGTGCTTCACCCAGGTCAGCGGATAATGCCCGAGCAGCACATCACGCACCGAGCCGCCCCCAAGCGCAGTGACGCAGGCGATCAGCACCACGCCAAACCAGTCCATGCCGCGACGCCCGGCAGACAGCGCGCCAGTCATGGCTTCGGCGGTAATGGCGATAAGGTAGAGCATCAACAACATGGTGCGGGTCCGTGCAGGAAAGGCGCGCAGTCTAACCAGTTGCCCAAGGCACCAAAAGGGGGCGCAGATACAATATCTGCGCCATTTCGACTCACAGCTTGATGAAGTGCTCGCGATAGTGACGCAGTTCGGCGATCGATTCGCGGATATCGTCCAGCGCCAGATGGGTATTGCCCTTCTTGAAGCTGTCACGCACGTCCGGCGCCCAGCGCGCGGCCAGCTCCTTGAGGGTGGAGACATCCAGGTTGCGGTAGTGGAAGTAGTTTTCCAGGTTGCGCATGTGGCGGTAGAGGAAACGACGATCCTGGCAGATGCTGTTGCCGCAGATCGGCGACTTGCCTTTAGGCACCCACTGCTCGAGGAAGGCGATGGTCTGTGCCTCGGCTTCGGCCATGCTGACCTTGCTCTCGCGTACGCGCTGGGTCAGCCCCGAAGCACCATGGGTGCGGGTGTTCCACTCGTCCATGCGCGACAGCACTTCGTCACTGTGGTGGATGGCGATCACCGGCCCTTCGGCCAAGGTATTGAGCTCGCTGTCGGTGACGATGGTGGCCATTTCGATGATGACGTCGCTGTCCGGATCCAGGCCGGTCATTTCCAGGTCGATCCAGATCAGGTTCTGTGGGTTTTGCATGCAGGGGCTCCTCATATAGGCGGTCATATTAGCCTAGTGGCCAAGGCACGCCCATTCACGGCACAAAGGTGAGCAGAATAGTCCAGCGGCGGGCGTGCTAAACTGCCTGCCGTTTTCAATGCCCCACGCCGGGCCTCTCTTACGGTACCTTCATGGCCAAACGCCAGCTCAATCGCCGCCAAAACTGGCGGATCGAAAAAATCCAGGGCGAGCGCGCCGCTCGCGCGGCCAAACGCGAGCAGCATGCACTGCAGGAACTGGAAGGTGGCGATCTGGGGCCGGAACAACTGGGCCTGGTGATCGCGCACTTCGGCGTGCAGGTAGAAGTTGAAGCTCAGGATGGCGAAACCGCAGGCCAGGTGTTCCGCTGCCATTTGCGCGCCAACCTGCCAGCACTGGTCACCGGCGACCGTGTCGTGTGGCGTGCGGGTAACCAGGGCATCGGCGTAATCGTGGCGCAGATGCCGCGCAGCACCGAGCTGTGCCGGCCGAACAACCATGGTCAACTCAAGCCGGTGGCAGCCAACGTCGACCTGATCGTGATCGTGTTCGCCCCGGCGCCGGAGCCGCACCCGAACCTGATCGACCGCTATCTGGTAGCAGCCGAGCACGCCGGCCTGCGCCCGCTGCTGCTGCTGAACAAGGCCGACCTGATCAACGACGAGAACGGCCCCGGCCTGCACGCGCTGCTGGAGATCTACCGCGAACTGGGCTACCCGCTGCTGGAAGTTTCGGCACACCACGGCGACGGCATGCAGCGCCTGCAGCAACAACTCGACGGCCATATCAGCGTGTTCGTCGGCCAGTCGGGGGTGGGCAAGTCGTCGCTGGTCAACAGCCTGCTGCCAGACGCTGGTACCCGCGTAGGCGACTTGTCGGAATGGTCAGGCCAAGGTACCCACACCACCACCACGGCGCGGCTGTACCACTTCCCCAACGGCGGCGACCTGATCGACTCGCCGGGTATCCGCGAGTTTGGCCTTGGCCATGTCAGCCGCGACGACGTGGAGGATGGCTTCATCGAGTTCCGCGACCTGTTCGGCACCTGCCGCTTCCGCGACTGCAAGCATGACCGCGAACCGGGCTGCGCGCTGCTCAAGGCACTGGAAGAGGGGCGCATCAAGCCGCAGCGCATGAACAGCTACCGCTCGATCATCGCCAGCCTGGCAGAAGACAGCTACTGAAACGCTCGAATTGAAAGTTGCCGCGATCCCTTGTAGGAGCGGGTTTACCCGCGAATACGGTGGCGACTGCAACGGTGAACGGCGGGTGGAAATTGGCCAGCAGGTCCGGCCCTTTCGCGGGTGAACCCGCTCCTACGACGGCCTGCGCCCAATCACCGATGCGTATGTAGGAGCGGCTTTAGCCGCGAACACCGGCAACGCCGGTGCCATTCACCGCGCTGGAGGCTTCGCGGGTAAACCCGCTCCTACAGTGATCGCGCCAACGTTCAGGTGTTGGGTAGCACAGGTGCCCACACAGAAAAGCCGCTTACTGCTCCTTGGCTTCATCCATCTTCAGCGTGCCATCTTCAAAGATGTTCAGCTTCTGGCGCAGCTCGCGCGGTTGCATCGGTGGCTGTTCAGTTGCCCCTGGGGCAGCCGGTGCCGAAGCCCCTGGCGCTGCACCACTGGCTGGCGCTGCAGGAGCAGTTGGCGCAGCTGGCGGTGTTTCCGGCGCACCCTGCTCACCTTCGATATTGCGCTGGGCTTTCTTGGTCAGCACGATGATGTCGATACGGCGGTTGACCGGGTTGAACGGGTCTTTGCGGTCGAACAGTGACGACGAGGCGTACCCCACCACCCGTGCCACCTGGCCATCCGGGTAACCACCCGCCACCAGGGCGCGCCGCGCGGCGTTGGCTCGGTTGGCCGACAGCTCCCAGTTACCGTACTCGCCAGTGCCGGCATACGGCTTGGCATCGGTATGGCCGCTGATGCTGATCTTGTTCGGCACCGCCTTGATGGTGTCGGCCATGGCCAGCAGGATATCTTCGAAGTAGGGCTGAAGGCGCGCGCTACCGATGTCGAACATCGGTCGGTTCTCGGCATCCATGATCTGGATGCGCAGGCCGTCCTGGGTGATCTCGAACAGGATCTGGTCCTTGAACTTCTGCAACTGCGGGTTCTCTTCCACCTTGTTCTGCAGTTCCTGCAGCAACAGCTCCAGACGCTCGCGCTCGACCTGCTCGGCCATGGTCTCGACCTGGTCCTTGCTCAGCTGAGTGGGGGACTGCTGCGTCGGCTCGGTCTTCACTTCCGGATTGATGGTTTTGTCCGGCGCCATCTCCGGTGAACCACCCAGGTCGATGACATAAGGCGTGCCACTCTCGGAGAAACCGATAGGGTCCTGGAAGTAGCCGGCAATGGCGATCTTCTGCTCAGGCGTGGCCGTGGACAACAGCCACAGCACCAGGAAGAACGCCATCATCGCCGTGGCGAAGTCGGCAAAGGCGATTTTCCAGGCGCCACCATGGTGGCCGCCGCCAAAGCGCTTGACGCGCTTGACGATGATGGGCTGATTGTTCTCCATGACTCAGCGACCGCGAACCGCTTGTTCCAGTTCGGCGAAGCTTGGGCGGTGCTTGGGGTACAGCACCTTGCGCCCGAACTCGACCGCCAGCGAAGGTGGCATGCCCGACGCCGAGGCCACCAGCGAAGCCTTGATCGATTCGTAGAGGTTCAGTTCTTCCTTGGCATCGTGCTCCAGGCACTTGGCCAAAGGGCCGAAGAAACCGTAAGCCGCCAGAATACCGAAGAAGGTACCCACCAGCGCGGCACCTACGTGCATGCCGATGGCCGCCTGGTCGCCATCGCCCAGCGAGGCCATGGTCACCACGATACCCAGTACCGCCGCAACGATACCGAAGCCGGGCATACCGTCGGCGATGCCGGTCACCGCGTGGGACGGGTGCTCCAGCTCTTCCTTCATGCTCAGCAGTTCCATGTCGAACAGGCCCTCGAGCTCGTGCGGGGCCATGTTGCCGGTGGACATGATGCGCAGGTAATCGCAGACGAACGCGGTCATGCGCTCATCGGCCAGTACCGTCGGGTACTTGGCGAAGATCGGGCTGGCAGCGGCGTCCTCGATGTCGGCCTCGATGGCCATCATGCCTTCGCGACGGCTCTTGTTGAGGATTTCGTAAACGAGGCCCAGCACCTCCAGGTAGAAGGCATGGCTGAAGCGCGAGCCGAACATCTTCATCGACTTCTTGATGACGTGCATGGTCATGTGGCCAGGGTTGGCCTGCAGGAATGCACCAAAGGCCGCACCGCCGATGATCAGTACTTCGAACGGCTGGATCAGCGCTGCGATCTTGCCGTGGGAGAGCACGTAGCCGCCGAGCACGCTCGCGAATACGACGATGATGCCGATAATTTTAGCCATAGGTTCAAAGCACTTGCTGTCGTGGTCAGGGTAAGAGACGGGAGCTTTAAAACTCTTCTTCTACTTATCGGCAGAACTGCGCCAGACTATAGCCACTCAATGCGAAAAGCCAGTTCGGACTGATGTCAAAATGCCAATTGAAACCAAGGTGCCCACTCAGGCCCCGCGTACGCTAGAGGCCTGGGTAAAGCTGCTCGAGAGTGTTCGCATCCCCGTGCCGAAGCACAGCTACGACCGGGTCATGGCTGCCATCCACGATAGCCGCCGCTCGCTGCGCGACATCGCCGAACTGATGCAGGATAGCCCGGCACTGGTGCTGTCAGTGATGCGCGAAGCCAATCACCCCACCAATGCCAGCCTCGCCGAACCCGCCGAAAGCCTGGAGGTCGCTCTCAACCGCCTGGGCCTGGAGCGCAGCGAGCAGCTTCTCAAACGCCTGCCGGCGCTGCCCGTGGAGGAAATTCCGCCGGTACTGTGCCAGTTCCAGATGATCAGCCAGCATGCGGCACAGCAGGCCAGCGGCCTGTTCGCCAGCCGCCTGGCACGGCTGTGGCAAGAGATTCACTGGGGCAGCCTGCTGTTCCTGTCGCCACTCTGGCCACTGGCACTGGCCTACCCCAAGCTGCTCGACACCTGGGAGCTGCGGGTTATCCACAAAGGTGAAGACGCCGCCCACGTCGAGGAAGAACTGTTTGGCGTGCGCATCATGGCGCTGTGCCAGACCATGGCCGAGTATTGGCGCCTGCCCCAGTGGGTCACTCAGGGTTATCGCCTGCTGCTGGAAGAGCGCGAGCAACTGGCCCAGGTGCTGAATATCGCCCGCGACGAAGACCTGCTCAGCCAGCAGCACCGCATGGACGCCGAGCCCGGCCTGCGGCGCTGGTTCAACCAGCCGGCCAATACCGTACTGCTGGCCAACAACCTGGCCCTGGCGGCACAGGTCGGCTGGGACAACCCGCACCTGCTGCGCTGGCAACTGCTGACCGCGCTGTACCTGCAAACCTCGCTGGAAGACGTGCAGCAGCAGGTGCACCAGCAGGCGGCCGCCAGCGCCCGCCGCCACGCCCGGCACGCCCTGTTCCACCCGGCCGAGGCCTTGATCTGGCCGTGGCACCAACGCCGCCCTCACCCGGACATGCTGGCCCCGCCACCGCCCAGCAGCGACGACCTGGCACGCTGGCGCACATTGTGCCAGCACCTGCTGGCCCAACCCAGCCCGTTCACCAACGCCGTGCACCTGGCCACCCAGGCCCAAGAAGCCCTGCTGGCCTGCGGCATGCAACGCATCATGCTGCTTAGCCTGGACAAGGCCAGCGACTACCTGCGCGTGCAGCAAATTGCCGGCCTGCCCAAGGAGGCCGGTGCCCTGGCCCTGCAGGTATCGCAGAACAAGCTGCTGCAAAAGCTGCTGAGTCAGGCCGGGCAGCTGCGCATCACACCGGAAAACCACAGCCAGTTCTCGGCGCTGTTGCCCGCCCCGCTGCGCACCTTGTTCCGCAGCGAACATGTACTGCTTCGCTCGCTGGCAGCCAACGACCAGGTGCTGATGCTGCTGGTGGCCGACCAGGGCTGCCGGCCTTTGGCCGATATCAGCGTGCAAGCCTTCGGCAAGACCGCGCAATGCATCGAGCGGGCCTTGTCGGTGTTTACCAACCGCAAGGGTTGAGCCTTGCGCTACAATCGCCCCTCTTTCCACACTGGAGACCGTGGATGACCGACTTTTCCGGCCTGCCCCTGGTGATCGAAGCTGCAGACCTGCTGCCACGCCTGGATTCGCCGCAGCTGATCCTGGTCGACCTGAGCAGCGCCAACCGCTATGTCAGCGGGCATATCCCCGGCGCGCGCTTTGTCGAAGGCAAGCGCACCCAGCTCGGCCAGCCCCCGGCGCCCGGCCTGCTGCCAGCCCTGGGCGAGCTCGAAAAACTGTTCAGCGAACTCGGCCACCGCGCCGATGCCGTGTATGTGGTGTACGACGATGAAGGCGGCGGCTGGGCCGGGCGCTTCATCTGGCTGCTCGATGTCATCGGCCACGAGCGCTACCACTACCTCAATGGCGGTATTCAGGCCTGGCCGGCAGACAAACTGTCCACCGCAGTGCCTGCCATTGGCAACGCCCCGGTGCACCTGCACATAGACAGCGCACCCACTGCCACCCGCGAGTACCTGCAAAGCCGCCTGGGCGCCGATGACCTGGTCATCTGGGACGCACGCGGCCCGCAGGAATTCAGCGGCGAAAAAGTGCTGGCAGCCAAAGGCGGCCACATCCCCGGCGCGATCAACTTCGAGTGGACCGCCGGCATGGACCTCAACGACCACCTGCGCATTCGCCAGGACATCAAACAAGTCCTCGAGCAACTGGGCATCACCCCTGACAAGGAGGTGATCACCCACTGCCAGACCCACCGCCGCTCCGGTTTCACTTACCTGGTGGCCAAGGCCCTCGGCTACCCACGCGTCAAGGCCTACGCCGGCTCGTGGAGCGAATGGGGCAACCACCCGGACACGCCTGTAGAAGTCTAAGGAACCTGCATGAAATCCCGTCTGTTCATCATCAGCCAGTACCTGCTGCCGCACCACCTGCTGTCGCGGCTGGCCGGCTGCATCGCCGAGTGCCGCGTGCGCTGGTTCAAGAACGCCTTCACCGCATGGTTCGCCAAGCGCTACCAGGTCAACATGAGCGAGGCTCTGGTCGAAGACCTGAGCGCTTACGAGCACTTCAATGCGTTCTTCACCCGCGCCCTGAAACCTGGTGCCCGTCCGCTGGACGAAACCCCGGGCGCCATCCTGTGCCCGGCCGACGGTGCGGTCAGCCAGCTCGGTCCGATCGAGCACGGCCGTATCTTCCAGGCCAAAGGCCACGGTTTCAGCGCGCAAGAGCTGCTGGGCGGTGATCCGGCCATGGCCGCGCCGTTCATGGGCGGCGAGTTTGCCACCATCTACCTGTCGCCCAAGGACTACCACCGCGTGCACATGCCGCTGGCCGGCACCCTGCGCGAAATGGTCTATGTGCCGGGCCGCCTGTTCTCGGTCAACCAGACCACCGCAGAGAATGTTCCCGAGCTGTTCGCTCGCAACGAGCGCGTGGTCTGCCTGTTCGATACAGAGCGTGGGCCAATGGCTGTGGTACTGGTCGGCGCGATGATCGTCGCCTCGATCGAAACGGTATGGGCCGGGCTGGTCACGCCGCCCAAACGTGAGCTGAAGACCTTCCGTTACGACGAAGCCAGCCGCACGCCGATCCACCTGGAGAAAGGTGCCGAACTAGGCCGCTTCAAGCTGGGTTCGACCGCCATCGTGCTGTTCGGGCCGGAGCAGGTGAAGTGGGCTGAGAGCCTGGGTGCGGGCTCTGCAGTTCGCATGGGGCAGCAGCTGGCGACGCCTGCGCAGGCTTGATTCGAGCCATATGAAAAGGCCCTGCATATGCAGGGCCTTTTTCGTTGGGCCGCCTTGCGGCCCCGGATTCACGGATCAGCCGCGGGCGTCGCGATCACGCAGGCCCAGCAGGTACAGCACCCCGTCCAGCCCCAAGGTGGAAATCGCCTGCTTGGCCGACTGGCGCACCAGCGGCTTGGCACGAAACGCCACGCCCAACCCGGCCAGCGACAGCATCGGCAGGTCATTGGCGCCATCGCCCACGGCGATGGTCTGCTCCAGTTGCAAGCCTTCGTCACTGGCCAGCTTCTTCAACAAATCGGCCTTGCGCTGGGCATCGACAATCGGCTCAACAGCCACGCCCGTCACCTTGCCATCGACCACTTCAAGTTCGTTGGCGAACACATAGTCGATACCCAGGCGCGCCTGCACCTGACGGGCGAAGTAGGTAAAGCCACCGGACAGAATCGCGGTCTTGTATCCCAGGCGCTTGAGCTCGGCAAACAGGTTCTCGGCACCCTCGGTCAGGCGCAGCGATGCCCCGATCTCGTCCAGCACCCCCACATCCAGGCCCTTGAGCAGTGCCATGCGCTCTTTGAAGCTGGCGCGGAAGTCCAGTTCACCGCGCATGGCGCGCTCGGTGATCGCCGCCACCTGCTCCCCCACACCCGCCGCCTTGGCCAGTTCGTCGATGACTTCGGCCTCGATCAGCGTGGAGTCCATGTCGAACACCGCCAGGCGGCGGTTGCGGCGGAACAGATCGTCCTTCTGGAAGGCGATGTCGACGCTCAGCTCTTCAGCCAGGGCAAAGAAGTCGGCACGCAGGGCCTGGGCATCGCTCGGCACGCCGCGCACGGAGATCTCGACGGCTGCCTTGCCCTTGTCGATTTCGGCATCCAGTGCCACCCGGGCCGACAGGCGCTCGATACGCTCGATGGTCAGGCCGTACTGGCTGATCACCGCACTCACCCGCTGCAGCTGCTCGGGTGTGATCTTGCGGCTGAGCAGGGTAACGATGTGGCGCGCTTCGCCATGCCCATCGGCCCAATGCTGGTAGTCCGCCTCGGAAATCGGCGTGTAACGGGCCTGCAGGTTCAGTTCGTGGGCTTTGGCCTGCACGCTTTGCAACAGCGCGGTAGCCACTTCGTTGTCCGGGATGTCGACCAGGATGCCAAACGACAAGGTGCCGTGCATGACCGCCAGGCCGATGTCGAGGATACTCACACCGCCCTGCAGCAGGACGCCGGTGATAGCCGCAGTGAGACCGGGACGGTCCTCACCGGTGATGTTGATCAGGACGATTTCGCGCACAACCTGGCTCCGACTTCGATGAAAAATGCGCATTCTACCGATTTTCCATGACCATCGGGCGCCAACGATACTTTGCCGACAAAACCCGGCTCGCTATACTCCCCCCACTTTCATGCCATTAAGAGCCGAGCTCTGTGAACCGGCCCACGCCAGTCAAACCAGACAATTTCTTCCTGATGATCTATCGCGCCCTGAGTCAACGTCGCGTGCCGCTGGCACTGCGCATCGCCTGCACCAACATTTTCCTGGTGGCGCTGGCGCTGGTGATCTACGCCTGCGTGATGGGCCTGCAGTTCAAGCAGGCCATGCATGAGCAGGCCGATGCCTTGGGCCAGAGCCTGACCACCCAGACTGCAACATCGGCCACCGAGCTGCTGGTGTCCAACGACATCCTCAGCCTCAACGTGCTACTGGGCAACCTGGTTAAAAACCCGCTGGTGGCCCATGCGGCAATCTACAGTGTGGATAACCGCATCCTCGCCGAAGCTGGCCAGCGCCCGCGCAACAGCCTGCTGGGCGAGGCCGAAGGCCTGTACCAGACCAAAATCACGTTCCAGGACGTGACGGCCGGGCAGCTGCGCATAAGCCTGGACATGAGCCAGTTCCAGCAGCCGATGCTGATCAGCCTGCAGAGCATGGGCATTCTGGCCGCCATCCTGCTTACCCTGGCCTTGGCCCTCAGCTTGCGTCAGGGTCGCTTCATCACCCTGCCACTGCTGCAGCTACGGGTATGGCTGCGCGACCCGCAGCCCTATACCCCGGCCACCGACCGCCAGGACGAGATTGGCGACATCGCCCGCCAGCTGCATGCACGCCTGGCCCCGCCTCCGCCCCCGGAGCCGGAGCCCGAGGAAGAAGACGACGAGCAGTTCGACGACCTGCACGCAGCTGCCCCGGCACCCAAGGCCGCACCGCGCGCCAAGGTTGCCCTGGAAGACGAGGATGACGACGAAGCCTTCGCCGGCCTGCTGGACGACGACACTGCCCCCAAAGCCGCCGCAGAGGTCGAGTCCGACGAGCCGCAGTACAGCGCCGTGCTTGCCGTGCAGCTGGGCTCGCAGGAGCAACTGCGTCGCCTGCCACGCACACGCCTGGCCGAGCTGACCGAGCGCTACCGTGATTGCCTGGAGCACGCGGCCTCGCTATACGACGGCGAAACGCACACGCTGAACGACGGCAGCACCCTGGTGCTGTTCCACAGCCGCGAGTGTGGCGAGGACTACCTGACCAACGCCATTTGCTGTGGCGAACTGTTGCGCGCCCTGGGCCACGCCCTGCAGATCGAGGTAGCTGACAGCGGCATTACCCTGCAACTGCAGCTAGGCCTGGTCTTGGGCAACGACCTGCATGGGCTGGAACTGGTTGACCTGCTGATGGCCGAGAAGGTCCAGGATGCCCTGGCGTTGTCGCAGCACAGCCGCAACCTGTTGCTGGTGGAGCGGCAGATCAACGATGACGCCCTGATCCGCCAGCGTGCACGTATTCGCCCGATCGCCAGCCCCGAAGGCGCCTGCTGTGTGGAGCGACTGATGGAGCCCTACCCGTCAATGCTGGAACGGCAACTGGCGCGCATGCATGAGCACCGCGCCTGACAGGTAGACGCACATCTACAGCGCATGTTTTGAGCCAGGCTGGTTTCCTTGCGATCACCTGCCTGGCGCAAGATCCAGCCAATAGCGCAAACCCCCGGTAGGAGCGGGTTTACCCGCGAATACGGTAGCGGCGGCAACGGTGAACGGCGGGTAGAAATTGGCCACCAGGGCCGGCCTCTTCGCGGGTAAACCCGCTCCTACACGGCGGCCTGCGTCCACCCCCCGATGTGTGTCCACCACCAATCTGCGTAGGAGCGGGTTTACCCGCGAATACGGTAGCGGCAGCAACGGTGAACGGCGGGTGGTAATTGGCCAGCAGGGCCCGCCTCTTCGCGGGTAAACCCGCTCCAACGAAGACCAGCAGATACAAAAAAGCCCGCAGCGAATGCGGGCTTTGTCGTATCTGGCCGTTTGATCAGAACCGATAAACTTCCATATCGGTGCGAATCGGCGAGGCCATCGGGATTTTGGGTTTCTCCGGCCCCTTCTTCACCTGCGTCGGTGCAGCGGGCTTTTTCGGTGCCTCTTCGGCAATCGCCGGCTGGTTGGCCAGCGGCTTCACCGCTGTGCTCAGCTGTTCGGCCAGCTTCTGCAGCAGTTGGCCCTGAGCCTGCACCTGCGACGACTCACTGCCCTCGTGCTGCTGCTCGAGGTGGATGATACGGTTGTCACGCACATGGCCACGGCGGTCAAGCAGACGCCACTGGGCATCCAGGATGGCCGGCTGGTTCTTGCCAGAATCCAGGCGTGTGATCGACAACAGCACTTGTACGTCCGGGCTGAAGCCTGCGGTCGCCGGGGCCAGTACTACGCGTTGGCTGTCCAGGCGCCAGGCCAGTTGACGCACCAGCAGCTGGTCGATATCCGATGAAAGGCTGCCAGCCCAACGACCGTCGGTCGCCGCGCTCAGGCTGCCATCAGGTTGACGCTGCAGGAATGTCTCACGCTGAAGGTAATCGGCCACCGAGACCGGGCCGAGTACCACGGCCATGCCCGCACTCTGCGACGGCTGGCCAGGATCACCACTGTCGAGCTGATACAGGGCAACCGGCTGATGCATGGTGCACCCGCCAAGGCCCAGCAGGCCAGTCATCAACAGCGCAAATGGAAGGCGCAGAAATTTCATCATCCCATCCAGGCGGCTGCCACAAGGCACACCGCAGTGATACATGTATATTCAAACGGGCACACGGCCACGCCGGCACCGCAAGGGGCATATCATCCGCGAAATAACCGTCCGACTCCAGCATTTCTGCCCGAAACGGCGTTGAAATTGCCGTTCCAGACATTACAACCGGTTATGTCGGCACTTCCACCTGCAACCCATCGACACGCTGGAACCCGCGTGGCAGCTTGCTGCCGCGCCGACCGCGCTCGCCCTTGTAGTGCTCCAGGTCGTCCGCCTTCAAAGACAGGGTACGCTTGCCGGCCTGCAATACAAGGGTCGCGCCTTCGGGAATCACGGCCAGATCGGTAACAAATTCTTCACGGCTGGCCACCCGGTCACCCGGCACGCCAATGATCTTGTTGCCCTTGCCTTTACCCAGTTGTGGCAAGTCGCTGACCTTGAACACCAGCAGGCGGCCTTCGGTGGTCACTGCCGCCAACCAATCCTGCTCGCGATCGGCCACTGGGCGCGGGGTCATGACCTTGGCCCCGTTGGGCAAGCTGAGCAGGCCTTTGCCGGCCTTGTTCTTGGCCTGCAGGTCTTCACCCTTGACCACGAAGCCGTAACCGGCATCCGAAGCCACCACGTACAGCGCATCGTCGTCAGGCAACAACACACATTCGAAAGTCGCCCCCGGTGGCGGCGTCAGACGGCCAGTCAGCGGCTCGCCCTGGCCACGCGCCGATGGCAGGCTGTGGGCGGCCAGCGAGTAGCTGCGACCGGTGGAATCGATAAGCACGGCAAACTGGTTGGAACGCCCGGCCGCAGCAGCCTTGAAGCCGTCGCCGGCCTTGTAGGAAAGGCCAGTGGCGTCGATATCGTGGCCCTTGGCGCAGCGCACCCAGCCCTTCTCCGACAGCACCACGGTGACGGGCTCGGTCGGCATCAGCTCGTTTTCCGACAGGGCCTTGGCTTCGGCACGCGCTACGATCGGCGAGCGACGATCATCGCCATAGGTTTCGGCATCCTTGATCAGCTCGCTGCGCACCAGCTTGCGCAGTTTGGCCTCGCTCCCCAGCAAGGCCTGCAGCTTGGCTTGCTCCTTCAGCAACTCATCCTGCTCACCGCGGATCTTCATCTCTTCCAGGCGCGCCAACTGCCGCAGGCGGGTCTCGAGGATGTAGTCGGCCTGGATCTCGGTCAGCTCGAAACGTTCGATCAGGGCCTGCTTGGGATATTCCTCGGTACGGATGATGTGGATCACTTCATCCAGGTTGAGGAATGCAGTGAGCAAACCGTCCAACAGGTGCAGACGCTTCTCGACCTTATCCAGACGGTGCTGCAGGCGGCGACGAACGGTATTGGTGCGGAACTCCAGCCACTCCACCAATAGGGTTCGCAGGTTTTTCAACTGCGGCCGGCCGTCCAGGCCGATGATATTCACGTTGACCCGGTAGGTGCTTTCCAGGTCGGTGGTAGCGAACAGGTGCTGCATCAGCTCGTCGACATCGACGCGGTTGGATCGCGGGATGATGACGATACGGCACGGGTTCTCGTGGTCCGACTCGTCGCGCAGGTCGGCGACCATCGGCAGCTTCTTGGCCTGCATCTGCGCGGCAATCTGCTCCAGCACTTTGGCCCCGGAGACCTGGTGCGGCAGCGCAGTGACGACGATGTCGCCATCCTCGACGCGGTACACGGCGCGCATGCGGATCGAGCCGCGGCCGCTTTCGTACATCTTGAGAATTTCAGCCCGCGGCGTGACGATCTCTGCCTCGGTAGGGTAATCCGGCCCCTGGATGTGCTCGCACAACTGCTCAATGGTTGCCTTGGGCTCATCGAGCAGTCGCACACAGGCACTGGCCACCTCTCGCAGGTTGTGCGGCGGCACGTCGGTGGCCATGCCCACGGCGATACCGGTGGTACCGTTGAGCAGGATGTTGGGCAGGCGCGCAGGCAGCACGGCTGGCTCCTGCAACGTGCCATCAAAGTTCGGCACCCAGTCCACGGTGCCCTGGCCGACTTCGCTGAGCAGCACTTCAGCGTAACGCGACAGCCGCGCCTCGGTGTAGCGCATGGCGGCGAACGACTTCGGATCATCCGGCGCACCCCAGTTGCCCTGGCCATCGACCAGGGTGTAGCGGTAGCTGAACGGCTGCGCCATCAGCACCATGGCCTCGTAGCAGGCCGAATCGCCATGGGGATGGAACTTGCCGAGCACGTCACCGACGGTACGTGCCGACTTCTTGTGCTTGGCATCGGCATCGAGCCCCAACTCGCTCATGGCGTAGACGATGCGTCGCTGCACCGGCTTCAGGCCGTCGCCGATGTGCGGCAAGGCACGGTCCATGATCACGTACATGGAGTAGTTGAGGTAGGCCTGTTCGGTGAAGTCAGCCAGCGAGCGGCGTTCGACGCCGTCCAGGCTGAGTTCCAGTGAGTCGCTCATGCGGGCCTCGTCATTATTTCAGGTTCTGGCGCAGCAGCATGGTGCCACCGCGCTGGGTAAATTCAAGTTGTTGCAGGGCACTCATGCCCAGCAGTACGGTGGACCCATCAAGGCCCGGCACCACGATGGCGCGTACGTTCTGCAGGCGGATATCGCCCAGTTGCAGGCTGGTCAGGCGCGTGCGGTAGCCTTCGGTGCGGCCGTTGGCGGTGCTCAGTAGCACCGGGCTACCGCGCTCCAGGCTCAGTTCATGAACCAACGCCTCCGGGATCGCCACGTCGGTGGCGCCGGTGTCGAGCATGAAATGCACCACCTGGCCGTTGATGGCACCATCCACCACGAAGTGGCCCTGGCCATTACTCAGCAGGCGAACTTCGATAAAGCCTTGACCATGCTCGGATTGCACCTGGCGGTTGGGGTTACGCTGGCTGTCTTCCCACTGGCCGAAAAAGCGCGTGGCAAGAAACAGCGCCGCCGCCCAGGCGACGATCATCAGTAACTTGCCCGCGCGCTTGCCCGGCGCCTGGCTCATGGTTTGGCGCTCCAGCCGCCTTCAGGTGCGTCGAAGCGCCAGACGACCGGGCGGGTTTCACCATCGGCACGGGCGCCGTTGTTGTTGTCCAGGCCAATCCAGGCGCCCTTGGCATCGATCACCAGTGCTTCGGCCAGGCCAAACGGCTGCGCGTAGCGCCGTGACTCGACCAGCGCATCAGCAGCGAACGACCAGCAACGCTCGACCTTGCCACTGTCGACATCACGTCGGCACACCCGGTAGGCGTTACGTTCGAGGGTAAACAGCTTGCCCTCGAACCAGGCCAGGTCAGCGAAGTCGCGCGACAGGGCCCTGGCATTGGGCATCTGCGCGGGTTGCATTTCGACCCCCGCCTCGCTCAGCAGCACGCAACCACGCCCGCAGGTCCAGACCGACTGCTGGCGCTCGATGGCCACCAGGCCACGGCGCTCACGCTCGGCAGCCAGCCACAGGCGGTCACCCGCCGGGTTGATCGCCAAACCTTCGAACAGGGCATTGAAGTTCAGCAGCATGCCGCTTGCCCGGGCCTGGCGCACCATGGCCGAGTCGATCCTCAACCAGTCCGGCTCGCCTTCCAGCGGCAATTGCAGCACCGCGGCATGCGCCTCGCTGACCAGATAGAGGTTACCCGCCTGATCACAGGTGATACCTTCGAAATCCAGCTCGCCACCGCGAATGTACGATGCCGCCCAGTTGCGCGACTTCAACCCCCATGGCAGGCCGCTTTCCGGGACAGCTGGCGGGGTGAAGGTAAGCGGCTGCGCGCGCCAGGTGGGGTTCTGCTGATCGAAGCGGTAGATACGGTCGTCGTCACGGTCGGACACGCCCCACAACCCACCCCGGCATTCCACCAGCCCCGACAGGTTGCCACCGCGCATACCGTCGATCGGGTGCTCGGCTGTCATCTTCAGCTCTGGCCAGTTGCCCGCCAGACAAGGCAGGGCAACCAGCGCCAGGCAAACGGCAAGTACTTGCCGAATCAAACCATGACCTCGGCCAGGTTGCCCTTGGTTTCCAGCCAACTCTTGCGGTCACCGGCGCGCTTTTTGGCCAGCAGCTTGTCCATCAGCTCGCAGGTGGCCTCTACGTCGTCCAGGGTCAGCTGCACCAGGCGCCGGGTGTTCGGGTCCATGGTGGTTTCGCGCAACTGCGGCGGGTTCATCTCGCCCAGGCCCTTGAAGCGTGTTACCTGCGGCTTGCCGCGCTTCTTCTCGGCCACCAGGCGGTCGAGGATGCCGTCACGCTCGGCTTCATCGAGCGCGTAGTAGATTTCCTTGCCCAGGTCGATGCGGTACAGGGGCGGCATGGCCACGTAAACATGCCCAGCCTCGACCAGTGTCCGGAAGTGTTGAACGAACAGCGCACACAGCAATGTGGCGATGTGCAGACCATCGGAGTCAGCGTCGGCGAGGATGCAGATCTTGCCATAGCGCAGCTGTGCAAGGTCGGTTGCACCCGGATCGACGCCAATGGCCACGGCAATGTTGTGCACTTCCTGGCTGGCCAGGACTTCGCCACCGTCCACTTCCCAAGTGTTGAGGATCTTGCCGCGCAGCGGCAGGATGGCCTGGAATTCCTTGTCCCGCGCCTGCTTGGCCGAACCACCGGCCGAGTCACCCTCGACGAGGAACAACTCGGCACGCATCGGGTCCTGGCCTGCACAATCGGCCAGCTTGCCGGGCAATGCCGGGCCCTGGGTGATGCGCTTGCGCTCGACCTTCTTGCTGGCCTTGAGGCGGCGCCCGGCGTTGCTGATGGCCAGTTCTGCCAGTTGCATGCCCAGCTCGGGGTGGGCGTTGAGCCACAGGCTGAAAGCATCCTTGACCACACCGGAGACGAACGCGGCCGCCTCGCGTGATGACAGGCGCTCTTTGGTCTGCCCGGAGAACTGCGGGTCCTGCATCTTCATCGACAGTACGAAGGTGATGCGCTCCCAAACGTCTTCCGGTGCCAGCTTCACCCCGCGCGGCAGCAAGTTGCGGAACTCGCAGAACTCACGCATGGCATCCAGCAGGCCTTGGCGCAGGCCGTTGACGTGGGTGCCGCCCTGGGCGGTGGGGATCAGGTTGACGTAGCTTTCCTGAATGCTGTCGCCGCCTTCGGGCAGCCACAGCAAAGCCCAGTCAACCGCTTCCTTGTTACCCGCCAGGCTGCCACAGAACGGCTCGTCGGGCAGGCGCTGGAATTCGTTGACCGAGTCGACCAGGTAGGAGCGCAGGCCATCCTCGTAGTGCCATTCCACCTTTTCGCCGCTGGCCTTGTCCTCGAAGCTGACCAGCAGCCCCGGGCACAGTACCGCCTTGGCCTTGAGCACGTGCTTGAGGCGGCTGATGGAAAACTTGGGCGAGTCGAAGTACTTCGGGTCGGGGCTGAAGTACACGCTGGTGCCGGTGTTGCGCTTGCCGACCGAGCCGACCACTTCCAGCTCGCTGGCCTTGAAGCCATCGGCAAAGGTCATCTGGTATTCATTGCCGTCACGCTTGACGCGCACACGCACCTGCGTCGACAGGGCGTTGACCACCGAGATACCCACCCCGTGCAGGCCGCCGGAAAACTGATAGTTCTTGTTGGAGAACTTGCCGCCGGCGTGCAGCTTGGTGAGGATCAGCTCGACCCCGGACACGCCCTCTTCCGGATGGATGTCCACCGGCATGCCGCGGCCGTCGTCGCTGACTTCCAGCGAATGGTCGGCATGCAGGATGACCTGCACCGAACGCGCGTGGCCGGCCAGTGCTTCGTCGACACTGTTGTCGATGACTTCCTGGGCCAGGTGGTTGGGGCGGCTGGTATCGGTGTACATGCCCGGCCGCTTGCGGACCGGATCAAGGCCCGAGAGGACTTCGATGGCGTCTGCGTTATAGGCGCTAGCGCTGGGATTGGCCATAGGGTCTCGTCGTCAGTCTGGTGAATGCAAAAAAGTCAAAATACAGAAAAATCGAGCGCCGCATACTGCCCACGGGCAATGCCAGCGAAGGCCAGCAGCGCCGGCAGGCGCTCGGCGAAGCCCTGGAAGCTGTGGTCGCCACCGGCCTGGATACGCAGGGCACAAGCACGGTAATAGCGCTCGGCGTGTCGATAGTCCAGGGTTTCATCGGCGGTCTGCAGCCACACTTGATAGCGGTCGGCATCGGCCGGGGCCGCGACTTCCAGCTCGGCCAGGGCCTGCACGTGATCGTGGGTCAGCTCCCAGGTTTCACCGCTGTAATGATTGCGCTGGGTGCCCAGGTAACCGTCGAAATGCTTGTGCGGGGTTACCGCCGGGTTGACCAGCAGGGCCTTGAGGCCATGGCGCTCGGCTAGATGGGTGGCATAGTAGCCGCCGAGCGAACTGCCAACCAGCAGTGGCGCCCCCAGTTCGGCGATGGCCGCTTCGAGCTGGACCATGGCTTGCCGTGGGTGGTGGTGCAGGGCCGGCACTCGCAGCTGGTCGGCCAGGCCGAGCTGCTGCATGACTGCCTCCAGCTGACGCGCCTTGGTCGAAAGCGGCGAGCTGTTGAAGCCATGGATATAGAGGATGGAACCCGACATGCTGCCCCCGGAATCTGTGGCTTCGCGCCTGGTAATGCGGGCGCAGGGACGCGCAGTGTAGCGCGTTCGCCGGGTTTTGACGCAGTGCCACGGATTTCGCAATACATTTCCGGCAGGCTGACGTGGCCTGCTCAATACCCTGGGCTGTCGAAGTCGAGCTGCACCTCGAAATCCAGCGCCCGCTCCACCCCGGTCTCCAGCCGCCCGTCGGCATGCAGGCGCAACCAGCGGTACCCCGGATGCTCTTCGCTCACCTGGAAGTCTTCGCTGCGCGCCGCGAACTGAATGCAGGTCGACGGCGTGGCCAGCAGGCGCCGCCCCTCTCGGACCTCATCCCATTCCTGATGCACATGCCCCCATAACAAAGCCCGCACCTGTGGATATCCTTCAACGATATCGAACAGCGCCTGGGCATTGCGCAAGCCGATCGGCGCGATCCAGGCGCAGCCGATGTCCACTGGCTGATGGTGGAAGCACACCAGGCAATGCCGCTCGCCGGCCTCTTTCAAGGCGGCTTCCAGTACGGCCAGCTGGTCATCTTGCAGAAACCCGTGGGTAGCACCCTGCACGGCGGTGTTGAGCATGACCACCCGCCACGCGCCGATATCGGTCACCGCCTGCACCAGTTCCGGCGCCACCTGCGCCATCACCTGAGCTTCGTCATGGTTACCCGGCAGCCAGCGAGTGGGTACGGCAAACGGTGCGGTCAGCTCCCGAAACGCTTCATAGGATGCCACGCTGGCATCCTGGGACAGGTCGCCCGTGCACAGCAGCAAGTCGACAAGCGGCTGCTCGCGCCGCACCTGGGCCACCACGTGGCGCAGGCTGTCTCGGGTCTTGAGGCCCAGCATGCTGCCAGCCGGGTCGGCGAACAGGTGGGCATCGGTCAGTTGCACCACATGCACGGGGCGGGATTGATCTGGCGGCGACAACGGCCATCTCCTCGAATGGATTCAGCGGGAATTATGGCTGTGCGACGGTGACGAGCAAACACCCGCAACCGACTCACGTCACAATTCAGCGAACACTTGCCAGTTCGTGGCCGCAGGCCAGGCAGTGGCTGAGCCATTCACCCAGGAACAGGTTGAGCTGGGCCTTTTCGTCCGGCTGGTGCATGGCATCGTTCGGATACGGGTAGATGCTGCGCAGGCGCCGGGTGTGTTCGGCGCTGACCACTTCGGCCATGCGCGCATCGTGATACACCTGCACTTCCAGGTGTGGCACTGGCAACCACGGCAGGCTGTGTTCCTGCCGCACATGCAGGGTGGTGGTATACGGGCAGGCCAGCACCACGTCGAGCACCAGCACGCCAAGCATCTGGTCACCCTGGGTCATGCCGATGCGGCGCGAGCTCTGGGTGGTGCGCATGTCGGGCAACAAGCGCATCAGCCGGGCATAGTTGGCCTCGCAGGCTGCCTGCAGCCCGACCAGGTCAACTCGATAGCGCTCGCGCAGCAGGTTCACTTCCACATACCTCTTACTTCGTCACGGTTCAGCGCCAGCCATTGCAGGCCAATGATGGTGGCCGCATTGCAGATGCGCCCGTCGCGCACTGCCTGCAGGGCATCCTCGAACGCCCACACGCGTACGCGAATGTCTTCGCCCTCTTCCTCCAGGCCATGCAGCCCTCCCGCGCCCTCGCTGCTGCAACGGCCGAGGAACAGATGAACGTATTCGTCACTGCCGCCAGGCGACGGGAAGTAGCGGGTCATCGGCCACAGGGCGCTGAAGGTCAGGCCGGCTTCTTCTTCAGCCTCGCGATGGGCGACTTCCTCGGGCTGCTCGTCTTTGTCGATCAGCCCGGCAACCATCTCGATCAGCCAAGGGTTGGCGACCTTGTCCAGGGCGCCCACGCGAAACTGTTCGATCAGCACCACTTCATCGCGCGCAGGGTCGTACGGCAGCACGCATACCGCATCGTGGCGCACAAACAGTTCGCGACTGATCTCGCGCCCCATGCCCCCGGCAAATAGCTCGTGGCGCAGGCGTAACTTGTCGAGCTTGTAAAAGCCCTGGAAGCAATTGGCCCGCTCGATGATTTCGAAGCCCTTGGGCACGGCGTTCAACGCGTCTGACATGGAAATCCTCATTACCTCGAATACTGCTTCGCGCCATCCTACTCCGCACGCCTGTTGGTTTCACCCCTTTCCAGCAACCGCTGGCGCACTCGGGACAGCAGCCCTTCACTCTGTTAGCTTAGTGGCGAACTGAAGGCCGCGCAGACGGTCAAAGGCCGACTTTTCCCTGTTCTGCAAGGATCATCATGACACTTGTCAAACTGACTTCCGTGGCCGTGCTGGCGCTCGCGCTGTGCGCCTGCCAGAGCCTGTTCACGCCCAACTACCGGGCCCCGCTCGAGGTCAAGCGCGACGCCTGGGAGCATGTCAAACCCGGCTGCAGCGAGAGCGACTGCCCGCTGGTGAACATCGACATGATCCACTTCCCGGCCCTGCCCAAGCTCGACGGCATCGTCGAAAAACGCCTGCTGCAACTGACCGAAGACAATCAGCATGGCACCGCACCAGCCACCCTGCAGGCCTACGAACAGCAATATCTGGCCAGTGCCGACAAACGTAACAGCAGCTACTTGCAAGCCAAGGTACGCGAGCAGCATGACGGGCTGGTGATCATCGAGTTGTCCAGCTACCTGGACAGCGGTGGCGCCCACGGCATGCCCGGGCGCGGCTTCATCAACTATTCACGCAAGCTGGACAAGGTGCTGACCCTGCAGGACATGCTGGTGCCCGGCCAGGAAGACACCTTCTGGAAAACCGTCGAAGAATCGCACCGTGCCTGGCTGATGAGTGTGGGAATGGACAAGGATGCCGAGTTCGTCAAGACCTGGCCGTTCAAGAAATCGCCGCACGTCGCCCTGACGTACGGCGCGGTAGTGGTCAAGTACGAGGTCTATGCCATCGCGCCCTATTCCATGGGCCACGTGGAACTGAAGATCCCCTACCCGCGCCTGAATGGCGTACTCAAGCCTGAACTGTTTCCCGGCCGCGGCTGAGGCTTAGCAGCCCATGCAGCACACCTGCCATCAGCAATGCGGGCAGGGTAGCGCCCAGTTCCGGCGCCTTGGCGGCAATCAGGTGATAGGCCACCGCCCCGGCAAACCAGGCCACCAACGCCTGCCAGTGCAAGCCATTGACCTGCGCTGGCAGACGGCGTCGACGGACCACGTAGTGGTCCATCAGCACCACGCCGAACAGCGGCGCGAACACCGAACCGATCAGCAACAGGAAGTTTTCGTACTGTGCCAGTGGCGCCAACAGGGCGATCAGGGTGCACAACACGCCGATGGCCAACGCCAGGTGCTCGACCTTCAGCGGTATAAGCACACCGGTGGAAACCGCCGCCGAGTGGATGTCGGCGAAGGCCTTTTCCGACTCGTCCAGCAGAATTAGCAGCAGCGGGATCCCCATACCGGCGCCCGCCAGGGCCAGCAACAGCGCATTGACTTCGCCACTGGCGGCGAACGCCAGCGTGTAGGCCACGCCCAGGCTCATCAGCCAGGTGTTGCCAATGAAGTAGCCAACGACCGTGCCGCCGAACACATGCTTGCCATTGCGGGCAAAGCGCGAGTAGTCAGCGATCAGCGGCAGCCAGGACAGCGGCATGGCGATGACGATATCGAAGCCAACCGCCAGCGACATCGAACCATCCCCGGCACGGTTCCACAGTTCGGCCAGGTCGGCCTTGGCGAACAGGTTCCAGGTCAGCCACAGGCAAGCGCCCAGCAACAACCAGATACCCCAGGCGCGCAACACCTTGCGCACGAAGGCCAGTGGCCCGCTGACGGCCAACAGGGTGGCCAGGGCACCAAAACACAGGGTCCAGAGCATGGGGCTGTTCCAGGCACTCTCCTCACCGAACGCCCGCGCCCCCAGCAAGCTGGCGGCATCGCGCATGACGATGATCTCGAAGGCGCCCCAACCCACCAGTTGCAGCAAGTTGAGCAGCGCCGGCAAGCGCGCGCCATGGCTGCCCAGGCTAAGTTTCAGGGTGCCCATGGCAGACAGGCCGGTGTCGCTGCCGATAACCCCGGCGGCGCCCAGCAACAGCACACCGACACCGGTGCCCAGGGCGATGGCCAACACTGCGCCAGCAAGGCCCAGGCCTGGCGCCAGCATGGCACCGACCTGCAGCACCATCAGGCCGATGCCGAGGGAAAACCACAGTGAAAACAGGTCGCGAGCACCGAAGATGCGCTGCTGGATGGGGATTGGATGGTCGGGAGAGAACTGGCTGGGTGATGTCATTGTCATGTCCGCAGGAATGATGGTGAGTGGCATGCACCACCCTGTGGGAGCGGGCTTGCCCGCGAACACCGGCAAAGCCGGTGCCATGCACCGCAGTGCTTGCTTCGCGGGCAAGCCCGCTCCCACAGGGTAAGGTGCTGCGGTTTAGACTTTGTGGTACAGCTGGCTGCCTTCCTGGCGGAACCGCTCGGCCTGCTCACGCATGCCTTGCTCGACCGTCACATCCACGGCCTCGATCTTGGCAGCGTACTCACGCACTTCCTGGGTGATCTTCATCGAGCAGAACTTCGGCCCGCACATCGAGCAGAAGTGCGCGACCTTGGCCGATTCCTTCGGCAGAGTCTCGTCATGGAAAGCACGGGCGGTGTCCGGGTCGAGGCCCAGGTTGAACTGGTCTTCCCAACGGAACTCGAAACGCGCCTTGGACAAGGCGTTGTCGCGGATCTGTGCACCCGGGTGGCCCTTGGCAAGGTCGGCGGCATGCGCGGCGATCTTGTAGGTGATGATGCCGGTCTTGACGTCGTCCTTGTTCGGCAGGCCCAGGTGCTCCTTCGGCGTTACGTAGCAGAGCATGGCGCAACCGAACCAGCCGATCATCGCCGCACCAATGCCCGAGGTGATGTGGTCGTAACCCGGCGCGATATCGGTGGTCAGTGGGCCGAGGGTGTAGAACGGCGCCTCGTCGCAGCACTCCAGCTGCTTGTCCATGTTCTCTTTGATCAATTGCATCGGCACGTGGCCGGGGCCTTCGATCATGCATTGCACGTCGTGCTTCCAGGCAATCTTGGTCAGCTCGCCGAGGGTTTCCAGCTCACCGAATTGCGCCGCGTCGTTGGCGTCGGCAATCGAGCCAGGGCGCAGGCCGTCGCCCAGCGAGAAGCTGACGTCGTAGGCCTTCATGATTTCGCAGATTTCGTCGAAGTGGGTGTACAGGAAGTTTTCCTTGTGGTGCGCCAGGCACCACTTGGCCATGATCGAGCCACCGCGGCTGACGATGCCGGTGACCCGCTTGGCGGTCAGGGGCACATAGCGCAGCAACACACCGGCGTGAATGGTGAAGTAGTCCACGCCCTGTTCGGCCTGCTCGATCAGGGTGTCGCGGAACAGTTCCCAGGTCAGGTCCTCTGCCACGCCGTTGACCTTTTCCAGGGCCTGGTAGATCGGCACGGTACCGATCGGCACCGGCGAGTTGCGAATGATCCACTCGCGGGTTTCGTGGATGTGCTTGCCGGTGGACAGGTCCATGACCGTGTCCGAGCCCCAGCGGATGCCCCAGGTCAGCTTGGCCACCTCTTCCTCGATCGAGGAACCCAGGGCGCTGTTGCCGATGTTGCCGTTGATCTTCACCAGGAAGTTGCGGCCGATGATCATCGGCTCTACTTCCGGGTGGTTGATGTTGGCCGGAATGATCGCGCGGCCACGGGCGATTTCCTGGCGGACGAATTCAGGGGTAATTTCTTTCGGGATGTTGGCACCGAAGCTGTGGCCGGCATGTTGCTCATTCAGCAGGCCGGCGGCGCGGGCCTCCTGCAGCTTCATGTTTTCGCGGATGGCCACGTATTCCATTTCGGCGGTGATGATGCCCTGACGGGCATAGTGCATCTGCGAGACGTTGGCGCCGGCCTTGGCCCGGCGCGGGTTGCGCACATGGGCAAAACGCAGCTTGGCCAGCTCTGCATCGTTCAGGCGCTGCTGACCGAAGTCGGAGCTCAGGCCTTCCAGGCGCTCGGTGTCACCGCGGGCTTCGATCCACGCCGAACGCACATCGGCCAGGCCTTTGCGCACGTCGATGATCACGTCGGGGTCGGTGTACGGGCCAGACGTGTCATACACCAGCACCGGGGCGTTGGACTCGCCGCCGAAATCGGTCGGGGTGTCATCCAGGCTGATTTCACGCATGGGGACGCGGATGTCCGGGCGCGAGCCTTCGACATACACCTTGCGCGAACGCGGGAAGGGTTGCACGGACTGCTGATCGACTTGTGCCGATTCGCTGAGGTTGATCGCTTTTTCTTGTTTGGTCATCACAGGCTCTCCTGACGGCTTCCTAGCAGTGGAATGTCGGGGTGAACCTGAAACGCGCGGACGCACCCTCTTTGGGTGCAGTGCCGGACATGGGGGGTGCCTGAAGCTGTATGCAGCTGTGACAATCCCGGACCTGGCACAAGAGGCTCCCCGGGAAGGCGAGCAATCTTGTTCCCTACGCAGGCGCTAACCTGATCAGGTTCAACGGGATCCGCACCTCTGCGATCTCAGCCTTTGCTTCAAGGCACCCCGACAAGAACATGCGCAGTCTAGACTGGAGTGGTCAGCAAAGCCAAGCAGGTAAATGCGCGGATGATGAAAGGCACACCGAGCGATTGTTGCCGGGTGCGCATGGCACTACACTGGCCCATCGCTCGATACTCAACAGTTCAGTAATTAAATTTCGTACAAGGATTGCCTCTATGCTGCGCAAACTCTCACTGGCGATAGCCGTGTCTTGTGCGTCCAACGGAGTGGTCTGGGCAGCGGACGTGCCCTCGACAGTCAAAACCGATCTGGTCAGCGTCTACCAGGAAGCAGTGGACAACAACGCCGACCTGGCTGCCGCACGCGCCGATTACGGGGCGCGCCGCGAAGTGGTGCCGCAGGCCCGCGCCGGGTTGCTGCCAAACCTGTCGGCCGGTGCAGAGATGATGAACACCCGCACCAAGCTGGACGAGCCGTCCATGACGTCCAATCGCAGCGGCAACGCCTGGAGCGCGACCCTGGCTCAGCCGATCTTCCGCGCTGATCGCTGGTTCCAGTTGCAAGCCGCCGAAGCCGTCAACGAACAGGCAGCCCTGGAGCTGTCGGCGACCGAGCAAAACCTGATCCTGCAAACCGCGCAAAACTACTTCGCCGTCCTCCGCGCCCAGGACAACCTGGCCGCCACCAAGGCAGAAGAAGCCGCCTTCAAGCGCCAGCTGGATCAGTCCAACGAGCGTTTCGACGTGGGCCTTTCGGACAAGACCGACGTGCTGCAATCCCAAGCCAGTTATGACACTGCACGGGCCAACCGGATCATTGCCGAACGCCAGGTGCAGGATGCCTTCGAGGCCCTGGTGACCCTGACCAACCGTGAGTACACCTCTATCCAGGGCGTGGTGCATAGCCTGCCGGTACAAGTGCCAACGCCCAACGATGCCAAAGCCTGGGTCGAAACCGCCGGGCGCCAGAACCTCAACCTGCTGGCCACCAACTACGCGGTTTCTGCCGCAGAAGAGACCCTGCGTCAGCGCAAGGCCGGGCATGCACCGACCCTGGACGCAGTGGCCAAGTACCAGAAGGGTGACAACGACAGCCTTGGCTTCACCAACCCATCGCAACTGGGGGTGCGCTACAGCGGCGATGTCGAGCAGACCAGCGTTGGTCTGCAACTGAATATCCCGATCTACAGCGGCGGCCTGACCAGCTCGCAGGTACGCGAGGCTTACCAGCGCCTGAGCCAGAGCGAGCAACAGCGTGAAAGCCTGCGCCGCCAGGTCGTGGAAAACACCCGCAACCTGCACCGCGCAGTGAACACCGATGTGGAACAGGTGCAGGCGCGCAAGCAGTCGATCATTTCCAACCAGAGCGCGCTGGAAGCCACCGAAATCGGCTACCAGGTCGGTACCCGCAACATCGTCGACGTGCTTGATGCCCAGCGCCAGCTGTACACCTCGGTACGCGACTACAACAATAGCCGCTACGACTACATCCTCGACAACCTGAGCCTGAAGCAGGCAGCCGGCACCCTGAGCCCGCAAGACCTGCAGGACCTGAAGCGCTACCTGAAACCTGACTACAACCCGGACAAGGACTTCCTGCCGCCGGACTTGGCGGCAGCAGCGGCCAAGAACTTCGAGCGCAGGCCTTGAGATAGGTGCTGGACTCTTCGCGGGCTTGCCCGCTCCCACACGGTGCCAGGCCTGAAGGCATGATGCACCTGTGAGAGCTGGCTTGCTGGCGATAGACCTCCAATATCACTCCAGCCCTGAACGACAACGCCTAGGCGGCTACGGCAATCGTCGAGTCGATGCGTTGAGCCGACATATCACCGATAAGCACAGGCCCCGCAGGTTCAGGGGCGAACGCAGCCATTGCGTCAACAAGATTCCCCAGGCTCGGTAGCGAGTGCTCGACAGCAACCAGCGACGCCCCTGCGGAAAGGGCTGAAACCTCTGGCACGGCAACCGCTTCAGATGTGACCATTGCCGGCTGCGCAAAGATAAAGTCCTCCGCTGTCACCTGCGCAACTTCGAGCGCATCCAGGTACAGCATCTTCACAATACCTTCCTGCCCCGGCACTGCCTGAGTATCAACGGCTACACCGTGGATCTGCGCAAAGTCATTGAGTTTGAAGCGCTGGACTTTGCTGACGTGCAGATCCTCGAAGCGACTGATGCCTACCTGGGTCAGGTCAATCTTGTCGATACCGTGTCGGAACCCCCGAAGGGTGTTCTTGTAATCGCTCACACCTTCTTGTTTTGTCACCAGAAACACGCTGGGCGCAACCGTCGGCGGGGAATATATCGTGCCTGCCAACGAAGCCACCAACTGCCCGGATGCGTCACTGGCAAGCGACACGCCACCTGCACCACCGGTAAGCAGAACATTTGCGCTGACAGGCGGGGTCGTCTGCTCTTCAGGGCTGCCCTCGAAATAACCTGGTGCAGCGGTGAAAGCGTCAAGGAAACGGAAGTTCGCTGACCGCAGTTCAGCAATCGTAGTGTCCGCAATCGTCAGCTTCTGCCCACTGCCAAGGTCGAGCACAGTCGAATTGCCGTCCTGTTGCATCTGCAAGTCAGCAAACCCTGAACCACCAAAGCCGACCAGGTCGATCACCTCACGCGAAGTCTCGAACTGCTTGAGTACATCGTTACCGCCTGCACGCTTGTGGATGACAAAGCGGTCGGTACCCTCACCCCCCTTGAGGAGATTGTACCCACGGCCACCATCCAGTAATGCCCCGGTGGGCCCGGCAATCAAGGTATCGTCGCCATCACCACTGATAAGGTTTTGCACCGAGCCAGGGGTTATGGTGAGCGCCGCACCGGCAATACTGGCGCTGCCGCTGGCCAGATCCACCGAGATACTGCGACTTACTGCAGCCGCGTTCAACGTATTGCGCCCGCCAGCGGTGCCGCTGATGGCATCGTCAAGCTTCGCGCGCCCTGGGTTTTCTGCCACCAGGTTCGCGTAGTCGTCGGTGAAGTAATAGACATCATCGGTGGTGCCGGGGCTGCCGACGAGGCGCAGCGTCCAGCGATCAAGCGTTAACGGTAAGCCAGCAACAGCATTACGCACCTCAAGCTTCCACTCCCCAGCCGAGCGCTCTGCGCGATGATGGGTCGACATGAACCCATATTTGAACGCCCCTGAACGCGAATCGCCCAGATCGTCATCACCAGAGCCCGGCGCCTTGCCTGTGCGATCGAGCAGTACGCTGCGCGTGCCGCCAGGCGACACCAGCGTGAGCGTCATGTCGCCAAGGCGGCCGACCATCGAGTGGACATCGACCTCCACATGCTCCACCAGCAAATCAGCCGGCAGGGTCAAAAACAAAGTCGCAACCTGCCCCGCCGCAACCTGTTGAGCCACTGGTTCACTGCTGGCTGTCAGCAGCCGTTCATTGGCCTTGGTCGCCCGGCTCCCCCAGGACTCGGCAAGGCGCACCGCGGCGCGGGCGTCGATCATGCCAAAGCCGTAGTCGTGGCTGGCGTGCATGCCACCGCCATTCCAATTGCGCCCTGCGTTGTAAGCCCATTGGGTTGATGCGTCATCCACTTTGCGCGCAGACAGTGCGAGGATCTGCTGAACATCCCGGTAACCCAACCCCGGGTTGGCCTGCAACATCAACGCCACCACGCCTGAGACGATCGGCGCGGCGAAGCTGGTGCCCTGAGTCGTGCTGTAGGCGCTGCCGACCGACGCACCGCGCTCCGCTTCAAGGCTGACGCCACTGGATAAAACATGGCTCCCCGGTGCAGCGACCAGCAAGCTGGAGCCTGGATTGGAAAAGGGTGCCGTGGCAGCTTGCAGTACCGAGAGGTCTGCCTTTGCATTGATGGCCGCCACTTCAATGGCGTGGCGGTTGTTGTTGGTCAGCGAGCCCTGTGCATTACCGCCTTTATGGCGCTGGTTGCCACCAGAGGCGACGACGATGGTGCCTAGCCCGCCACGGCCGTTGGTGGCGGCAAGCGTAGTGCTGAATGCCAGCGCCAGAGCAGTATCGACTTTTCCTTCTGGAACATTTGTAAGTCCGAAGTCCGTTTTGAAACCCCAACTGTTGTTGGCAATGTCGTAGTTGACCATTTGCCCCAAATTGGTCAGGTCATCGCCTTTGTTGGCCAGGTAGTGCCCGCCGATCTTCGCCTCATATGCGATGCCGATCCCTCCTTGATCATTGCGCGCGCCAACCATGACCCCAGCCACTTGAGTGGCATGATTGGACGCCAGAGCGGGCAGCGTGCCATTGGTGCGTTGGGTTTGCAGCCAGATGGGATCGATATTCGGCTTGAGATCGGGGTGCCCGATGTCGAAGATTTCCGGCGCCACGGCAAACTCCCCACCCGGCTCGAACTGCCCTATCCTCACCCCCTTGCCCGTGAAGTCACGCCATACCGGCGCGACATTGATCTCGTCCAGATACCACTGCCGCCCCGACAGTGGGTCAGCGGGGGATTGTTCATGGCGCAACGTTACCGTTGCCCGCAAGGGTGCTGATGCAGCACTGCCCACCTCGGTCACACTCATGGACGCGTTGCCGGCAGCATCGACCAAGTCGTAACGGAAACTGACATCACCGTCATGGCCTGGCAACGGCGTGACCTCCACATCACCCTGCTCATTCAGCCGCACTGTTGCACCCTTGCCAGCGCTGACTGAGGCGATGCGCAATGGCCCGCTGCTGCCAAGTGGCTGGTCATTGCCCAGCAGCGCCGTTGCAGGGACTATCAGCGCCGTGTCAGTGGTGGCGAATGTAGCCAGTTGCTCAGGCGAGAGCCTGTCGCCGATTGGCATGGCGCCCCCGCCGAGAAGATCGATGGCAGCAATGTCGGCGAAGCTGAGTTTCTGGATGTTGCTCAAGTTCAGACGGCCATCTCGTCCCGCCACGGTGTCGGTGATCAGGTGGCCCGATTCGGTACGTGTGATCAGGTACTCGTCGTGAGCACCATGCAAACTGACCAGGTTGGTGCCTGCGCCTCCGTCGATCGTGGCATCGCCGCGTCCGGCCTCGATCACGTCATCGGCAGCACCGCCCGTAATCCGATCAGCGCCACCACCGGCGTAAATGATACTTCCGCCCACCGAGGCCCGGATGCGATCCCCCTTGGGGCCCGCATAGATCACCGACTTGCCGGTACCACCAATGATGTCGTTACGGCCCGTACCGCCAACCAGCACATCGTTGCCGCCACCACCGATCAGCAAGCTGTCGCCCGAGCCGCCCTTGATGAAAACTCCGCGTTGACCGCCGCTGGCGATGATGTCCTTACCCCGCCCGCCTTGCGCAATGGTCAGCCCGGCCTTGGCCATGTTCAGCCCAACGCCATGCTCCCCCACGATCAGCGCCGTGTCGCGCCCACCATTGCCCTGCATGTTCGCCCAATCGTCGCTGGCACTGATCACGAATACATCGTCGCCCGCCCCGCCGTGATAGGTGTTGCTGCCACCGCCACCAACCAGCCAACTGCCCTCTGGGGCCGCGGTCAAGACATCATCGCCCGCGCTGCCGTACAGCGTCTGTACGCCGAGCGCTGCGGCGTCCAGCGTGCTGCCTTGAGCACTCTGGCTGATGTAGGCCCTTCGGGAAGTGGGCCCGCTTGACGAAGTCAGTAGAGTGCCACCCTCCTGGGCCTCGATCCGATTACCGACGGTATCGGCGAGAAACCTCACCGCCAGTACTTCCCGGTCCTCACCATTAACAGTGAAAGCGCCTCGGGAAATGACCTCGTTACCCTGACGCACCTCTCCTACCGGCTCGACCTGGCCGAGCTTGATCTGGCTAATGCCATGCTCCTGCAATGCCCTCAGCTCACCGGCATCGGCAAGCCCGTCATGGTTGCCATCGACCCACACCTTCAATTGCGCCCAGACGGCGTCTTCAGCGTTGATGACGCCATCGGCGTTGGCGTCAACACTTGCCAGGGCGGCGAAGCCATCCTTGAACGGTGTTTCACCAGAGCTGCCGTCGCTGCCTGCCTTGCCGCCGTAGTATTCGGAGAACAGCTGGCTGACGTTGCTCACCTGGCCGGTACCGTTGTCATGCACCAGCATGCCGGTCAGCCGGTCTGCCCAGCCGGTGCGGCGCAGTGAACCACTGTTATCGATATCGAACAGTACGCCTTCCTCGATACCCGTCAGACCAACGCCCTTGCCGCTGAGGTCGAGCAAGAGCGGGTCGACAAACGTGTTCACCGTAGTCATTGCTGCCAACCCGTTGAGTACTACGGCATTGCGCAGGCTGAAATCCGGTTGTTCATTGCCATCACGATAGAACTGAGCCAGATGCTGATTGGGTCGCACGTTGGGGTCGATCTGGAGCTCGCCGGGGCGAACACCACCGGTGGCCAAACTGCCCAACTGAGCGGAGGTGAAGTCGGTGTTGTCGAGGGTGCTGTCGGTGAATGCGATACTGTGGGTCAGGCGACGATCGACGTAGCCGTTGGAGACGTCATTGCGGATATCGTCCTGGCCTTGGAGGTCGCGGCGGGATTCGGTTGTGGGGGTGATTTCGATCTGCAGTGTTTGATCAGTTGCATTATCAAAGTGACTAGCGGCTTTAAAGGCATTATTGATGGAATTGAAAAGCGAAGCTGCGGCAGCACTGATAAGGTCAGGAACACCAGTGGGTGACTCGACCCTGGATATCCACTCCTTAGCAATTAAACGGTTTTCGGCGGAAGAAACTACTGATGCCATTGCCATCATGCGGTGAGTGTGAAAGGAAAGTGTAAATTCATCCGTTAGATTCCCCGCTGAGGAAAGCACATGCCGCCAGTAGTCCTCTCGATTTTCGACAGCAATCACATCAAACACCGGACTCAACGTCCATGCCCTCTCAGGATATTCAAGGCTTTCGAAAGTTTCCTTATGAAATGCCGCGACCTCTTTTTGGCTTACCTGACCGACAATAGGACCTTTACTAATCTTCTTTAGCAACACCTCCATATATTTATTTGCCATTTCAACCCTCACCTTATCCACATCGATTTCTTGCATCGGACGACCGACACCTGCCGCTACCGACTTCATATAATTTATTGCCGCAACACCTGACAAAGAGTCCCCGCGCGCAACGCCATTTGCAAGGACAGCGTATTTGTCTCCTTTTTTTGCCAGGACATCATACATTGCATCCGGCCCCTTATCACGCAAAGCCTGACGTGCCTCATCCACATCGGACAGCTCTATCCTAATCATTTATCGACTCCATATTTTACAGCATTCATGAAAAACTCACCCACCGTCAAAACAATGTTATGCCACTCCCCTAGCCGCCCCCATAAAAACTCCACATTTACAATTGCGCTGTCTCCGGGCATCAAAAACTCCAAATAGCAACGCGAGTAATTGGCCTTATGCTCGACCCAGTTGCAATAACCGATATATTGCATGCGCCCCTTGGCCTCCAGCCAGAAAAAGCCCTTGCGCTGATTAGGAAATGCACTATCAACTCCCTCGAGAAAATTTAGACCGAGATCTTCGTTCAGCTTGCTAGCCTGAACTAGAGGCGCAGGTGTTTCACGAAGGTAATGCTGGAGCTGTTTTCTCAACCCCGCTTCCCCATGCGGCCAAGGCTCAATTGCGACCGATATTCCATCAAAACTAAAAGACGTCGCCTCACCGTAAGAGACGGGCTGCATCTCCGGCCAACTCATTGCCATATAGAGTGACACCAAGTTTGCACCACAGCCTTTTTTGTTATTTGTAAATCCCGGCTCCCAAGAACTCTTACCCTCATACTCAGGCCAATAGATCACATACTTCCTAGGGAGCTCATAAACAACACCCGAGATCTTTCCACACACCATTGGATTAGGGGTCTTCAGCTTCTTCGGCGCCCAAGTCGGAGTAATAACAATGGCGACCAATAACCACACCACACTTAGCAACAACAACAACTTGCTAAAACCCCACAGCACCAAACCAAATCTTCTACACAGCGCGATTAGCTTTCCGAACAGCACCTTCCCAAAGAGAAAGATATACCTATAACTAATCATCACCCCTCCCTAGAGCCAGCCTGCCCATATCAGCCACTAAGCAAACTTCGCTTCAGACAATGCATGAACTTTTCCAAAATTTCTTTCGTACAACACGGAAATGCTGCTCCCAGCCCCAAACGCATCTGAACCACCGAGACCGACAGCACAGCAACTCGCCATACCAGCCAATATTATTGCACTACAGATCCGCAGTAAGCTCCAAGCCGCTCTATATACAATGCACGCATTTTTATATTTCATTTATCGCTCCTTCAGACTTTCCTTTGCATGCCGCTGCAGGGGACTCAAGAAGAAACTGATAACCCTGCGCCTATCCACAATCACTTCTGCACGCACAGCCATGCCCGCCGTCAACGGCAAGTCGTTATCCCCTACGCGCAAAGCTTCCTTGGCCAACTTGATTCGAGCGCTATACAAAAGACCGTGCCTATCATCCTCAATGGCATCATCGGAAATACTCTCCACCACCCCCGGTACAACGCCATACCTGGTAAAGGTGAATGTCTCGATCTTCACTTCCACGTGCTGCCCCGGAAAAACAAAGCCGATATCTTTGTTCTCGACTTTCACTTCCACTTCCACCGGCTCGCCCGTCGGCACAATGACCATCAGTGTCTGCGCGGGTGTAACCACCCCGCCCTGTGTATGGATCGCCAACTGCTGGACGGTGCCGTCAACGGGGGATGTCAGTACCTTGAGGCGATGCCGCTGCTCGGCCTTGTTCAACTCCTGCTCAAGGGTTGCAATGCGCCGTTGCGCCTCACCGTGAAGGTCGAGCATGGCTCTGCGCAGTTGGGCAATGGCACCGCTACGGCGGTGCTGAGCAGCAAGCCGTGCAGCGTTCAGTTCGTCGATGCGCGAGCGCTGGAGTGCCAGTTCGCGTTCCTGCTCCAGGCGGGCCTGCTCCTTTTCCAGGTAGGTGTGCTTGGCCACGGCCGATTCGCTGAACAACAGCTTGTAATCCGCCGTCAGTTGGCGGGTGATCACCAACAGTTGCCGGAGCGCGTCAGCCCGGCCCTGGGCGGAACGGATTTCGGCAGCGCGTTGACCGATTTCGGCATCGGCCTGTTCCAGCGTGGCCTGCAACTCCAGGTATTGCCCCTCCAGCCAGCGCTGCGCGCCTGCCTGCTGCGCGGCCGTGGCCTGCGGTATCAATGGTGCCAGGGAGGCAGGTGCCACATCGCCGTCCAGCGCACTCAGCAGTGTGCTGGCGCGGGCCTGGTCGATCTGTGCAGCCAGCAGTTCGCTGCCCAGGCGCTTGATGTCAGCCTCGGTCAACTGCCCTTCCAGCTCGACCAGCACATCGCCTTTGCGCACCGGCTGGCCATCGACGACGTGGATCGACTGCACCACCGCGACCTCGCTGGCCTGTATCAACTTGCTCCTGCCACTGGGCACGATCTTGCCTTCGGCACTGGCGATGACATCGATCTCACCGATGCAAGCCCAGGCGAGCGCCAGCCCGATGAACATCAGCAGGCTCCACTGCAGGTAGCGCGGCAAGGGATGCACTGGCGTTTCCTGCAAAGACAGTGCCGCAGGTAAAAAGGCCAGTTCGTCGGGCTCACGTACGGGGCCGTCCATGCTCCGGCGCTTTCGCCATGCCGTTATCCACGCATCCCGGTAGCGCTCGGCAAGGTCCTTGAACGCCACACTCATACGGCGGCCCCGAGCTGCAGTTGATGCAGGTAGGCATAGGTGCCCTGTGGATAACCCAGCAGCTCATCATGAGTCCCTTGCTCGATGATCTGCCCACGCTCCATGACCACGATGCGGTCGGCATGGCGTACTGCCGAGAGCCGATGGGCAATGATGATGACCGTGCGCTGCGCGCAAATCCGCGCCATGTTCTGCTGGATGATCCGTTCGGACTCATAGTCCAGCGCACTGGTGGCTTCGTCGAAAATGAGGATGCGTGGGTTGCCGAACAGCGCTCGGGCGATGGCTATGCGCTGTCGCTGCCCACCCGACAGGCTGGCGCCGTGCTCACCAATCAGGGTTTCGTAGCCATCCGGTAATTCGAGGATGAACTCGTGAGCACCCGCCAGCGTCGCTGCGGCGATCACTTCTTCAAGCGGTGCCGCTGGGTTGCCGAGGGCAATGTTCTCGCGCACGGTGCGCCGGAAAAGCACGTTGTCCTGCAACACCACACCGATCTGCCGACGCAGTGACGCCACATCGGCTACCGCCAGGTCAGCACCGTCGAGCAGTACCCGCCCCCGCTCGGGTGAGTACAGCCGCTGAATCAAGCGTGTCAGCGTGCTCTTGCCTGACCCCGAGCGACCTACAATGCCTATCACTTCTCCGGCGGCGATCTTCAGGCTGACGTCGCGCACCACTTCGCCCCCGTCCGGCCGATAGCGAAAACACACACGATCGAGCTCGATCTGCCCGACAAGTGTGGGCAGCACCGTGCCCTTGCCTTGGTTGACCTCGGTACGGGTGTTGAGAATGTCACCCAGGCGTTGAATCGATACCCCTGTCTGCTGGAAGCTGGTCCAGAGTTGGGCCAGGCGGATGATGGGCTGCGACACGCGCCCTGCGAGCATGTTGAAGGCGATCAGCTCGCCCACCGTGAGTGCGCCTTCGATGACCAGCCGGGCCCCCAGCCACAAGGTGGCTACCGTGACCAGCTTGCCGATCAGGCCGACGCTTTCATTGGCCAGACTGGAAAGGTTCTGGGTCTTGAAACTGGCAGATACATAAGCGGCCAACTGATCATTCCAGCGCCGGGTCACCTGAGGTTCCACGGCCATCGACTTCAGTGTGTCGATGCCGTTGACCGCCTCGACCAAAAAAGCCTGGTTCTCGGCGCCGCGCTGGAAGCTTTGATCAATCAACGCCCGCAGTAGCGGAGTAACGACCAGGGATACGAGAAAATAGAAAGGCAGCGAGCCAACGACGACCAGCGTCAACCATCCGCTATAGAGGAACATGACAGCGATGAAGACCACCGAGAACAGCACATCCAGCACTAGCGTGATGCTGTTGTTGGTCAGGAAACTTCTGATGTTCTCCAGTTCTCGCACTCGGGCAACCGAGTCACCGACTCGCCTGGCGTGAAAATAGGCGGTGGGAAGATCGATCAAATGCCTGAACAGTTTTGCACCCAGTTCGACATCGATTCTTGACGCTGTATGAGCTGCCACATAGGTACGCAACCCACTCAGCAATGTTTCAAACAGAACTACGACCAATAAACCCAAGGCGATAACATCCAGCGTGGTCAAACCGCGATGCACCAGGACTTTGTCCATTACCACCTGAAAGAACAAAGGCGTCAGCAAAGCCAGTATCTGAATGACCAGGGAAACCACGAGCACTTCGCCAAATAGCCGCCTGTACTTCACCAGAGCAGGAATGAACCAGGTAAAGTCGAAGCGCGACAGCCCGAGGGGCAACTGGGCATCGGAGCGAACCAGAATGAGTTCTCCCGACCAGCGCACCACCAGTTCCGCGAGGGTCAGCGCTTGCGGCGCGCGGGAGTGCGGGTCCTGCACCAGAACCTGCTCGCCCTCCACGCGCGCGATGATGAAGTACTCACCACGCGTATCCACTGCAATAGCGGGCAAGGGCGTCTGCTGCAGCCGGGCCGGATCGACGCTGCGGTGTTTGGCCTTGAGGCCAAGTTGCTGAAATGCCCGAAGTAGTGTGCAGGTAGAGAAACGCTCACCCGCTGCTGCATGATCGTGCTGCAACTGCTCGGCAGAGACGGCAACACCATGGTAACGCGCCAGCGTGATAAGACACACCAGCCCACTTTCAATAGTGTTGGCAATGCCATCAGATAAATCAGCCATCACGCCACCTCTTATGAAAACCGGACATGAGGCGATACTAGCCCGAAGCAATAGGACAAACGTCCTACAAGCTTCCGACACAAGCGTGTGACACTTCTGACTTTTAAAGTCTATTCGTAGGAAGTTTCCTAACGGCGAGAAATCCAGTGTAGGAAGTTATAACTTACGCCGTAGGAATAAATAACCAGAATCAGACATATCCACTCTAGACCGGGTCTTTGAGTGGATATGTCGGTTATCAGCGGATCAAGGCCCCCAGCCCCTCGAGCAATCGCTGCAGCGCCCCCTGATTGGCCCGCATCACCGCCCTGCCCGCCTCGCCCATGCGCTGGGCGTCCTGCGGCAGTTCCACCAGACGGCGCACCGCACCGGCCAGCCCGTCAGCATCATCCACCTGCTGCAACGCACCCGCCTCGCGCAGCATCGCGCTGATTTCGAGGAAGTTGAACACATGCGGCCCCATGAGCACCGGCAAGGCCAGCGCCGCAGGCTCCAACGGATTGTGCCCACCGGTCGGCACCAGGCTGCCACCGACGAAGGCAATGTCGGCCAGGGCATACAGGAATAGCAGTTCGCCCATGGTGTCGCCCAGCAATACCTGCGTTTGCGCATCGACCAGCGTGCCGGCAGAGCGGCGTACGGTGGGGAACTGCTCGCTGCACAGCGCATGCACTGCATTGAAGCGCTCGGGATGGCGCGGCACCAGGATCAGCAAGGCATCGCCATGCACCTGCAACAACTGCCGATGCGCCTGCAGGATCAAGGCATCTTCCCCTTCATGGGTGCTGGCGGCGATCCACACAGGACGCTGGCCGCCCCCCCACTGTTCACGCAATGCCCTGGCGCGCGGCAGCAGCTGTTCGTCGATCGTCAGGTCGAACTTGATCGAACCGGTGACTTGCACGCGCTCAGGGCGTGCGCCCAGGTCACGGAAGCGCTGGGCCTCGGTTTCGGTCTGCACGGCAATCAGGCTCATCTCGGCCAGCATCGGCCGGGTAAGCCTGGCAAAGCGCCCATAGCCACGGGCCGAGCGCTCGGACAAGCGCGCATTGGCCAGCGCCACCGGAATGCCGCGCCTGGCACACTGATGAATGTGGTTGGGCCAAAGCTCGGTTTCCATGATGATGCCCAGCTTCGGCTGTACATGATCGAGAAAAAGCCCCGCCGCCCAAGGCAAGTCATAGGGCAGGTAGCAATGCTGCACGCGCGGTTCGTCGGCGAACAGGGCGCGAATGCGTTCAGAGCCAGTAGGGGTCATGCAGGTCAGTGTGATCGGCAGCTCTGGGTAAGCCTTTAGCAAGGCACGCACCATGGGTGCGGCAGCAATGCTCTCGCCCACCGATACCGCATGCACCCAGATACCACCCTGGCGCATGGCCGGTAGCTTGAAAGCAAAGCGCTCGCCGATACGCTGGCCATAGGCCGGTGCCTTGCGCGCGCGTAGATACAGGCGCAGCGCAACCAGCGGCAGGCCCAGGTGAAACAGCAAGGTATAGAGAGTTCTGTTCATGGCGGCTAAGTCTACCCGATCGCGCGAAGGTGCACTGCAAAGCGCTCGGCCAGCCACTGCGCGGCCGGGCCCAGAGGTTCATCGCGGCGCCAGGCCAGCTCTGCCACCAAGGCCGGCGGCCGCCAGTCGCTGTCCAGTTCGACCATGTGCGCCTGGTAGGTCGGGTACTGCACCACATGCCGGGGTAACCAGGCCCAGCCCAGGCCGCGCATCAGCAGTTCGGCCATGGCGTAGAAACTGTCGGCACGCCATACCTGCGGGCTGATCGCCTCGCCGCCGGGGTAACCGCTTTGTTGTGGCGTGATTAGCAACTGCCGGTGGCGGGCCAATTGTTGGCGGGTGACCCGGCCTTCGCCCGCCAGCGGGTGGCCGACCGCGCACACCGTGACCATCTCCACGCTGCCCAAGGCACGGCGTTCCAAGGAAGCCGGGATGCTTTCGTGGAGGAAGAACAGGCCCAGATCGGCGCGCCGCTCCACCAGCTTGCGCGCCACATCGCCCTGGGCTCCGCTGGCCAGTTGCACCTCCAGGAACGGGTAGCGGCTCGCCAGTTCGTCGAGGCTGTCGATCACCGGCTGATACGGCATGGCTTCGTCCTGCGCGACCCGCAGCAAGGCCTCCTGCCCGCGCATCAGGGCCAGGGCGCGGCCATCCAGGCGTTCGCACTGGCGTAACAATTCGCGGGCGTCCTCCAGCAAGGCGCTGCCGTTTTCAGTCAATTTCGGTTGCCGGCCGCTGCTGCGCTCGAACAGGGTGACCCCCAGGTCGGTTTCGAGCAGCGCGATGGCACTGCTGATCGCCGACTGGGCTTTGTGCTGCTCACGTGCCACCGCGGAGAACGAGCGCAGTTCTGCAACGCGCAGAAAGGTACGCAATTGTTCAAGGTTCCACTGCTCGGCCATCAACCTATCTCCCACATTGATAGGTAATGACTTTACCCCATCCAGGCAACGTCTAGAATGCCCGCTCAGTAACGGAGGATCCCGCCATGAATGCCTATACCTACCTCGCCATTGCCATCTGCGCCGAAGTCATCGCCACCGCCTCGATGAAGGCGGTGAAAGGCCTGAGCACGCCGTTGCCACTGCTGCTGATGGTGGTTGGCTATGGCATTGCGTTCTGGATGCTGACGCTGGTGGTCCGCAGCATTCCGGTGGGGATTGCCTACGCCATCTGGTCGGGGCTGGGGATTGTGCTGATCAGTGTGGCGGCGCTGGTGATCTATGGGCAGAAGCTGGATATGCCGGCAATGCTTGGCATGGCCATGATCGTGGGTGGCGTGGTGGTGATTCAGCTGTTCTCGAAGACCGCTGGGCATTGAGAGCCCGTGTGCGGGGCTCGCCGACGATAGGGCCATCTCAGGTATAGCCTGTATACTTGCCAGCTGTCCCAGTCTTCGAGGTACCGCCATGCCATCTGCCATTTCCACTGACGTGCTGATCGTCGGCGCCGGGGTCGCAGGCCTCTGGCTCAATGCCCGCCTGCGCCGCCTGGGCTACTCGACAGTGCTGGTGGAGCGCGCCAGCCTTGGCGGCGAGCAGACCATCAAGTCGCAGGGCATCATCCACGGCGGCACCAAATACGCCCTGCACGGCGCCCTGACCGGCGCCTCGGAAGCCATCGCCGACATGCCGCGCCGCTGGCGCGAGGCCTTGGCCGGCGACGGCGAACTCGACCTCGGGCGTACCCGCCTGCTCTCCGATGCCCACTACCTGTGGTCGCCGGGCACCTTGGCCGGTAACCTCACAAGCTTCTTCGCCAGCAAGGCCGTGCGCGGTCGGGTCGACCAGGTCAAGGGTGACCAGTTGCCACCGGCACTGCAGGACCGCGCGTTCAAGGGCAAGGTGTATCGCCTGGCGGAACTGGTGGTCGATGTCCCGAGCCTGCTGGCCAACCTGGCCGAGCTGGCCGGCGAGTCCTTGCTGGCAGGTGAACGCATCGAACCCTTGCGTGAAGGTAATGCGTTGGTCGGCCTGTGCGTGGACGACCGGGAAATCCGTGCCCAGCGCATCGTATTGAGTGCCGGAGCCGGCACCGAAGGCTTGCTGCAGGCGCTGGGCCTAGATCAGCCGGCCATGCAAACCCGCCCGCTGCACATGGTCATGGCCAAGGGCCCGAACCTGAAACCTTTGTACGCCCACTGCCTCGGCGGCGGGCCCAAGCCACGGGTAACGGTGACCACCCATCCGGCAGCCGATGGCCAGTGGGTCTGGTACCTCGGTGGGGACCTGGCCGAAGCCGATGGCGTGGCGCGCGAGCCTGCAGCGCAGATAGCTGCAGCGCAGAAGGAAATCGCCAACCTGCTGCCCTGGGTCGATCAGAGCCTGGTGCGCTGGGCCACACTGCGCGTCGACCGCGCTGAGCCTGCACAATCCGGCCTGGCACGCCCGGACAACGCCTTCCTTGCTGACCAGCAGCGCCTGCTGGTGGGCTGGCCGACCAAACTGGCACTGGCACCGGACTTCAGCGACCGGGTAATCAGCCACCTGGAGCGCGACGGCATTCGTCCACAAGCACAGGCCGACCTGGCCAACCTCCCACGCCCTCCACTGAGCGTACCGGCCTGGGAGCAGTTGCTGCCATGAGCCTGCCAACCCTGCACGCATTCCATCGCCCGCTGGGCAGCACCGGCCTCACGGTCTCCCCACTGGGCCTCGGCACGGTCAAGCTGGGCCGCGATCAGGGCGTGAAGTACCCCACTGGCTTCACGATCCCCGGCGATGAGGAAGCCCGCCTGTTACTGGCCCAGGCCCGCGAGCTTGGCATCAACCTGATCGACACCGCCCCGGCCTACGGCCGTAGCGAAGAACGCCTGGGCCCGCTGCTGCGCGGCCAGCGCGATGAATGGGTAATCGTCAGCAAGGTCGGTGAAGAGTTCGAGGAAGGCCTGTCGCATTTCGACTTCAGCGCCGCCCACACCCGCCGCTCGGTGGAGCGCAGCCTGCGCCGGCTCGAAACCGACCGCATCGAACTGGTGCTGGTGCATTCCGACGGCAACGACCTGGCCATCCTCGAACAGCAGGAGGTCTACCAGACCCTGGCCGAACTCAAGCAGGAGGGCAAGATCCTCGGTTTCGGGCTGTCCGGCAAGACCGTCGCCGGCGGCCTGAAGGCACTGGAGCAAGGCGACTGCGCCATGGTCACCTACAACCTCAACGAACAGGCAGAACGCCCGGTGCTGGACTACGCTGCCGAACACGGCAAGGCCATCCTGGTAAAGAAGGCCTTGGCGAGCGGGCATATCTGCCTGGCCCCGGGCGTCGACCCGGTGCAGGCCAGCTTCGAGCTGCTGTTCGCCCACCCGGGTGTCAGCAGTGCTATTGTCGGCACCATCAACCCGTTGCACCTGGCCCATAACGTGGCCACCGTCGCCCGTATCCTGGGCCAGCATTGAGTTACCTCAGGCTCCCGACTCAGGGACTGGAGACTGACCCGACGCAAGGAGGAGCCTCGTGGCGCGAACGCTGATCCGCAAGAACCCGAGCAACTTCAAGACACTACCACTGCATGTCGAGGCCACGCCCGAAGGCTTGATTTACCAAAGCATCGGCATGCCGCTGAACTTTGCCCAGACCCAGCAACGGCGCAAGGCCATCCAGTTACCCGATACACAACACTTCGTGGTCGAACTGGCCAACCTGGGCGTGTCAGTGCGCCTCACGCTGCATTGGCAGAACCGCGATTACTGGGTACTGGTGCGTCAGCGCCGACAAGACCGTGGCGATGTGGTACTGAAACTGATTTCCGGTTATGTACCGGCGCAGGAGCTGAACCTGCCACTGCACACGGCCGTACAGGAAGTGGCCGAGGAGTGCCTGCTGGAAACCCCGGAAGGTTGGCTCGGCGGGCGCTTCAACGACACCTGGCTGCCCATCCCCTACGCCGCCGCCCTGCACTACCGCGAAACACCCCACTTCGTGCTGGCTCCGGAGTCCGGTGCCGCACGCCCGGTGCATTGCGGCAAGCTGATGCTACTGGAGCGCCCACGGGCCTATGTGCACCTGCCCACCGCTTCGCTACAGCTGATCTATGACATGCGCCTGCAAGTGCCCCGGGACGCCAAGAAACTCAGCTTGTTCCACGTTGACGAGCGGCTGGAGGGCGACCAGCTGGTGGCGCGGCTCAACCGCAAACGGCCCGACCTGTACCTGATGCCATTGAAGGACGGCCAGCCACTGGCAGAGCTGTACACGCTGAAAAAGGATGAACTGGTGCCGGCGAGTACGCGTGGGCTGTACCTGGCAGAAAGTTTTGCCCGGCAGGAAGGCTGGGTGGTGGCAGATGAACGGGTACGCTGGAAGGATTGGGTGAAGCAGCAGGGGTTGGTGGAAAGCAAGCCCGTAAGGGCGTCGCACTTGCAACGGTTTGGCGACAAGGCGCGAGCGCTGCTGGAGCGGGCGCGGACCTCGCTGAACAAGTGACATCCCGGGAGCTTTCGCCTGCTTGCAGGGGCGGGTAAACCCGCCCCTGCCGAGGGCCGCCGCAGCGGCCCCAAGGTCAGATCAGTTCTTGCGAATTTTCTCGACAATCGCCGTGGTCGAGCTGTTCTCGACCAGCCCCAGCACCTTCACGGTGCCGCCATAGCCCTTGACGATATCAGCGCCAACCACCTGGTCGATGCCATAGTCTCCACCCTTGACCAACACATCCGGCTTGACCTGGCTCAGCAGGTTTTCCGGGGTGCCTTCCGGGAAACTGATCACCCAGTCCACCGCGCCCAGACCGGCCAGCACGGCCATACGCCGGTCAACGCTGTTGATCGGCCGGCCCGGCCCCTTCAGGCGGCTTACCGAGGCATCGTCGTTTACCGCAACGATCAGGCGATCACCCTGGGCCCGCGCCTGTTCCAGGTAGGTGACATGCCCGGCATGCAGGATGTCGAAGCAGCCATTGGTAAAGACAATCTTCTCGTTGTGCGCCCGCGCGTCATCAATGGCCAGCAGCAGTTGCTCAAGGCCCAGCACGCCGCGTTCGGAGCCTTCCTCACGCTGGATGGCCCGGCGCAGCTCAGGGGCGCTGATGGCAGCCGTACCCAGCTTGCCGACCACAATGCCCGCCGCCAGATTGGCCAGGGCCACCGCATGGGGCAGGTCCTCACCCGCGGCAATGGCTGCGGCAAGGGTGGAGATGACAGTATCGCCGGCACCGGTCACATCGAACACCTCGCGTGCCCGTGCAGGCAGGTGCAACGCCGGCTGACCAACGCGCAGCAGGGTCATGCCATGCTCGCCGCGGGTGACCAGCAGGGCGCCCAGGTCCAGGTCCTGCAGCAACTGCAAGCCCTTGGCGACCAGTTCGGCCTCATCGACGCAACGGCCAACGATGGTCTCGAACTCGCTGAGGTTCGGGGTAATCAGGCTGGCGCCACGGTAGATGGAAAAGTCCTTGCCCTTGGGGTCGGCCAGCACCGGAATGCCCTTGGCCCGCGCCGCCTGGATCAGGTTTTGGTGGTTCTTCAATGCACCTTTGCCGTAGTCGGACAGGACCAGCACCTTGACGCCTTCGAGCAGGCTGTCGACCTCCGCGCCCAGCGACAGTGGGTCGGTGGCGAACGGCTCTTCGAAATCGATACGCAGCAGCTGCTGGTGACGGCTCATGACCCGCAGCTTGACGATAGTCGGCTGGTGCGCGATGCGCTGGAATACCGAACGGACACCCGCAGCCTGCAGGCTGTTGGCCAGGCTGTCGGCAGCCTCATCCTGGCCGGTGACGCCGATCAGCGAAGCCGGCGCGCCCAGCGCAGCAATGTTCAAGGCAACGTTGGCCGCGCCGCCGGGGCGATCCTCGATTTGATCGACCTTGACCACCGGGACTGGCGCTTCAGGCGAAATACGCGAAGTACCGCCATGCCAGTAGCGGTCGAGCATGACATCGCCGACCACCAGTACCGGGGCTTGATCGAAACGCGGCATGGACAACTTCATGGGCAACCCATATGGAAATAATGAACAGGGGCAGGATATTAGCACAGGGTAGTCAATGGCTTTATGGCCAGATCATCCCTGGAAAATTCCCGTGACAATCGGGGCCATAACGGCCCCGATCAAGGAGGGTTCAGGTGATATCGGCCTTGGCCGGCTCATCCAGCCCCATGGCATGCAGACGGGCATAATGGCCATTAGCCGCAAGTAGCTCGGTGTGGGTACCGCGCTCGACCAGGCGGCCCTGGTCCATGACCAGGATCTGGTCGGCCTTCTCGATGGTCGACAGGCGATGGGCAATCACCAGCGTGGTACGGCCTTGCATCACGTGGTCCAGGGCGGCCTGGATATGCCGCTCGGACTCTGTATCCAACGCCGACGTCGCTTCGTCGAGGATCAGCAACGGCGCGTTTTTAAGCAGCGCACGGGCAATTGCCAGGCGCTGGCGCTGGCCCCCGGAAAGCAGTACACCGTTCTCACCCACTTCGGTATCGAAGCCCTTTGGCAGCCGGTCGACGAATTCCTTGGCATAGGCATCGGCCGCGGCGGCTTCGATGTCTGCGCGCGGCGCGCCGGCCAGATCGCCATACGCGATGTTGTTGGCCACGGTGTCGTTGAACAAGGTGACATGCTGGGTGACTTGCGAAACATGGCGACGCAGGTTGCGCAGGCGATAGTGCTCGATCTCCACGCCATCGAGCAGGATCTGCCCCTTGTCGTGGTGATAGAAGCGTGGAATAAGGGCCGCCAGGGTAGACTTGCCACTGCCGGAGCGGCCCACCAGGGCGATCATCTGCCCGGGCTCGGCGACAAAACTGATATCGCTCAGCACTTCACGCTCGGTACCCGGGTAGGTAAAGCTCAGGTTACGCACTTCCAGGCGCCCTTCCACGCGTTCCTTCTCGACCGTACCAGTGTCCACTTCAGGCGCTTCGTCCAGTTGCTCGAAGATGCTCTCGGCACCTGCCAGGCCCTTCTGGATGGTCGAGCTGACTTCCGACAACTGGCGAATCGGCTTGGGCAGCAGGCCGGCAGCGGTGATATACGCCACCAGGTCACCAGCAGTGGAGTCCCCGCGCAGGAACAACACCAGGAACATCAGCGCAGCCATGGCGCTGTAGATCACCAGCTGAAGCATCGGCGTGTACAGCGAGCCGGTCTTGGTCATGCGCAGTTGCTTGTCGGTGTTGCTCTGGCTGGCCTGGCCGAATCGCTGCTGTTCGTAGGCCTCGCCACCGAAGCTACGGACCACGCGGTAACCCTGGATGGTTTCCGAGGCAACGTGGGTGACGTCGCCCATGGCTACCTGGATCTTCTTGCTCTGCTTGCGGAATTTCTTGCTGGCGATGCTGACCATAACCGCGATCACCGGCAAGATGGCGACCATCACCAGGGTCAGGTGCCAGTTCATCCAAAGCAGGTAGGCAAACAGGAACACCACGGTCAGGCCTTCGCGGATCACCACCTTGATGGCGTCGGTAGCGGCGCCGGTGACCATGGTCACATTGAAGGTAATGCGCGAAATCAGGTGCCCGGAGTTGTGGTTGTCGAAGTAGCGGTTGGGCAACACCAGCAGCTTGTTGAACAATGCCACCCGCAGGTCATGCACCAGGCTCAGAGAGACCTTGGCCAGGAAGTAGTTGCCGAGGAACGAGCCCAGGCCCTGCCACGCAGCGATCAGGATGATCAGCAGCGGCACCGCCTGCAGCAGTTGCAGGTCACGCAGGTAGGGGACGTTGGGGAACAATACCGCTTCGGGGTTGCTCAGCCCATCGACGAAGTACTTGAGGATGCCGGCCAGCATTGGCTGGGTCGAGGCAAAGATCACGAAACCGACAATGCTCAGCAGGAAAATGCCGACATAGGGTTTCACATAGCTCAACAGCCGGAAGTAGATCTTCAGGCTGGAGGTGTGCTCCGCTGGTCGCGGTGTTTCGGCCATTATCGAGCTCGCTGTTCAGGTTGAACCGGCAATTTTACCACAGGCGTCATTTTCGGCACGCCCCCATGGCAGCAACATGGCAAGGCCGACCGGCAGCCAGCTGATGAACCATTCGGCACGTGGCGTACCGGTGAGGCTGGCGGCATCGAACTGCATGGCCAGGGTCGAATAGACCCAGAAGCCCAGCAGCACCTTGCCGAACAGGGTGCCACGGGCGCGCACGATTTCGCCCAGCGTAAGCAGCCATACCATTACCCACAGCAACATGCCGGGCAAGCCCATTTCAACGGCAACATGGGTGAACATGTTGTGGGTGTGATCGAAGTGCATGCCGACGGCGCTCACTTCGTAATCAGCCCCCAGGCCAAGACCAGTCCAAGGATGCGCGGCAATCATCTGGAGAACGGCATGGAAAATTTCCGGCCGGTAGGACGAGCCCCGCTGGGCGATAACGTCGTACACGGCCAAAAAGGCCAGGCCGGTGGCAAGCAGTGCCAGAACAGAGAACACCCGGCTGTGGCGGTCACGGAACCACAACGGCGCCATCACCACGGTAATCACCAGTGCCAGAACCGCACCACGGCTCTGGCTGAGCATGGCGAAGGCCCCCAGGCAAGCCAGTACCGCCAGCCACAACAACTGCAAGCCACGTCGCCGAGGTGGCTCGTAGAGCATCAAGAGCAAGGCCGAACCAATGACATAAGCCCCCAGGATGGGGTGGGATATCTCGCCGATACCCGCCAGCCTGAACAACAAAGGCGCACGCTGCACCCCATAGAACTTGATGATGGAGACCAACGCAGCGATGGCCAGCAGCGCGCTGCCAAGCAGCAATAACTGACGAATGCGGGCTTGGCCAAGCTGGGCCAACAGCGGAAACGCCAGCAGGAACACCAGAATGTAGAGCAAGCGCTTGAGCTCGCGCATGGGCTCCTCGGCGGGCGACCATGCCAGGCTCAGGCCGCTCCAGGCCAACAGCAGCAGCACACTCCCCCACAACGCCGGTTGCCGCCTCCAGGCTTGCACCAGCACACCTCGGGCCGACCAGGCCAATACCAGCGTTGGCAGCCACAAGAACAACACCAGACCTTGCTGATAAACCTTGTTGCTGGGTGCCAGGGCAATCGCCGCCAGGAACCAGACCAGGCCCAAACCTAACCACGCTTGTGCCCAGTTTTTTTGATACAACATCCTTTCCCCCGATGAATCAGAAACACCATCCATGGTGCTACAGCATTATTTTCGGCATTATTGCCGGTCATTTTGCTCGCCAGACGACAAGGCTCTATTCATGCAATGCTCCCGGCTCACCCAGGTCGACTTCGATCAGCTGACACTCGGCGCACAGGTGCTTGAGGCAGACAGCCATGGCGCCAAAGTCTACCTGCTCACAGATGGAAATTTCCTCAAGGTTTTTCGTAGGAAGCGTCTGATTTCATCTGCACTGCTACGTCCTTACTCGCAGCGCTTCGTCGATAACGCCGCGCGCCTGGCGCAACTGGGCATCCCAACCCTCGAAGTGATCAGCCAGCACAAGCTCGACCTGCCGGGCCGCACTGCGGTGCTGTACCGCCCGCTACCCGGGCGAACGCTGCTGCAGATGTCGCGCGATGACGGCTTCAGCTGGGACACTTACCTGCCACGCCTGATCGAGCTGATCCGTCAGCTGCACCGCAGCGGTGTTTATTTCCGCTCGCTGCACCTGGGCAACGTGGTGGTCACCCCCGACCAGCGTCTGGGCTTGATCGACGTGGCCGACATGCGCTTTTTGCGCCCGCCACTGTCGGCCCGCATGATTCGACGCAATGTGCAGCACATGGTGCGCTATATCGAGCGGGAGAACCTGGGCGACCGGTTCCCCCTTGCTGCCTTCGAGGCAGCCTTGCTGACACGCTGAAGGTCAGCTGCGCAACAGGCTCTGCGAGCCGCTGCAGAACGCCTGCCAGGCCTGCTCCGGTGCCAGTGCCTGGCGCTGCTTCGCGGCGATCGTCGATGCACTGAGCGCCGTACAGCGCTCAATCGCCTCAGCCCAGGCGCTTTCGTCGGCAACCGGCAGGTAGCCACCCGTGTCGCGCAATTGCTCGCGAAACACTTCCAGGTCGCTGCACACCACCGGTACATCGGCCATCACCGCCTCTTGCACCACCAGCCCCAGGCCTTCGGAACGCGAAGGTACCAATAGCCAGTCGAATGCCCGATACAGCTGCTGCAGGTCTTCGCGGTGACCGCGCAGATGAACGCGCTCGGCCAGGCCCAACGCGTCGATACGCTGCTGCAGCACGGCATGCTGCGGCCCCTCGCCAATGATCGCCAGCTGCAAGCCCGGTTGCCGTGCACTGGCCCTGGCGAATGCCTCGATCAGCATTTCGAAGCCTTTGCTCTCTACCAATCGCCCTACCGCACCCAGCATTACCTCGGCGTCCTGAGGCAACTTCAGCGCCTGCCTGGCCTGATCCCGGTTCAGCAAAGGCTCGACGAATGCAAGCGGGTCGAGCGCCATGCGCAGCGTCTGCACCGGCCTGCCCAGGTCACGCTCCAGCGACTCGGCCAAAGTCTGTGATACCGCCGCGATACTCAGACGCTCGGACGGAAAACTCTGCAACAAGCGGATATCGCTGGCATGCAGACGCGTCTTGCCATGGAAAAGGACCTTGGCACGTACGTGCCCGATGCGTTGCAACAACGGCAGCACCAACCGGGCGACGCCAATACCATCGAGCAGCACCACTTCTGCCCCGGCCTCGGCCAATGCCTTGCGCAAGCGCATGCGCAGCCACGGGCGCAGCAAGCGCCACAAGTGCCGCCCTTTGAGCGCACGTGAGGGCATATGCCATTCCCGGGTCGAACCGAGCCCACAGCAGAGCCCGCTCCCCAGCAGCAGCCAGTTACTGATCCGGGCATCGGCACCCGCGTTCGACAAGACCTGCCGGTGCACCTTGTGGATGGACATGTACGGCGTTCCACCCGCCCACATCATATTGACGATGTTCATGGGCCCTCTCCCGCTCAAGTCAGGTGGGACAGCGACTTCATTGAACAAAAATGGTGATTCCCATGCCGATCAAGGCCCCCGCAACCAGCGTCAATGCCAGCTTCAACCGATCACGCTGACGACGCTTGGCCTTACGCTCCACTTCAATGGGCAAGGTCACGTGATTGCCGAATCCAGTGTGCAATACTGCGTCACCCTCCAAGGTGACCGCTGTCAGATTTAACTCAGCGTAGCGGCGGGAAAGCGCCTTTTCTCCAGCATAGGCGGCAAATGGCGCACAGCGCTGGTAATCGCTCAATCGGCGCAGCCCAGGGTTGAGCGAGAACGCCTGCCACTCGGCCTTGTCGGACAGCAGCGGATAGCACGGCACCCCAGCGATCACCTGGCGATCGCCCAAGTGGATGTACGGGCTGTGGATGGCCAGGTCGTGGGCATGGCTGCGCAACCAGACCTGCAAGATGTTGGGACTGACATCAAGGATGGCCTGCGAGTCTTCGACAAAGCCTTGGCGATAGAATTGCCAGTCGTCTTCGCAGTGAAAAATGTACGGCGTCTTGACCTGGCTGTAGGCCAGGTCGATAGACGGCAACTGGCCAAGTTTGGGCCGGTTGACGAACACCTTGCAGTGCGGCTTCCAGTGCGCCGGCACAGCGGCATGCACAGCATCGTCGCCAGAGTCTTCGGTGATGAATACCTCGCGAATGGGCGCGGTGTTGTAGCGATCGAAACTCTCAAGGGTGTCTTTGAGCAGATCGAACCGCCCACAACTGGTCACGACGAGCGTGACGTCACTCTCATTTGAAAAGCGCACCGGATTCCCTCCGCATTACGACTATCGGCCTTCAACAACCCGCTCCTGGGCGTGAAAGCTCTTGTTTAGATGCCCAGCTTCAGACGCAGCCGCTGCCATGCAGACAATGGCGGGTGGGGCCTGAGCGCCGGGCGCATGTGGTCGACGATGCTACGTCCAACTGCGCCGAAACTAAAACGGGAAACCGCCAGATGGCGGCCATTTTCTGCAATCTGCCGGGCTAGCTCGGGGTTCGCGCGCAAACGACGGAGCTTTTCCTGAAGGGTCGGGATGTTGTCATAGAACACCACGTTGTGCATGTCTTGCAGGCCTAGCGCACGGTTCTCTTCCTCGCCCTGATCGTATGCCAGCAACACACAGCCACAGGCCATGGCTTCGAAGTTCTTGATCATGTATTCGCCCATGCCGACATCGGCACTGACGAAGAAACGAATACGGTTAAGCGTGTTGCAGTAGTCCTCGCCCGACTTGGTACGGGTTACCAACAGGTTCTCGACCTGCCCCAACTCGTCCAGCAGTGCCTTGCGGCCGCTATAGGCCACGCTGTTGACGCTGCCGACAAAGGCCAGTTCGATATCACGCTCACGCCCTTGGTCAGCCAGCAACTGCTCGTCATAGCCCTTGGGCACGAACACCGCGTCGAAACCTTCCTGGCGCAAGCGCTCGCTGACCATGTAGCCCGAGCTGATCACCCGCGCCCATGGCAACTGGCGGTAATGAGCGCTGAACTTGCCGGTGTACTTGCACGGGATGTAGTTCTGGTAGGCGTCGTGCTCGAGAATCACCAGGTTCGGCACAGTGCGGATGAAGGCCACCTGGCGGATCTCCTGCTTGAAACGCAGGAAGAACACGATGCGGTCATAGCGCTCGACTTGCACCTCACGCTTGAAGTAACGGCGCAGGTTGCGCTGATCCTGGCTGGTCAGCCAGCGCAGGTCGCACTCGCAGTTGGCCGCGACGCCATCGTACAGGCGGTCAAGAATCGCCCGCTGTTCCTTCTGCACCAGAAATAGGACTTTCATTGCTTTCCTTGGGCGCTCTGCGCCTTCGCGGTCAACCATGGGGCGTGCTTACAGCTCACGCCGCCAGAACAGTTCGTGTCGGCGCACGGCCTTGCGGAAGAATTCGTTCTCCCCATAAGGCGATGGCTGTCGCCCGGCAAGCCAGCGTTGCAGCAGGCGGCGCAGGCGGCGCTTGAACGGTGCCGGCGGCTGCAGGTCGTGCATCATGCCCAGGGCCATCGCCTTGTCGCGCTGTGTCGCGCAGTCCAGCACCAGGCTGCAGGGTGCCCAGGCCTGGGCAGCGCTCAATTGCGGCGGTAAAGCCACGCCATCGCCACTGTCGCCCATCGGCCAGCGGTCGTTATCGTGCAGGTGGTTGGCGTAGCACAGCAAGGTTTGTGGCTGCCAGGTCATGCCTTGCAAGGCTTCCAATACCGCCGCCTGAGCGCAGATATGGTCCGGATGGGGGTCTAGCTGCGGGTGCGGCATCACCAGCACCTCTGGTTTGGCCAGCTCCAGCAAGGCTCGCAGGTCGGCCAGCAGGTTGTGCCAGGTGGGTGCGCCATCGCGGTCGCCCGGTAACGGGAACGGGTTGAACTGGCGGAACACGCGGATATCGGCCAGGTCGGCTTCACGTGAGGCGGCCGGCTGGTCGGGTGCTGCCTGCATGGCAGGCAGCTGCAGGCAAAAGTAGCCCAGCTGTATGCAACGCGACTCCGGCACACCAGCCCAACGCGGCACGACGATGCTGTCCCAGGCACGCAGGCGCCCCTTCAGGCGCGCGGCCTCGGCCTTTGCCAGGCCCATCTGCTGGTAGTGCTCGGCCTCTATCTCACCGGCGGTCAGGGTCACCACCCAGCTTTCGTCGGCCTGGCTGTACAACCCATACGCGGCCAACTCGGCGTCATCGGCATGTGGCGCGATCACCATCACCCGGCGCCGCTGCAGCTCGACCGAGGGGGTTATCCACAGGCGCAACTGACCCTGCAGCCGGCAATGCCGGCCGCGCAGTCGCAACGTACCGGCCTGCAGTGGCGCAGCAAGACCCGTCAGGTTAAGGAAGCGCACGCCATCGACGCCACGCTCGAACGCTTGCCGATCGGCCTGTTCGCCAGCCAGCAGCTCGACCCGAGGGTCGAGAAAGCGCCCCAACCAGCTGCTTTTCAGCCGCAGTTCAAGCACCAGGGTTTCGTCGCCTTGCAACGTGCAATCAGCCTTGAGCCAGCCATCGTGCAGGCTGGCAGGGACCTGCTGCACCTGATCGCCGAAGTCGTAGGCATAGTCCTCACCCGGTGCATAGAACAGGTGGTCGGCAAACCAGGACTCATGGGCAGCCCAGAGCAGCGGCAACAACAGCAGTGGCATCCACCACCAGCTGAAAACACCGAGGGCGACCAGCGCAACCAGGCCCGCCAGCAGCCCCAGGCGTTTGTTGCGCCGGTGGCGCTTGAGCAACTGCTGCTTGCGGATCACGCTTGATACACCGGCACAGGGTTGCACCAGCGGTCCTTGTACTCACGGTCAGCACGGCCGAACGAGAACCGCAGCGGCTTGTTGCGTGACCGGGCGTCTTCCCAGGCGGCCTGGGTATTGAGGAAGCTCAGCACGCTACCTGGGCTGAAGGCCTTGGTTTCAGGGTCGACGCCGCCATTGATGTACTCGACGCTGATCCACTCCGGCGCTTCGACGCGGTACACCAGCTGGATGGCAATCGGCTTACCGTCCAGCAGCAACACCGAGCCGATCAGCAGCTCACGCAGGCGCTCCAGCACATCGGCCATACGCTCGGCACCGGTGGCCGGGAACCCCCAGCGGCGCAGGAACAGGTCGCAGTACATGCTGGCGATTTCCTGGGCACTGAAGTCGCTGATCGGGCGTACCACGCCACCCGCCTCTTCCAGCAGGCGCAGTTCACGGCGCTGGTTGTAGCGGAACTTCTTCGACAGGTCTTCAGGCGCCCGGGCCATGGCCAACTGCTCCTTCTGCGCCTTGAGGCCGCTGAAGCGGCCCTGGTTCAGTTCGGACAGGTAACGCATTGTATGGCGCAACGGCGCAGCGGCATCAGACGCCGCCGGCAGAATGATCTCGGCATTACCGAGGTCGAACAGGGCCTTCTTGCCAGCACGCTTCAGCACGTCCTTGGACAGCGCCAGGTGACGCCCCCAAGCCGGGATGGCGGCTTTCAGCTCGCCAGCCTGGTGCCAGCCCAGGTAACGCACCGGGATCTGTGCCAGGTCCGCCAGTTGCTCGACCACCAGCGGATGGGTGGCGACACTGCCGCCAAAACGCGTCCACGCCTGGGCATAAGCCTTGGCATCGATAGCTTGCCAACCGCGTTCGCGGAAGGCCTGGATACGATTGAGCATCAGGCCTGCCCCACCAACGCGCGCACCTGTGGGAGTTGCCAGAAGGCCTCGCGCACCGCCTGGTCAGAGAAACGCTCACCGAGGCGCTGCAGCATGTGCCTGGCACAGGCCTGGCGCTGCCCAGCGTCCAGTACGGCCATGTGCTGCAGGCCCTGGGCCAGCTGCGCGGCGTCGCCCAACGGGAACAGCACGCCAACGCCCTCGACCACTTCGCGAGCACCGCCACAGGCCGTGGCCAACACCGGCACACCGGCAACCATCGCTTCGAGCAGGACCATGCCGAACGGCTCGTGATCGGAACTCAAAGCGAACACGTCGAACGCCTGGAAGTAACGGCGCGCATCCGGTACCTGGCCAAGAAAGTCGACTTGCCCGGCAATGCCAAGCTCGGCAGCCAACGCCTTGAGCCTGGCCTCCAGACGCCCCTTGCCGAGGATCGCCAGGCGGGCGCCAGCAGGTAGCCCCGGCAGTGCCTGGGCAAAACCGCGCAACAGGGTGGCCTGGTCCTTGTCCGGGTGCAGGCGCCCGACATTGCCGACGATCCACGCCTGAGGATCAAGGCCCAAGGCCTGGCGTGCGTCAGCGCGCGGCACCAAGGCTGCTTGCAAGGCGTCGATGTCGATGCGGTTGTACAGGGTCTGGATGCGTTCGGCCGGCCACTGCGGCAAGCAACGGCGCATATCGTCACGTACCGCGTCCGAAACACCCAACAGGCTCAGACGCTTGCTGAACAGGTTCGCGAACAAGCGGCGGCCTTTGCGCTGGTAGTCGCCAAAGGCATGGTGCACACCAATCACCGGCAGGCCGGTCCCCAGCAGGGCAACGTAGATCGGCTTGAAGCGGTGGGCGATGCAGAAAGCGAAATTGCGCTCGGCCGCAATGCGCCGCAATGCGCGGATGGCGCCGAGTTTCAGGCCACGCACGGCCTTGGAACTGAACTCAAGGAACAGCACCTCGTCCGACGCACAGCCAGCCGCCACCTGCGCATCGGCGGCGCCGGTGAGGAACACCGTGGTCACCTGGTACCCACGCCCCTGAAACAGGCTGGCGTACTGACGGGCGCAGTCCAGGAACGGCCCGTCATAGCCATGGCAGAACTGCAGGATGCGCGGTTCAGAGCGGCTGGTCATACGGGGCCGCGCCGTCCTTCACAACCAGGATGTCTTCCATGATCAGGTACTGCAGGTCCGAGCCGAAGAACATGTTCAGGGCATCGGTCGGCGAGCAGATCATCGGTTCACCACGACGGTTCAGCGAGGTGTTCAGCGACACGCCGTTGCCAGTCAGGTCTTCCAGTGCCTTCATCATGTCGTAGTAGCGCGGGTTGTACTCGCGCTTGAGCACCTGGGCACGCGAAGTGCCGTCCTCGTGCACCACTTCCGGCACGCGGGTCTTCCACTCTTCAGCGACTTCGAAGGTGAAGGTCATGAACGGCGCGGGATGGTCGACCTTGATCATCTGCGGGGCGACAGTGTCGAGCATCGACGGGCAGAAAGGTCTCCAGCGTTCACGGAACTTGATCTGGTGGTTGATGCGGTCAGCCACGCCTTCCACGCTTGGGCAACCGATGATCGATCGGCCACCCAAGGCACGCGGCCCGAACTCCATGCGGCCCTGGAACCAGGCTACCGGGTTGCCATCGACCATGATCTGGGCGATCTGCTGCGGCATGTTCTCGAGTTTGCGCCACTTCGGCTGGTTCGGGTGACGGGCGCAGGCGGCGATCACGTCTTCGTTGGAGTACGACGGGCCGAGGTAGACGTGCTCCATCTTCTCGACCGGAACGCCACGGGCGTGGGACACATAGGCAGCGGCGCCAACGGCAGTCCCGGCGTCGCCGGAGGCCGGCTGGACGAACAGCTCTTTCACGTCCGGACGGGCGATGATCTTCTGGTTGAGCTTGACGTTCAGCGCACAGCCGCCGGCGAAGGCCAGCTTGCCGGTTTCACGCAGGGTGTCGCCCAGGTAATGGTCGATCATCTGCAGCGCCAGTTTCTCGAACAGCGCCTGCATGCTGGCGGCGTAATGGATGTACGGCTCGTCGGCGATGTCGCCTTCGCGCTTGGGGCCCAGCCATTCGATCAGCTTTGGCGAGAAGTAGAAGCCCTTGCCCTTCTCTTTATAGCGGCGCAGGCCGATAACGTTGGCGTACTCGGTGTTGATGACCAACTCGCCGTTTTCGAAGCTGGCCAGACGCGAGAAATCATACTTGCTGGCGTCGCCATACGGCGCCATGCCCATGACCTTGAACTCGCCATCGAGCATTTCGAAGCCCAGGAACTCGGTAATGGCACCGTAAAGGCCACCCAGCGAGTCCGGGTCGAAGAATTCCTTGATCTTGTGGATCTTGCCGTTTTCGCCGTAACCAAAGAAGGTGGTGGCGTACTCGCCCTTGCCGTCAATGCCAAGGATTGCGGTTTTTTCCTTGAAACCCGAGCAATGATAAGCACTGGAAGCGTGGGCCAGGTGGTGCTCGACCGGCTCGATCTTGACCTTTTTCGGGTCGAAGCCCAGTTGCTCCAGGCACCAGACGATCTTCTTGCGATAGCGCTTGTAGCGACGGTTGCCCATCAGGATGGCATCGAGTGCACGATCCGGGGCATACCAATAGCGCTTGGCATAGTGCCACCGCGCCTTGCCGAACAGGCTGATCGGGGCGAACGGGATGGCTACCACGTCGACGTCGGACGGCTTGATGCCTGCCTGTTCCAGGCAGAACTTCGCCGACTCGTAGGGCATGCGGTTCTTCGCATGCTTGTCACGCACGAAGCGCTCTTCTTCGGCGGCGGCAATCAGCTTGCCGTCAATGTACAGGGCCGCGGAAGGGTCATGGCTAAGGGCGCCGGACAGGCCAAGAATCGTCAATGCCAAGGGATTAGCCTCTTCATTCGGTAAAAATGCGCCAGCGGCCTCTTGGGCGGATGGCGGCTAAAGGGCGGGATTATAACGCAAACATTGGAGGCACACCGCCCCCTTGTAGGAGCGGGCTCACCCGCGAAGCAGGCAATGCGGTGGATGGCACCGGCGTTGCCGGTGTTCGCGGGTAAACCCGCGCCTACAGGTTTATTCGGCGATCAGCCAGTCCATGCGGTAACTACCGGCGGTCTGTGCCAGCTCTTTGGCCAGCCATGGCAGCAGCTCCTTAAGTTCATCCTCCAGCCCCCATGGTGGGTTGGCGATGGCCAGGCCCGAACCATTCAGGCCCTGCGGGCTGTCCTGGTGATGCACATACAGCTCGACCCGCAGCAGCTTTGGCGCGCCGGTGCTTGTCAGGTCCTGGTAGTAGCGGGTCAGCGAGCGCTGGTCCTTGATCGGGTACCAGATGGCCGCAACGGTCTGGCGCATGCGGCCGATCGCCTCTTTCATGGCCGTGGTGCAGCGCTTGAGCTCATCGGCCTGCTCGAACGGCGGGTCGATCAGCATGATCGCGCGCTTTTCCTGCACCGGCAGCAAGGCCCGCGGCACATGCCAGCCTTCACCCAGGTGCACGGTCACGCGCGGGTCTTTTTTCATGTTTTCCTTGAGGAGCGGCCCGTCTTCGGGGTGCTTCTCGTTGAGCAGGGCGCGGTCCTGCTGGCGCATCAGGCGACGGGCCAGTTCGGGCGACCCCGGGTAGTAGCGCAGCTCGCCATCGGCATTCAGGCGCTTGATGATGCGCAGGTAGTCGTCGGCCATGGCCGGCAGGTCATCGCGATTCCACAGGCGGGCTACGCCTTCCAGGTACTCGCCGGTACGGTTTGCCTGATCGCCCTGCAGATCGTACAGGCCGAGCCCTGCGTGGGTATCGATATAGGCGAACGGCTGCTCCTTGCGCGACATCAGGGCGATGAGGCGGGTCAGCACGATGTGTTTGAGGACGTCGGCGTGGTTGCCGGCGTGGAAGGCGTGACGATAGTTCATGGCAACTCCTGCGAAGGCGGCAAGTTTACCTTGCCTTGCAGGCGGAGTCAGGCCTGGCTGCTGATTGGCGGCACCCGCAAAGCAGGCGCCGCCAATTCAACGGGTGTTACTTGTCGGCGTGATACGCCGCATCAGCAGCTTCGAAGCGCTTGACCATCGCCTGCGAAGGGCTGCCCAGCTTGCTCACCAGAACAATGGCGATGCTGGCGAACAGGAAGCCCGGGATGATTTCGTACAACCCGAGGGTGTCGAAGTTCTTCCACAGGATCACCGTCAGCGCACCCACCACGATACCGGCCAGCGCACCGTTACGGGTCATGCCTTTCCACAGCACCGAAATCAGCACCACCGGGCCGAAGGCGGCACCGAAGCCAGCCCAGGCATAGGCCACCAGGCCCAGCACGCGGTTTTCCGGGTTGGAGGCCATGGCGATGGCGATCAGGGCCACGGCCAGCACCATCAGACGGCCAACCCACACCAGTTCGACCTGCGAAGCATTCTTGCGCAGGAAGGCTTTGTAGAAGTCTTCGGTCAGGGCACTGGAGCACACCAGCAGCTGGCAGCTCAGGGTACTCATGACTGCGGCCAGGATGGCCGACAGCAGGACACCCGCAATCCATGGGTTGAACAGGATCTTGGCCAGCTCGATGAACACACGTTCGTGGTTCTCGCTAACCGGGCCTGCCAGCTCAGGATGGGCCGAGAAGTAGGCAATGCCGAAGAAGCCAACGGCACAGGTACCCGCCAGGCACAGGATCATCCAGGTCATGGAAATGCGGCGCGCCTTGGCGATCGACTTCACCGAATCAGCGGCCATGAAGCGCGCCAGGATATGCGGCTGGCCGAAGTAACCCAGACCCCAGCCCATCAGCGAGATGATGCCGATAAAGGTGGCACCCTTGAGCATGTCGAAGTTCGCCGGGTTCACCGCCTCGATAGCGGCGAAGGTCTGGTCGAAGCCACCGGTGGCGATCAGCACGAACACCGGGGTGAGGATGAGCGCGAAGATCATCAGTGTGGCCTGCACGGTGTCGGTCCAGCTCACAGCCAGGAAACCACCGATGAATGTGTAGGCGATGGTCGCCGCTGCACCAGCCCACAGCGCGGTTTCGTACGACATGCCGAAGGTGCTCTCGAACAGACGGGCACCGGCCACGATGCCGGAGGCACAGTAGATGGTGAAGAACACCAGGATGACGATGGCGGAAATGATGCGCAGCAGGCCGCTCTTGTCTTCGAAACGGCTGGAGAAATAGTCCGGCAGGGTCAGCGCGTCACCGTTGTGCTCGGTCTGCACGCGCAGCCGTCCGGCCACGAACAGCCAGTTCAGGTAGGCACCGACCGTCAGACCGATGGCGATCCAGACCTCAGACAGGCCCGCAAAGTAGATGGCACCAGGCAGGCCCATCAGCAGCCAGCCACTCATGTCGGAGGCACCGGCAGACAGCGCGGTGACCACGCTACCCAAGCTGCGACCGCCCAGAATGTAATCGGAAAGGTTTTTGGTAGCGCGATAGGCGGCGAAGCCGATCAGCACCATTGCTGCGATGTAGATCACGAAGGTGATCGTTAGTGGATTGCCCATGCGTGTGCCCTGGCGTTTGTTTTTATCATGCGCAACCACAGCGATGGCGGTTGCACCCAGGCGGCGAATGCTATGCAACAACGCAAAGAAGGTGCAACCATTTTTCTTTTGCAAGTTGCACCTGCCAGTGCATTTTCCGACAAAGCCCATTTTTTGCTCCTTTCGGGAGTAAAAAACCGGTTTTTCAGAATAAAACACACCCAAAACGCCCCTTTTCAGGGTATGGGAATGGCTATCGGACGAGTTGCACCTTCTACACAAAAAATTCAGGTTGCACCTAGTTGCACCCGAATTGTCCTACAGCTACTCTTGATGCCAGCTTAGGCCACAACCGTGGCAATAACGAGGATAAGAAATGGCGACTACCACCCTTGGGGTCAAACTCGACGACCCGACCCGTGAGCGACTCAAAGCAGCTGCGCAGTCCATCGACCGCACGCCTCACTGGTTGATCAAGCAAGCGATCTTCAATTACCTGGAGAAGCTCGAGGGTGGTGCCACCCTGACCGAACTCAACGGTCATGCCAGCAACCCGGCCGACGATGCCGGTGAAGTCCAGGCCGACCACAGCCACCAGTGCTTCCTCGAATTTGCCGAGAGCATCTTGCCGCAGTCGGTACTGCGCTCGGCGATCACCGCCGCCTACCGCCGCCCCGAGCAGGAAGTGGTGCCGATGCTGCTGGAGCAGGCGCGCCTGAGCGCGCCGCTGGCCGACGCCACCAACAAGCTGGCCGCAAGCATTGCCGAAAAACTGCGCAATCAGAAAAGCGCCGGCGGCCGTGCCGGTGTCGTTCAGGGTCTGCTGCAGGAATTCTCGCTGTCGTCTCAGGAAGGCGTGGCGCTGATGTGCCTGGCCGAAGCCCTGCTGCGTATCCCCGACAAAGGCACCCGCGATGCGCTGATCCGCGACAAGATCAGCACCGGCAACTGGCAGCCGCACCTGGGCAACAGCCCGTCGCTGTTCGTCAACGCCGCCACCTGGGGGCTGCTGCTGACCGGCAAGCTGGTCAGCACCCATAACGAAACCGGCCTCACCTCCTCGCTCACCCGCATCATCGGCAAGAGCGGCGAACCGATGATCCGCAAGGGCGTCGACATGGCCATGCGCCTGATGGGTGAGCAGTTCGTCACCGGCGAGACCATTGCCGAAGCACTGGCCAATGCCAGCCGTTTCGAGTCCAAAGGCTTCCGCTACTCCTACGACATGCTCGGCGAAGCCGCACTGACCGAACACGACGCGCAGAAGTACCTGGCGTCCTACGAGCAGGCCATCCACTCGATCGGCAAGGCCTCGCATGGCCGTGGCATCTATGAAGGCCCAGGCATCTCGATCAAGCTGTCGGCACTGCACCCGCGCTACAGCCGGGCCCAGTACGAGCGCGTGATGGAAGAGCTGTACCCGCGCCTGCTGTCGCTGACCCTGCTGGCCAAGCAGTACGACATCGGCCTTAACATCGACGCCGAGGAAGCCGACCGCCTGGAGCTTTCGCTGGACCTGCTCGAACGCCTGTGCTTCGAGCCATCCCTGGCTGGCTGGAACGGCATCGGCTTCGTTATCCAGGCCTACCAGAAGCGCTGCCCGTACGTGATCGACTACGTCATCGATCTGGCCAAGCGCAGCCGCCACCGCCTGATGATCCGCCTGGTAAAAGGCGCCTACTGGGACAGCGAGATCAAGCGTGCCCAGGTCGAAGGCCTGGAAGGCTACCCGGTCTATACCCGCAAGGTGTACACCGACGTGTCCTACGTCGCCTGCGCCCGCAAGCTGCTGGCCGTGCCAGAAGCCATCTACCCGCAGTTCGCCACCCACAACGCCCACACCCTGTCGGCCATCTACCACATTGCCGGGCAGAACTATTACCCGGGCCAGTACGAGTTCCAGTGCCTGCACGGCATGGGCGAGCCGCTGTACGAGCAAGTGGTCGGCAAGATTGCCGATGGCAAGCTGAACCGCCCGTGCCGCGTGTATGCACCGGTCGGCACCCATGAAACGCTGCTGGCCTACCTGGTGCGCCGTCTGCTGGAAAACGGCGCCAACACCTCGTTCGTCAACCGCATCGCCGACCACTCGATTTCCATCCAGGAACTGGTCGCCGACCCGGTGGCCAGCATCGAGCGCATGGGTACCCAGGAAGGCAGTATCGGCCTGCCACACCCACGCATTCCCCTGCCGCGCGATCTGTATGGCACTGAAAGGGCCAACTCGGCCGGCATCGACATGGCCAACGAACACCGCCTGGCATCGCTGTCCTGCGCCATGCTGGCCACCGCTCACAATGACTGGAAAGCTGCCCCGCTGCTGGCCTGCGCCGCCAGCGAGAGCGCTGCCGCACCGGTACTGAACCCGGCAGACCACCGCGACGTCGTCGGCCATGTGCAGGAGGCCACCGTTGCCGACGTGGACAACGCCATCCAGTGCGCACTGAACGCCGCGCCGATCTGGCAGGCCACCCCGCCAGCTGAGCGTGCTGCCATTCTGGAGCGCACCGCCGACCTGATGGAGGCCGAGATCCAGCCGCTGATGGGCCTGCTCATCCGCGAGGCCGGCAAGACCTTCGCCAACGCCATCGCCGAAGTGCGTGAAGCCGTGGACTTCCTGCGCTACTACGCGGTGCAGGCACGTAACGACTTCAGCAACGACGCCCACCGCCCACTGGGCCCGGTGGTGTGCATCAGCCCGTGGAACTTCCCGCTGGCGATCTTCACCGGCCAGGTGGCCGCAGCCCTGGCTGCCGGCAACCCGGTACTGGCCAAGCCTGCCGAGCAAACCCCGCTGATCGCCGCCCAGGCCGTGCGCCTGCTGCTGGAAGCGGGCATCCCAGAAGGCGTGCTGCAGCTGCTGCCGGGCCGCGGTGAAACCGTCGGTGCCGGCCTGGTCGGAGACGAGCGCGTCAAAGGCGTGATGTTCACCGGCTCCACTGAAGTGGCCCGCCTGCTGCAGCGCAACGTCGCTGGCCGCCTGGACAACCAGGGCCGCCCGATCCCGCTGATCGCCGAAACCGGCGGCCAGAACGCGATGATCGTCGACTCCTCGGCACTGACCGAACAGGTCGTGATCGACGTGGTGTCCTCGGCCTTCGACAGTGCCGGCCAGCGTTGCTCGGCCCTGCGCGTGCTGTGCCTGCAGGAAGACTCCGCCGACCGCGTGATCGAAATGCTCAAGGGCGCCATGGCTGAAAGCCGCCTGGGCTGCCCGGACCGCCTGGCCGTGGACATCGGCCCGGTGATCGATGCCGAAGCCAAGGCCGGCATCGAGAAGCACATCCAGGGCATGCGCGAGAAAGGCCGCCCGGTCTATCAGGTCGCCATTGCCGATGCTGCCGAGATCAAGCGCGGCACCTTCGTCATGCCAACCCTGATCGAGCTGGACAGCTTCGACGAGCTGAAGCGCGAAATCTTCGGCCCCGTACTGCACGTGGTGCGCTACAACCGCCGCAATCTGGACCAGCTGATCGAGCAGATCAACAACTCCGGCTACGGCCTGACCCTCGGCGTGCACACCCGTATCGACGAGACCATCGCCAAAGTGGTGGAAACCGCCAACGCCGGCAACATGTACGTCAACCGCAACATTGTGGGTGCAGTGGTGGGCGTGCAGCCGTTCGGTGGTGAAGGCCTGTCTGGCACCGGCCCGAAAGCCGGCGGCCCGCTGTACCTCTACCGCCTGCTGTCGACCCGCCCGGCCGATGCCATTGGCCGCCACTTCCAGCAGCAGGACGGCGAAGGCAAGCCGGACCGCACCCTGCACGAACAGCTGATCAAGCCGCTGCACGGCCTGAAGGCCTGGGCCGAGAGCAACCAGCTGGCCGACCTGGCCGCGCTGTGCAGCCAGTTCGCCAGCCAGTCGCAGAGCGGCATCTCCCGCCTGCTGCCAGGCCCGACCGGCGAGCGCAACAGCTACACCATTCTGCCGCGGGAGCACGTGCTGTGCCTGGCCGACAACGAAACCGACCTGCTGGCGCAGTTCGCCGCGGTACTGGCCGTTGGCAGCTCGGCGGTGTGGGTTGACGGTGAACCGGGCAAGGCCCTGCGCGCCCGCCTGCCGCGTGAGCTGCAGGCCAAGGTGAAGCTGGTCGCGGACTGGAACAAGGATGAAGTGGCGTTCGACGCCGTGATCCACCATGGCGACTCGGACCAGCTGCGCGGCGTATGCCAGCAGGTGGCCAAGCGTGCCGGGGCGATCGTTGGGGTGCACGGGCTGTCCAGCGGGGATCACCAGATTGCGCTGGAGCGCCTGGTCATCGAGCGCGCGGTGAGCGTGAACACGGCAGCGGCGGGTGGTAACGCCAGCCTGATGACCATTGGCTAATGGCTGAGGGTTGTTGAAGAAGAAGGAGAGCCTCTGCTCTCCTTTTTTATGCGTGCATGTCCTGAAGCAGGGGCTGGACTAACAGGTGCTCACCAGAACGTGAGCCATGCCAACGGTGACTTGGGTGTCTTCTGTTGTTACCGTTTATCCCCTGGAAATTCTCGGCTGCCTGGGCCGGTCCTTTCGCGGGTAAACCCGCCCCTACCACGGTGGTGGGCAGTTGGATACAGGCCGCCGTAGGAGCGGGTTCACCCGCGAAGAGGCCGGACCTGCTGGCCAATTTCTACCCGTCGTTCACCGTTGCCGCCGCCACCGTATTCGCGGGTAAACCCGCTCCTACACCGGATCGCTGGCGGACACAGGTCGGTGGCTGGACACGGGCCGTCGTGTAGGAGCGGGTTCACCCGCGAAAGGGCCGGCCCTGCTGGCCAATTACCACCCGCCATTCACCGTTGCCGCCGCTACCGTATTCGCGGGTAAACCCGCTCCTACACCGGATCGCTGGCGGACACAGGTCGGTGGCTGGACACAGGCCGTCGTGTAGGAGCGGGTTCACCCGCGAAAGGGCCGGGCCTGCTGGCCAATTTCCACCAGACGTTCACCGTTGCAGCTGCCACCGTATTCGCGGGTAAACCCGCTCCTACCACTGATCGTTGGTGGACACACATCGGGGGTTGGACACAGGCCGCTGTACGGTTTACCCGCGAAAAGGACCAGCCTAGACAGGCATATCAAAAAAGCCTTGCAGCAGGCTTCTACCCCAGCATCATATTGTCTTCAACGCAAGTGGAAGCGCGGGGTGGATCGGGGACTATCCGGAGCTCCCCTCAGACAGAGCTCCGGCCAAAAGTTGCTCAAACCATTGGTGAAAGCGCAATCAAAGCAGACAGCTGTGCTGCCATAAGCCCAATACCCAACAGCATCCAAAGCCAATTTGCCAGCGTGAACCGGCTGTTGGCCTTCCCTTCTTTGTCACCCGCACTGAAATTGATGCCCTTCTGCATGAACACCAGAATGATCAGCCAAGCTGCCTGAACGGCTATGCCCGCAAAATAGGCCGGCCACAGCTGGCCTTCCAACACGACGCCGGCAGCCACCCAGACAACGCAAAAACCGTAATAGCCCAGCGTGAGCCCCAGGATGGACCACGGATAGGTTTTACCTGAGTCGCGAATATGGTCATTTGCCCTTCTCAATAATGGATAGATGAAGAACACTGCAAAAGCGCTTCGCCAGAGCGGACTTACGCGCTCTCCCGTTTTCTCTCTATGCAGACTCCAACTTTGATAGAAGCAATAAACCCAGTAGAAGCCCAAGGTAAAGAAAGTCATTACACCAAATTTCATGGGTGAGACTACGAAGAAGGGAACCTGGTTGCCGTCGGCCTCAGCCAAGTCAGCGGGGTGGGCATCACTCATCTGAAACGTTTCCTTGTGAACACCAAAACGCACATTCAAGGCCAACTGACATTCGATCCGCAGCAGTCCATTTCCGATCGGGATTGTGGGAAACGTCTCTATATTGTCCCGAGCAGGCATTACACGACCTGACCTTGCGTTGGTTTCACCAATAACCGGCAGGCTTCCCGGCGTTCTCAACCCATATCACGCAAACCTATTAACCTGTCCCCAGTCTCACCACGCTCCTACACTCGCAGCATCCCGCCTCAGGACCGCCACCATGCCCGAGACCTTGCTCAGCCCCCGCAACCTCGCCTTCGAGCTCTACGAAGTCCTTGACGCCGAAGCCCTGACCCAGCGCCCGCGCTTCGCCGAGCACAGCCGTGAAACCTTCGATGCGGCACTGACCACCGCCCGCACCATCGCCGAAAAGTATTTCGCCCCGCACAACCGCAAGGCCGACGAAAACGAACCACGCTACGTGGACGGCCGCGCCGAGCTGATCCCCGAAGTGAAGCCCGCCGTCGATGCCTTCCTCGAAGCCGGCTTCCTCAACGCCAACCGGGACTTCGAGGTCGGCGGCATGCAACTGCCCAGCCTGGTCTCGCAAGCCTGCTTCGCCCACTTCCAGGCCGCCAACGCCGGCACCACGGCCTACCCGTTCCTGACCATGGGCGCGGCCAACCTGATCGAGAGCTTCGGCTCCGATGAACAGAAGCGCCTGTTCCTGCAACCGATGATCGACGGCCGCTACTTCGGCACCATGGCGCTGACCGAACCCCACGCCGGCTCGTCGCTGGCCGACATCCGTACCCGCGCCGAACCAGCAGGCGACGGCAGCTACCGGCTCAAAGGCAACAAGATCTTCATTTCCGGCGGCGACCACGAACTGTCGGAAAACATCGTGCACATGGTGCTGGCCAAGCTTCCGGACGCCCCGCCCGGGGTCAGAGGCATCTCGCTGTTCATCGTGCCCAAGTACCACGTAAACCCGGACGGCAGCCGTGGCCCGCGCAACGATGTGCTGCTGGCCGGGCTGTTCCACAAGATGGGCTGGCGCGGCACCACCTCGACCGCGCTGAACTTCGGCGACAATGGCCAGTGCGTCGGCTATCTGGTCGGCCAGCCGCACCAAGGCCTGGCCTGCATGTTCCAGATGATGAACGAGGCGCGGATAGGCGTAGGCATGGGCGCGGTGATGCTGGGTTACGCCGGCTACCTTTACTCCCTGGAATACGCTCGCCAGCGGCCGCAGGGCCGGCTGCCAGACAACAAGGACCCACACAGCCCGGCGGTGCCGATCATCGAGCACACGGATGTGAAGCGCATGCTTCTGGCGCAGAAGGCCTACGTAGAAGGCGCCTTTGATCTGGGCCTGTACGCCGCGCGCCTGTTCGACGACACCCATACGGCCCCTGACGAAAACGCCCGCAAACCGGCGCAGGACCTGCTCGACCTGCTGACCCCGATCGTCAAATCCTGGCCCTCGGCGTTCTGCCTCAAAGCCAACGAACTGGCGATCCAGATTCTTGGCGGCCACGGCTACACCCGCGAATACCCGGTGGAGCAGTACTACCGTGACAATCGCCTGAACCCGATCCACGAAGGCACGGAGGGTATCCAGTCGCTCGATCTGCTCGGCCGCAAGCTGGCACAGCACAATGGTGCCGGCCTCAAGCAATTGATCCGCCTGATCGCCGCCACCTGCGAGCGCGCCAGCCATCACCCGAACCTTGACCCACTGCGTCAGCCGTTGGAGCAACTGGCCAACCGCCTGCAAGGCGTAACCCTGGCCCTGCTCGGCGATCTGGCCCAAGGCAAAGTCGCTGGTGCCCTGGCCAACTCTGCCTTGTACCTCAAGGCCTTCGGCCACTGCGTGATCGGCTGGCGCTGGCTGGAACAGGCGGTTCACGCAGAGCTTGGCATGCTCAAGGGAACGGCTGCTGATCGCGACTTCTACCTCGGCAAGCTGCAAGCTGCGCGTTATTTCCTGACCTGGGAAGTACCGGGCTGCCATAATGAGCTGGCATTGCTCGAGGCACACGACGATACCTGCCTCGGCATGCAAGACGGGTGGTTCTAGGGGGAGCCACCGTGTACACGGAGGCATCCGCATGTTCGATTCCAGCGCCCTGCTGCGCCAGCGCTTTGCTGCGCTGCGCAGTACGGCCGAGTTGTTTTCCCTGCGCCATGTGAAACAGTCGCACCAGGCGCTTTCGGTTCGCCGCAACGTCGCCGAACCACCCTTCTTCAACCAGGATGAGGGCGCCATGCTCACTGTGCGGGTCAATGGCGTGGAGGCCTACGCTGCCACCGCCGACCTGTCCCAGGCTGGCCTGCAGCGCGCCCTTGAGCAAGCCGAGGCGCTGGCGCGGCAGATCGCCCGGCACAGCCTGCTGGACCTGCGCGAACAAGCCGTGACCAGCGCACGCCACGACCATGTTTCGCCCAACTTCGACCAACCCGTACCCAGCCTCGCCGACTGCCTTGGCCTGCTCGCCGCCGAATCGGCCAGCGTGCCCAAGGACAGCCGCTTGGTGGACTGGCAGGCCAGCCTGGGGCTGAGCCTGGTCGAGCAAACCTACCTGAACTCGGCCGGCGCCGAACTGCGCCATGCCCAGCGCTTCCTGTTCCCGGGCCTGGGGGTGACCGCCAGCGACGGCCAGGACAGCCAAAGCCGCAGCCTGGGCCGCGACAACTTCGGCCAACAGGGTGGTTTCGAGATCATCGAGCGCTGCGGCCTGGTCGGCGCGGCCAGCCGGGTGGCCGACGAAGCGCTGCAACTGCTGCTGGCACCAAACACCCCTAGTGGCCCGCGCGACCTGCTGTTGATGCCGGACCAGATGATGCTGCAGATTCACGAATCCATCGGCCACCCGCTGGAGATGGACCGCATTCTCGGCGACGAGCGCAACTACGCCGGCACCAGCTTCGTCAAAACCAGCGACTTCGGCCACCTGCAGTACGGTTCCAGCCTGCTGAACGTGACCTTCGACCCGACCATTGGCGAAGAGCTGGCCAGCTACAGTCATGACGACGACGGCACCCCGGCCAGCAAAGCGTTCCTGATAAGCGACGGCCTGCTGCTGCGCCCGCTGGGTGGCGCGCTGTCTCAGTTCCGCTCTGGCCTGGACGGCGTGGCCAACAGCCGTGCCTGCGGCTGGAACCGCGCGCCGATCGACCGCATGGCCAACCTCAACATCGAGCCGGGCGACCAGTCTTTCGAGCAACTGATCGGAGGCATCGAGCACGGCATCCTGATGCGTACCAACCGTTCCTGGTCCATCGACGATGCACGCAACAAGTTCCAGTTCGGCTGCGAATGGGGCCAGTTGATTGAAAATGGCGAGCTCAAGGGCATCGTCAAGAACCCCAACTACCGCGGCATCTCCGCGCAGTTCTGGCGCAACCTGTCGGCGGTTGGCGACCACAGTACCTTCCAGGTGCTGGGCACGCCCAACTGTGGCAAGGGCGAACCCAATCAGGTGGTGCGGGTCGGCCACGCCTCGCCTGCCTGTGTGTTCCGCCAGATCGATGTATTCGGAGGAGACGCGTGATGAAACAGGCTTTCGAAACCCTGGTCGGGGAGGTGCGCACCGCCCTTCAGGCGGGCGAGCAGTTCACCCTCGGTTACAGTGCCGAGCAATCGCAGTTCGTGCGTTTCAACCATGCCAAGGTGCGCCAGGCCGGCGAAGTGAGCCAGGCCATCGCGCAACTGCGGCTGGTGCGCGATGGGCGCCAGGCGGAACAGCAGGTGACCTTGAGTGGCGACGTGCAACTGGATCGCCAGCGCCTGAACGTTGCGCTCGAGCAGCTGCGCCAGACCTTGCCGCTGCTGGCACTCGACCCTTACCTGCGCCTGGACGAAAACGCCTGGCACAGCCATAGCCTGCAGGAACACCCCCTGCCCGCACTGAACGAAGTACTGGCCCTGCTCGAGCGTGAAGCAGGTGACCTGGACCTGGTCGGCATCTACGCCGCCGGCCCGGTCTGCCGCGGCTTCGCCAGCTCGTTCGGCGCCTTCGGCTGGCACCAGGCCAACAGTTTCAACGTCGACTGGAGCCTGTTCCACGATAATGGCCAGGCAGTGAAGGCCAACTATGCCGGCCAGGCCTGGAGTGCCGACGACTTCACCGCACGCCTGCGCCAAGCACGAGAGCAGTTGGGTTTCCTCGGCCGCCCGGCAGTTACCCTCAAGCCCGGCACCTACCGCGCCTACCTTGCACCTGCGGCCATGGACGAAGTCGCCGGCATGTTGTGCTGGGGCGGCTTTTCCGCACAGGCCCTGGCCACTGGCAACAGCGCTCTGCAGCGCCTGTACAACGGCGATGCACGGCTTAGCCCGCTGGTCAGTTTTACCGAGCAGGTCAGCGGCTCGCTTAGCCCGGCATTTTCCGATGAAGGTGCGCCGCGCCTGGATGTGCCGCTGATCCAGCAAGGTGAGGCCCGGCAGCGGTTGATCAGTGCGCGCAGTGCGGCCGAATTCGGGCTGCTGGCCAATGGCGCCGACAGCTACGAGTCGCCTTGCGCGCTCAGCCTGGCGCCGGGTAGTTTGCCCACCGAGCAAATCCTGCAGCGGCTTGGCACCGGGCTGTACATCAGCAACCTGTGGTACCTGAACTACTCGGACCTGCCAGCGGCGCGCATGACCGGGCTGACCCGCTTCGCCACTTTCTGGGTAGAAGACGGGCAGATCCAGGGGCCGGTGAGTACCATGCGCTTCGATGACAGCCTGTACACCTTGCTGGGCAGCCAGCTGGAGGACCTGACCCAGGAGCGCGAGATGATCCTGTCGACCAGTACTTATGGACAGCGCAGTACCGGGTCGAGTCATTTGCCCGGGGCACTGGTCAAAGGCCTGACCCTGACATTGTGACTGGACTTGCCGGCCCTTTCGCGGCTAAAGCCGCTCCTACAAGGAACGCGTAACCCTTGTAGGAGCGGCTTTAGCCGCGAAAGGGCCGGCACTGACAAACGAGGACGTCATGCCCGAACGCACCCCGCTGGACCCCGTCACCGCCCGCTGGATCCCTTGGGTGGTGGCCATCGCCTTCTTCATGCAGTCCCTGGACGGCACCATCCTCAACACCGCACTGCCGGCCATGGCCCGCTCGTTGGCCGAAGACCCCTTGCGCATGCAGGGTGTGATCATTGCCTACATGCTCACCGTGGCCCTGCTGATCCCTGCCTCAGGCTGGATCGCCGACCGATTCGGCACCAAGCGCATCTTCTTCAGCGCCATCTTGCTGTTCAGCTTTGGCTCGCTGCTGTGCGCTGCAGCCAACAGCCTTGGCTTCCTGATCTTCGCCCGCGTGGTGCAGGGCCTGGGCGGTGCGCTGATGCTGCCGGTCGGGCGGCTGGTGGTGCTGCGCGCCTACCCACGCAGCGAGCTGGTGCGGATCATGAGTTTCATCACCATCCCCGGCCTGCTCGGGCCATTGCTGGGCCCAACGGTCGGTGGCTGGCTGGTGGAGATCCTCAGCTGGCACTGGATCTTCCTGCTCAACCTGCCAGTCGGCCTGCTTGGCTGCATTGCCGTATGGAAGTTCATCCCGGACTTGCGCGGCGCCGAGCGCACCACCTTCGACGGCCCTGGTTTCCTGCTGTTCGGCGCAGCCATGGTACTGATCACCATTGCCATGGAAGGCCTGGGCGAGCTGCACCTGCCGCACTTGCGGGTAATGTTGCTGCTGTTCGCCGGCATGGCCTGCCTGGCCGCGTACTGGCTGCGCGCCGGGCGCGACCCGGAGCCGCTGTTCTCGCCAAGCCTGTTCCGCGTGCGTACTTTCGCCATCGGCATCCTCGGCAACCTGTTCGCCCGCCTGGGCAGCGGCGCGCTGCCGTTCCTGGTGCCGTTGCTGCTGCAGGTCGCGCTGGGCTACTCACCCGCCCAGGCAGGCATGAGCATGATCCCGCTGGCGGCGGCGGCCATGCTGGCCAAGTCCATTGCCCGACCGCTGATCGAACGGTTCGGCTATCGCATCATCCTCACCGGTAATACCTTGCTGCTGGGCATCCTGCTGGCAAGCCTGGGCCTGGTGGACGAGCAGACCCCTTATTGGCTGCTGTTGGTGCAACTTGGCCTTCTGGGCGCAGTGAACTCCATGCAGTTCACTGCGATGAACACAGTGACGCTCATCGATCTCGACGACGCCAGCGCCAGCAGCGGTAACAGCCTGCTGTCGGTGGTCGCGCAACTGTCGCTGAGCCTGGGTGTGGCCTGCGCCGGCGCACTGTTGGGCGGCTTTACTGCGGCAGGCAGCGCCGAAGGCGTGGAAACCACCCTGGGCGCGTTCCAGCTGACCTTCGTCACCATCGGTGTAATGGCCATGCTGGCAGCGGCGATCTTCCTGCAGCTGGCGCCGACGGACGGAAGGCGTGCCCGTCGTCCGGAACAACACATGGAGTCGTAGGGCGAATGGCCACGAGGCTGGTAGACTATGCGGCATTTTTCGCTTCGCACCGCAGGCCCGCCTCGTGACCACCGAATCCACCGCCTTTGCCACCTTGCCGCTGTCCACTGCCATGCTGGCCAACCTGGAGGCCCTCGGCTATGCCTCGATGACGCCGATCCAGGCCCAGAGCCTGCCTGTCATCCTCAAAGGCCAGGACCTGATCGCCCAGGCCAAGACCGGTAGCGGCAAGACTGCCGCCTTCGGCATCGGCCTGCTCAACCCGATCAACCCGCGCTACTTCGGCTGCCAGGCGTTGGTGCTCTGCCCTACCCGCGAACTCGCCGACCAGGTGGCCAAGGAGCTGCGCCGCCTGGCCCGTGCCGAGGACAACATCAAGATCCTGACCCTGTGCGGCGGCGTTTCGCTGGGCCCACAGATCGCTTCACTGGAGCACGGCGCGCACATCATCGTCGGCACCCCAGGGCGCATCCAGCAGCACCTGGACAAAGGCACCCTGGTCCTGGACGGGTTGAACACCCTGGTGCTGGACGAAGCCGACCGCATGCTCGACATGGGCTTCTTCGACGCCATCGCCAGCATCATCGGCAAGACCCCGTCGCGCCGCCAGACCCTGCTGTTCTCGGCCACCTACCCGGCCGGCATCAAGCAACTGGCCGCCGACTTCATGCGCAACCCGCAGCAGGTCAAGGTCGAAAGCCTGCACACCGACAACCAGATCGAGCAGCGTTTCATCGAGATTGACCCGCAGCAACGCCTGGAAGCCGTCACCCGCGTGCTCGGCCACTACCGCCCGCAATCGTGCGTAGCGTTCTGCTTCACCAAGCAGCAATGCGAGGACGTGGTCGCCCACCTGACCGCCAAGGGCATCGTCGCCCAGGCCCTGCACGGCGACCTGGAGCAGCGCGACCGTGACCAGGTGCTGACCATGTTCGCCAACCGCAGCAGCTCGGTGCTGGTGGCTACCGACGTGGCCGCGCGCGGCCTGGACATCGATGGCCTGGACATGGTCATCAACGTGGAGCTGGCGCGTGATGCCGAAATCCACGTGCACCGCGTGGGCCGTACCGGCCGCGCCGGCGAGAAAGGCGTTGCGGTCAGCCTGGTGGCACCGGCCGAAGGCCACCGCGCCCAGGCCATCGAAGCGCTGCAGAAGAGCCCGCTGCGCTGGGACCAGCTGGACAGCCTGAAAAACAAGGGCGGCGAGCCCCTGCTGCCGGTGATGACCACACTGTGCATTGCCGCTGGCCGCAAGGACAAGCTGCGCCCTGGCGACATCCTGGGGGCCCTGACCGGTGATGCCGGCATCCCGGGCAAGCAAGTGGGCAAGATCGCCATCTTCGACTTCCAGGCGTTTGTGGCCGTGGAGCGGGCGTTGGCCAAGCAAGCCATGCAGCGACTGAACAGCGGCAAGATCAAGGGTCGCGCCCTGAAAGTCCGCATTATCTAAAGCCAGGCAAAGCCCCCCGTAGGAGCGGGTTTACCCGCGAACGCGGCAGTAAATGCATCGTCGCATTCGCGGGTGAACCCGTTCCCACAGGGTTCAGCATTTCAAATCTGAAGGTTCATACCGTGCACTCCACCGACGTGATCATCCTTGGCGCCGGCGCCGCCGGCCTGATGTGCGCCCAGCTCAGCGCCCGTCGCGGCCGCCGGGTGCTGCTGCTCGACCACGCCAACAAGCCAGGCAAGAAAATCCTCATGTCCGGCGGCGGGCGTTGCAACTTCACCAACCTGTACACCGAGCCGGCCAACTTCCTTTCGCACAACGCGCACTTCTGCAAGTCGGCCCTGGCCCGCTACACCCAGTGGGACTTCATCGAGCTGGTGTGCAAGCACGGCGTGGCGTACCACGAGAAGAAGCTCGGCCAGCTGTTCTGTGACAACAAGGCCAGCGACATCCTCGACATGCTGCTGGCCGAGTGCGACGAGGCCGGTGCCGAGATCCGCATGCACACCAGCATCGAACAGATCGAGAAGACCGAAAGCGGCTACCTGCTGCAGACCAGCGGCGGCCAGTTCGCCTGCCAGTCGCTGGTCATCGCCACCGGCGGCCTGTCGATCCCGACCCTGGGCGCCACCGGTTTCGGCTACCAGGTGGCCCGCCAGTTCGGCCACACCCTGCTGCCAACCCGCGCCGGGCTGGTGCCATTCACCATCACCGAGCCCCAACTCAAGGCGATGTGCACCGAGTTGTCCGGCACCTCGCTGGACTGCACCGCCAGCTGCAATGGCACCAGCTTCCGCGAAAACCTGCTGTTCACGCACCGCGGCCTGAGCGGCCCGGCAATCTTGCAGATCTCATCGTTCTGGGAAGCCGGTGACACGGTCGAGATCAACCTGTTGCCCGACCGCGATGCGCTTTCCTGGCTGCAACAGATGCAGGCCGAACGCGCCAACGCCGAACTGAAGACCGTGCTGGGCGAGGTGTTCACCCGCAAGCTGGCCAACTTGCTGGCCGAGCAGTGGTTCGAGTCGAAGCCAATGAAGCAGTACACCCCGGCGGAACTGGCGCAAATCGCCGAAAAGCTGGCGAACTGGCAAGTTGTACCGGCCGGCACCGAAGGCTACCGTACCGCCGAAGTGACCCTGGGCGGCGTGGATACCCGCGAGGTGTCGTCCAAGACCATGGAATCGCTGAAAAGCCCCGGCTTGTACTTCATCGGCGAAGTGCTGGATGTCACCGGCCACCTGGGCGGTTTCAACTTCCAGTGGGCTTGGGCATCGGCGAACGCCGCCGCGCAGTTCGTGTAGAGTAGAATCCTTTCAGCAGCACGGAACGC
>NZ_JAOCDI010000016.1:0-118360 GCF_029840855.1 Pseudomonas sp. GD03862
GCGAGAAACTCGTTTAGCTTCAAACACTTGGCTCGCTGCGATCTCTCGTAGCGGGAGGCGAATCATACAGCACTTGGAAGCGCTGTCAACCATCATCTCAACCGCTTTCGATCATTTGATCGTAGCCCTTACAGCACCTTCAGGATTGTCTAACTCATTGAATTTCAAGGAGTTTGTCGTTCCGTTGTCGCTGGAAGTGGGGCGCATTATAAGGGGATTCGAGAGGGCGTCAACCTTTAATTTCAAGAAAGTGAAATATAAGGGGGAAAGACCGTATCAGGGCTGCCAAGTGTTCGCCACAACAGTTTCAGCGCCTGTGAGATCGAGCGCCGCCCGCGCGGCGCTTCGCGGGTAAACCCGCTCCTACGTTTGTTTCGGGCCAATTATGCCTGTGGGATTCGCGCGCGAACGCCTTGGTGCCTGTCTCGATATCGCGTCGTACCAACAAGGCGGTCGCGCGCGCCAGGCACAGGAGGGACTGGCCCGAAACAAACGTAGGAGCGGGTTTACCCGCGAAGCGCCGCGCGGGCGGCGCTCGGTCTCATAGGCGGTGAATGTCTCAAGCCGGACGCGGGCGGCGCTCGGTCTCACAGGCGATGGATGTCTCGAGCCGGACGCGCGCGGCGCTCGATCTCACAGACGCCAGAGAAACAAAGGCGGGCCCTCTCCACAGCCATTGCTATCTCAAGGCAGACCCTTGGCAGCCCCACCCCACTCTCAAACCGCCCTACCCTGCTTCCTGGCAACCCTGGGAAGAGCCCGCGCAACAGCAGGTATCCGCAATACCATCAACACAGCCCCAATAAACGCATAGATGGCCCATTCCCGAAGGTCCGAGCGCACGATCCAAAGGAAATGCAACAAGCCCAACCCAAGCACCGCATACACCAACCTGTGCAGCTTCTTCCACCGCGCCCCAAGCCGCCGTTGGCTATACCGGTTCGAAGTGACCGCCAACACCAGCAAACCCAGGAACCCCAGCGCCCCCACGATAATGTAGGGCCGCTTGCGCAGCTCCACCGCCAACTGCCCCCAATCCAGCCCAAGAATAAAGAACAGGTAACAGAGGATGTGCAGCACTATATAAGCGAACACCCACAACCCCAGCTGCCGGCGAACCACGATCCAGCCAGACCAGCCCGTCAGCTTCTGCAGTGGGGTCATGCTCAAGGTCACCAACAAGAAGGTAAGCGCCCCAAGCCCAAGGCGATCCATCATGATCTTCCCGGGATCAGGCCCCAGCAGGTTCATCGCCGCTTCATATAGCCACCACACCGGGAACAGGCAGCCTACGATGAAGATGGCCAAGCGAAACCAGGGGTAACGCATCAGTAGTTCTTCCGCAGATCGAGCCCGGTATACAGCGACGCCACTTCATCGGCATAGCCATTGAACATCTGTGTCTCCCGCACGTTGGGGCTGAACAACCCGCTGGGCAAACGACGTTCGCGCGCCTGGCTCCAGCGCGGGTGGTCGACTGTCGGGTTCACATTGGCATAGAAACCATATTCATCCGGCGCCAGCCCTTCCCAGGTAGTGCCGGGCTGCTCCGCTACCAGGCTGATGCGCACAATCGACTTGATGCTCTTGAAGCCATACTTCCAAGGCACCACCAAACGCAACGGCGCACCGTTCTGGTTGGGCAGTTCCCGGCCGTACATACCCACCGCGAGAATTGCCAACGGATGCATCGCCTCATCCAGGCGCAACCCTTCTCTATAAGGCCAGTCGATCAAGGCGAAGCCAGAACGCTGCCCAGGCATATGCTGCGGATCCTTCAGCGTTTCGAAACGCACATAACGCGCACTGGAAGTCGGCTCGACCTGCTTGAGCACCTGAGCCAAAGGGAACCCCAGCCACGGAATGACCATCGACCACGCCTCTACGCAGCGCAGCCGATAGATCCGCTCCTCAAGCTGATAGGGTTTGACGAAGTCCTCCAGTGCATAGCGTCCGGGCTTGCCCACCTCACCATCCACCACAATGGACCACGGTTCGGTCTTCAGGCTGTCGCCATTGGCCGCCGGGTCGCCCTTGTCGGGCCCGAACTCGTAGAAGTTGTTGTAGTGAGTGGCATCCTTGAACGGCGTGATCGCCTCGTCCTTCACCGTCACCGCCTGCCAGCGCGTGGCCGCGAGCTTGTCAGTGAACCAGGCCGGCGCGGCCCCAGCCTGCACATCGGCATAACGCGACATTTGCGCCGCGCCCACCCCGCCCGGCAATGCGCCTAGCGCCAAGCCAGCCAATGAGCCACCCAGCAGGGTACGACGGGAAAGGTAAATGCCTTCGGGGGTGATCTCCGACGCTTTGCACTCGGAAGACCTGGGAAGCTTGATAAGCATGAACGGCTCCATAGCACTGAGTAACGGATGTACCAGTAAGACTATGGAGCCGTGAGGTTATTCCAGCGTTAAGTGATTTTCACGCTTTGCGACGGCGCGCCTTCAGCAGGAACTGGATCGGCCCCGATGCTGCATAGGCGAGGAAGATCAACAGAAGGATACGCGGTGGGTCGCTGAACACGACGGCAAATACCAGCACCACCGCCAGGATCGCCACGAACGGCACGCGCCCCTTGAGGTCCAGCTCCTTGAAACTGTTGTACTTGATGTTGCTGACCATCAGCATGCCAGCAGCAGCCACCAGCAGCGCGACCAGGAACGACAGCTTGGAGCCCTGGATGCCATAGTCACTGAACGCCCATACGGTGCCCGCCACCACACCTGCGGCAGCCGGGCTGGCCAGGCCGATGAAGTAGCGCTTGTCGGCGGTACCGACCTGGGTATTGAAGCGCGCCAGGCGCAACGCGGCACCGGCCACATAGATGAAGGCAACCATCCAGCCGACCTTGCCCATGTCACCCAGCGCCCAGCCGAAGGCCAGCAAAGCCGGGGCCACGCCGAAGGCGACCATATCCGACAGCGAGTCATACTCGGCACCGAAGGCACTCTGGGTATTGGTCATGCGCGCAACGCGGCCGTCCAGGCCGTCGAGCACCATGGCCACGAAGATGGCGATAGCGGCAAAAGCGAAGTACTTGCTCGCCTCGCGCGGGTCGCCGGCACTCAGGGCGCTCTGTGCGCTCATCGAGCTGATGATGGAATAGAAACCGGCAAACAGGTTGGCGGTGGTAAACAGGTTGGGCAACAGGTAGATGCCGCGGTGGCGCACCTTGCGGCCTTCGGCGTCATGCCCTTCTTCAACGTGCTCATCGACAGGTAGCAGGCTTTCGGCGTCGGAGGGCTTGTTCGGCTCTTCGGGACGTTCGCTCATGGAGGGTACCTTGCAACAGGATGGAAAATGTTCGACACGGGCCCGCGAAACAGGTTCTGACAGCGAGCCACTGGTCTGCTTTATACCAGAAGCTGGATGCCAGAACGAAAAAACGCGGCCGAAGCCGCGTTTTTCATCTATCGATAAGACTTAGTTCTTGGTCTTGTCGACGATTTTGTTAGCCGAGATCCACGGCATCATCGAGCGCAGCTGCTCGCCGATGATTTCGATGCCGTGAGCGGCGTTGTTGCGACGCTTGGCGGTCATCGATGGGTAGTTGGTAGCACCTTCGGAGATGAACATCTTCGCGTACTCGCCGTCCTGGATGCGCTTCAGGGCATTGCGCATGGCCTTGCGGGATTCTTCGTTGATGACTTCCGGGCCAGTGACGTACTCACCGTATTCGGCGTTGTTGGAGATCGAGTAGTTCATGTTGGCGATGCCGCCTTCGTACATGAGGTCGACGATCAGCTTCAGCTCGTGCAGGCACTCGAAGTAGGCCATTTCCGGCGCGTAGCCAGCTTCGACCAGGGTTTCGAAACCGGCTTTGACCAGCTCGACGGTACCGCCACACAGAACAGCCTGCTCACCGAACAGGTCGGTTTCGGTTTCGTCCTTGAAGGTGGTTTCGATGATACCGGTACGGCCACCACCTACGCCCGAAGCGTAGGACAGTGCGACGTTCTTGGCGTTGCCGGAAGCGTCCTGGTAGATAGCGATCAGGTCAGGGATGCCGCCGCCTTTGACGAACTCGGAGCGAACGGTGTGGCCCGGGGCTTTCGGCGCGATCATGATCACGTCGAGGTCGGCACGCGGAACAACCTGGTTGTAGTGGATCGAGAAACCGTGAGAGAAGGCCAGGGTAGCGCCCTTCTTGATGTTCGGCTCGATTTCGTTCTTGTACAGAGCGCCCTGGAACTCGTCCGGGGTCAGGATCATGACCAGGTCAGCCGCAGCGACAGCGGTAGCAACGTCGGCAACTTTCAGGCCGTGGGCTTCAGCCTTGGCAACGGTAGCCGAACCTTTACGCAGACCGACGGTAACGTCTACACCGGAGTCTTTCAGGTTGCACGCCTGAGCGTGGCCCTGGGAGCCGTAACCGATGATGGCGACTTTCTTACCCTGGATGATGGAAAGGTCGCAGTCTTTATCGTAGAAAACTTTCATGAAAATACCCCTGGTTATATCTCGGCCCCTGCGGAGCCATCGCTAATTTTTTGGATTTAGATGCTGAGCACTTTGTCGCCACGGGCAATGCCGGTAACGCCGCTGCGCACGGTTTCCAGAATCGATGCAGTGCCGATCGCCTGGATGAAGCTGTCCAGTTTGTCGCTGGTACCGCTCAGCTGCACGGTGTACACGCTGGCGGTCACGTCGACGATCTGGCCACGGAAGATATCCGTGGTGCGCTTGATCTCGGCACGCTGGGCACCGGTGGCCTTGACCTTGACCAACATCAGTTCACGCTCGATGTGAGCGCTTTCCGACAGGTCGACAAGCTTGACCACTTCGACCAGCTTGTTCAGGTTCTTGGTGATCTGTTCGATCACTTCGTCATGGCCAACGGTGGTCAGCGTCAGACGCGACAGGGTCGGGTCTTCGGTTGGCGCTACAGTCAGGCTTTCAATGTTGTAGTTGCGCTGGGAGAACAGGCCGACCACGCGGGACAACGCACCTGGTTCGTTTTCCAGCAGCAGGGAAATGATGTGCCGCATATCAGGTACGCTCCGTCTTGCTCAGCCACATGTCACGCATCGAGCCATCCTTGATCTGCATCGGATAGACGTGCTCACTGCGGTCAACCGCGATGTCGATGAACACCAGACGGTCCTTCATCGCAAACGCTTCTTCCAGCTTCGGCTTGAGGTCCTTCAGGCTGGTAATGCGGATACCCACATGGCCATAGGCCTCGGCCAGCTTGATGAAGTCAGGCAGCGACTCGACGTACGAGTGCGAGTGACGACCGTTGTAGGCCATGTCCTGCCACTGGCGGACCATGCCCAACACACCGTTGTTCAGGTTGACGATCTTCACCGGCAGGCCGTATTGCATGCAGGTGGACAGCTCCTGGATGTTCATCTGGATGCTGCCTTCGCCGGTCACACAGGCCACGTCCTGATCCGGGAAGTTGAGCTTGACGCCCATCGCCGCCGGGAAGCCGAAGCCCATGGTGCCCAGGCCACCGGAGTTGATCCAGCGGTTTGGCTTGTTGAAGCGGTAGTACTGCGCGGCAAACATCTGGTGCTGGCCCACATCGGAAGTGACGAAGGCGTCGCCATTGGTCACTTCACACAGTGTCTCGATCACTTTTTGCGGTTTGATGACGTTGCCATCGCCCTTGTCGTAAGGGAACAACTCGCCATTGCCACGCCATTCGTCAATCTGCTTCCACCAGGCATCCAGCGCCGCCTTGTCAGGCTGCTCGCCGATTTCCTTGAGGATGCCGAGCATTTCGTTGAGCACGCTGTCGACCGGGCCGACGATTGGCACGTCGGCCTTGATCATCTTCGAGATCGACGCCGGGTCGATGTCGATGTGAATGATCTTGGCGTTCGGGCAGAACTTGGCCGGGCCGTTTACAACGCGGTCGTCGAAACGCGCACCGACGGCAAAGATGACATCGGCATGATGCATGGCCATGTTGGCGGTGTAGCTGCCATGCATGCCGAGCATGCCGAGGAACTGGCGGTCGGTACCCGGGAAGCCACCCAACCCCATCAGGGTATTGGTGACCGGCAGGTTCAGCGACTTGGCGATTTCAGTCAGGGCTTCGGAGCCACCGCCGAGGATCACACCGCCACCGGAGTAGACGACCGGCCGCTTGGCCGCCAGAAGCATCTCGGCAGCCTTGCGGATCTGGCCGGAGTGACCGCGGACCGCCGGGCTGTAGGAGCGCAGCTTGACCTTTTTCGGGTAGACGTACTCGAACTTCTCAGCCGGGTTGGTCATGTCTTTTGGAATGTCGACCACGACTGGACCTGGACGACCGGATTGCGCCAGGTAGAAAGCTTTTTTCAGAACTTCAGGGATCTCGGTCGGATTCTTGATCATGAAGCTGTGCTTCACGATCGGCCGCGAGATACCGATCATGTCGGTTTCCTGGAAGGCATCGGTGCCCACCATGGTGCTAGGCACCTGGCCGGACAGGATGACCATCGGAATCGAGTCCATGTAGGCGGTGGCAATGCCGGTAATGGCATTGGTCGCGCCAGGACCGGAGGTTACCAGCACCACACCGGCCTTGCCGGTGGCGCGAGCGTAGCCGTCCGCCATATGGGTGGCCGCCTGCTCGTGACGAACCAGGATGTGTTCCACTTCCGGTTCTTTGAACAGTGCGTCGTAAACATGCAGGAGAGCACCACCAGGGTACCCGTAGATGTGCTTAACGCCTTCGTCACGCAAGAAGCGGACGACCATCTCAGCGCCAGATAAAAGCTCCACGTTGTTCACCTCTAAAACGCCAGAATACCGCCCTCACTGGACGGGTCTTAATAGGTTTACTGCCAAGCAGAGCATGAGCGAACGTCAGCACTGACTGAGCAAGTATTGGGAGATCCCCAGAGTGTTGCGGGGGTTTCCCACCCAGCGCGAGGTAACGCGTTGCGGGGTGTAACAGGTCGGCGCGGGTGTGCACCTCATGATCTGCTTAGCGGGTCTGCTTCTGGCAGTCCCTCTACAGCGGAAGTTGGATTCTTGTGATTCGGCGCCAACAAGTCAAGAAAAATTATTGCCAATTTTTCCTCAAGATGAATTCCTGCCGCCACTAAAAATCGCTTCAGCAGCAGAATTAAGAAGATTTCCAAAAAAAAGGGCCACAATCTGCGGCCCTTGACGGAAAAACTGAAGAAATCAGGCGGAAGGAGCGATCAATTGATCAAAAGCTGCCAACAGGCGGCGTAGCTCACGACTTTGCTCCGGCCGGTCGGTAAACACCGTTTCGGCCATGACAAGGATGCTCGATGCATTGGGCAGCGGGTGGCCCAGCTCGATGATGATCTTCATGCGGGGCAGGAAGATCCATTGCAGCCACTGCTCAAAACTGAGGGTATCCACGGCGAACGGCACCGTACTGGCCAGTGCCTCGTCGCTTGGCGGCTCGTCATCCCACCAGCCTTGCACCTGCAGCTCGCGCTCGATCAAGAGCAGGTGGTCGGCAATATCCAGCACGCGTTGCTCGATCATCACGAATTGACCCGCGCCTTTTGCCGGGCCAGCGCAGCCCCAGCGCTGTCACCCTGCTTTTCACGGGCCTGGGCGATCGTGTTCCAAAGCTCTGCCTGCAGGCTTGGGCGGCCGTTGGCGTAGGTCAGGGCGCGGCGCGCCAACTGCTCGGCCTGCGCCGCATCACCTTGCGAAAGGCGCACCTGGGCCAGGCGATACAGCACCTGAGGCTCACGCGGAGCAATACGCTGGGCACGCTCCAGGCTCGAAGCGGCACCGTTGAAGTCGCCGCTGCCCTGCTGCGTCTGCGCAGTGGTCAACAGTGCCAGCACAGGACCGTCCAGCTGCTCGTCGGCCGACAGGCCACCGGCGGCGGCGCTGCGCGGAATACCGGTTGGCGCACTGGCGCTTTGCGGGGTGCTGTTCATCGCAGCAATGTCGAAGGGTTCATCGGCAATCGGGTTGGGATTGGTGGTCATCGGCGCCGAACTGACAGGCCCTGTACTGATCGGCCCTGGCGTGATCGGCGAGGTACTGATCGGCGCGGCGCCATTGGACGCCGGGAACGTCTGGATGCCCGATGCGCCTGCGCCCTGCGGGATCATCACGGTGACACCGGAATCCTCCGGCAGCGTCTGCGCCTGGGCGGTGCCGGCGTTATAGCCACCCGCCGAGCGGTTGGCCGTCACGCGTTCGCTGTTGGACACGCGGGTGCTCGAATCGACCACCGGAATATTGCCACGCGGGACGCTGGAGCACCCCTGGAGCACAGCCAACGCCGTCACGGCAGGAAACAGCCACTTGTTCACATCACACCTCATCAATGCAGCCTGTGCTTAATTCATCCAGCCTTTGACCCAGTCCATTACCGATTCTACTGGGTCCTGCTCGCCGCCACAGGCTGCGCCGGCCGGCGGCTCACTCCCGCGAATATACGGCATCTGCACCGCTCCCGGACAGCTGGCATCAGACCCATGGCCACTGTAGGGGTCGATCCAGGCCTGCACCACGTTGTCCGGTTGCGGCATGTCCAGCGGCAGCGGGTCGGCCTTCTTCATGAAGCTGGTCCACACCTGCAAGGCGCCGGTGGCGCCGGTAAACGGTGTCTTGCCGTTATCGTCACGCCCCATCCACACCACGGCCAGCAGATCCTGACTGAAGCCGGAGAACCAGCTGTCACGCGAGTCGTTACTGGTACCGGTCTTGCCCGCCAGGGTCAGCGAGCGTGGCAAGGTGTTGTACACCGAGCGCCCTGTACCTTCGCGCATTACGCGCTGCATGGCGTTCTGCACCAGGTAAATGGCACCTGGGTCGAAGGTTTGCTGGATCTGGAACGGGTAGCGCTTGAGCGGCTCGCCCTCGGCGGTGAGCACACTGCGGATGCCGCGCATCGGCGTGTTGAAGCCGCCGTTGGCGATGGTCTGATACATGGTTGCCACCTGCATCGGCGACATGCCACCTGCCCCCAGCAACATGGCCGGGAATGCAGGCCAGTCGACATTCACGCCCAAGCGACCAATGGTCTTGATCACGTTCGGCACACCCACTTCCAGGCCGAGCTTGGCGGTCGACAGGTTGTAGGAGTTGGCCAGCCCCTGGTACAGGTAGATAGTGCCATGCGGGCGGCGGTCATAGTTTTGCGGGCGCCAGACTTGGCCGTCAGCCCCCTTGACCGAAAATGGCTCGTCCTGCACCCAACTGGTCAGGGTGTACTTGCTCGGCTGCTCCAGCGCAGTCAGGTATACCGACGGCTTGACCAACGAGCCGATCGGCCGCACAGCATCGATGGCCCGGTTGAAGCCGGCGAAGCCTGCCTGGCGGCTACCGATCAGCGCCTGTACTTCACCGGTCTCAGGGTTGGTCACGACCATCGCCGCTTCCACATCGTCTGCCCCCTTGCGGCCCGCCAGGCGCTTGAAGGTCTCGCTCATCGAGGTTTCGGCCTTCATCTGCAGGATCGGGTCGAAGCTGGTAAAGATGCGCAGGCCTTCTTCGGTCAAGTCTTCGTCGCGGTAATCCTGGCGCAACTGTCGCTTGACCAGGTCGAGGAAGGCCGGGAACGAGCTGTCCGCCAGGCTGCCACGCTTGGTCACGCCCAACGGCATTTTCTTCGCCGCATCGACTTCTGCCTGGCTGGCCACGCCCTGTTCGGCCACCAGGTCGAGCACCAGGTTGCGGCGAGCCAGGGCCCGCTCGGGATGACGCCGCGGGTTGTAGTAGGACGGGCCTTTGACCATGCCCACCAGCAGGGCGATCTGATGCAGTTTCAGCTCGGACAGCGGCTGGCTGAAGAAGAACTGGCTAGCCAGACCAAAGCCGTGCACCGCGCGCTGACCGTCCTGGCCGACGAACACCTCGTTGAGGTAGGCCTCAAGGATTTCGCGTTTGTCGTAGTGCAGTTCGAGCAGGACCGCCATCATCGCCTCGGTCAGCTTGCGGCTGAGGCTGCGCTCGCTGCTGAGGTAGAAGTTCTTCACCAACTGCTGGGTCAGGGTACTGCCACCCTGGCGCATCGAGCCGGACGACGTGTTGACCCACATGGCCCGGACGATGGACTTTGGCGACACGCCGAAGTGGCTGTAGAACTCGCGGTCCTCCGTTGCCACCAGGGTTTCGAGCAGATATTTGGGTACCTGATCAATCTTGATCAGGATGCGGTCTTCGAGATTTTTCGGATAGATGCCGCCGATCATCAGCGGCTCCAGCCGCACCACGTCAAGCGCCTTGCCGTTGGCACCGGAAAGGCCCGCAACGTAATCGCCAGAGAAGCGCACGCGGACGAACTGCGCCGGTTCCATGCCCTCGTAGAACTGGAAGCCACGGGTATTGAGGTCGACGGTATTGCCGTTGACGGACGCAGCGCCCGGGCCGTTGGCCGCGCTTTCGCGACGGTAGCCGAGCGCATCGAGCTCGGTGAGGAAGTCGTTCTTGCTCAACTTCTGGCCGGTGAACAGCTCCAGCGGTCGGGCATACACTTTGGCCGGGATGGTCCAGCGCTTGCCGGAGAACTTTTCCTGGACGACGGCATCGAGGTAAACCGCGAAGCCGGCAACGATCACCAGGCCAACCAGGCTGAGCTTCAAAGCCCAGCCCAGCCAGGCGCGGGAGCGGCCGGTCGGGCGTTTCTGAGGGGTGCGGGGATTTCGGGTTCGGGTCATGGCGGCGGATTATACGCACTTTATAAAGGCTGGGCAGACGGCCCGGCGGTAGGCAGGGACGGCACCATTGACCATAATGGCGCATTCGAATTCCCTTGCCCCGGAAGGATTTGCCGTGAGCCAAGCTCTTATTACTGCGTTGCAGAACCCTGCCCTGTACCCTCACCCCGTGGAGGGGTTTCAGCTCATCGAGACGCATATCTCCTGGGTCCTGCTCACTGGCGAATACGCCTACAAGATCAAGAAACCGATGAATTTCGGCTTCCTGGACTTCACCGGACTGGACCAGCGCCAGCATTTCTGTAACGAAGAATTGCGCCTGAACCAACGCCTGACCGAAGGCCTGTACCTGGAAGTGTTGCCGATCACCGGTAGCGTCGACGCACCGCAGATCGGTGGCGAAGGTGAAGCCATCGAGTATGTGCTGAAGATGCGCCAGTTCCCCCAGGGCCAGATGCTCAACACCCTGCAGGCCAATGGCGAACTGAACGCCACGCACATCGACCAGATGGCCCGGCAGATTGCCGAGTTTCATCTGCAGGCCCCACGTGTGCCGATGGAACACCCGCTGGGCACGCCAGACAGCGTGATGGCCCCGGTGGAGCAGAACTTCGAGCAGATTCGCCCATTCCTCAGCGACAAAGCCGATCTGCAGCAAGTCGACGCCCTGCAGGCCTGGGCCCGCAGCAGCTTCGAGCGCCTGCATGGCCTGCTGGAAAAGCGCAAGGCCAAGGGCTTCATCCGTGAGTGCCACGGTGACATCCACCTGGGCAATGCCACCTTGATCGATGGCAAGGTGGTGATCTTCGATTGCATCGAGTTCAACGAGCCTTTCCGACTGACCGACGTCTACGCCGACACCGCCTTCCTGGCCATGGACCTGGAAGACCGCGGCCTGAAGTGCCTGGCCCGACGCTTCATCAGCCAGTACCTGGAACTGACAGGGGACTACGAAGGCCTGGAACTGCTCAACTTCTACAAAGCCTACCGCGCGCTGGTGCGGGCCAAGGTCGCACTGTTCAGCATGCCGGCCGACGCTGATGGCGTTCAGCGTGCCACCACCCTGCGCACCTACCGCAACTACGCCAACCTGGCCGAAAGCTACAGCGCCATCCCGTCGCGCCTGCTGGCCATCACCCATGGCGTTTCGGCGGTGGGCAAAAGTCACGTGGCCATGCGCCTGGTCGAGGCCCTGGGTGCAGTGCGCGTGCGTTCGGACGTAGAGCGTAAGCGCCTGTTCGGCGAACAACCGCAGGCCGACGCCGGCCAGCTGAGTACCGGCATATACGACCAGGACGCCAGCGCAGCGACCTATCAGCGCCTGCACGAGGTAGCAGCGACCGTGCTGCGCGCCGGCTTCCCGGTGGTGCTGGACGCCACCTACCTCAAGCGTGAACAACGCCAGGCTGCGGCAGACGTTGCCAGCCAGACCGGCGTGCCGTTCCTCATCCTCGACTGCCACGCGCCAGAGGCGGTCATCGCCAGTTGGCTGGAGCAGCGCCAGGCCGAAAACAGCGACCCGTCGGATGCCACGCTGGAGGTGATCAAGGCCCAACAGGCCAGCCGTGAGGCGCTGGATGCGCAGGAGCTGGTGCACAGCACCCGCGTCGATACCCAGGCTGCCGGCAGCATGGATCAGGTGATCGAGCAGATTCGCCAGCGGTTGCCTGGCCTGTAAGTTCGTCACCTTCCTGTGCCTGCCCGCCAAGGGGCAGGCACAGGCCGCTCACCCTCCGATGGCAAAAAGCCGCATATTTCCCAACGCCCGCTACACTCCTCTCAGACCTGCTCGCGATTTATCCCCCCATTCCCGTTCAGCCATCGCAAGGAGGCTCGATGAACGATGAATTGCAGCATCTGAAGAACCTTGGCAAGACTTCTGCGCAGTGGCTGCATGCGGCCGGCATCCACAGTGCATCGGATTTGCGCCGCCTGGGCGCGGTGGGTGCGTACCAGGCCGTGAAGACACGAGGGTTCCGTGCATCGAAGGTGCTGTTGTATGCCATTGAAGGCGCCCTGCTGGACATGCACTGGAACGATTTGCCGCTCGAACGCAAGGAAGCACTCAACCAACAATTGGACGCGAAAAACCCTACGCAAAAAAAACCCAAATAATCGGGGTAAAGGGATTGACGGCTAAATGAGAATTGTTATGATTATCGCAACTGGTCGCGAGACTGGTTGGATAAGCTAAGAGCCCCTGGTTCGGACTCTCAGATTATCTCCTCATCAGGCTAATCACGGTTATTGACCCGGCAATTTGCCGGGTCTTTTTTTGCCTGTGCCTTTTCAGGATCAGCGCCGCAGCTGCGCACAATAATCCTGCTCCGGCATCGCTGCCGTGTACCACACATAATCAGCCTCGCCAGGCTCGATTCGCTCGCCCACCTCAGCCAGCAGCAATACCTTGCTCTCCCCCGATGCCCCCAGGTCAGCCAGATGCAAGGGTATGCCCAGGTCCTTGCGCACATGGTAAGCCCCGGCAAACAGCAGTGCCGGTTGCGGTGCCGCCTGCAAGCGCTCGGCCATGCGCCGGTCGCGCTGCTGCTGAACGGCCAGCATCGCCGGTAACCGGTTTTCTGGCAGCATCCCGCAATGCCCGGCGCGCACGTGTTCCAGCAAGGCAGCCTTTACCGCAGGTGCATTGGACTTTTCGCCCTGCACCGGAGCCGGCTGTCGATAGGCCTGACGCATCTCGGCGGGCGAAAGGTTGGCGGCCAGCAACGTCACCCGATGTTGCAAGGCTTCGGTGACAATCGGCCCGTACAACTGCCAATCCCAGCCCTCCTGCCAGGCCAGCGCCTTGGGCAAGTCTTCCGGCAAAGGCTGCCCCGCCAGCTTGTCCACCCGTGATTGCTGTTCGGGCTGCAGCATCTCCAGCAGCAGGCTGCCCTGCGTACGCTGGCCTTGCAGAGCGCGCAACAGCCACAGTTGCAGCGCGTGATGGTCAGGGTTGTCGTGCTTCTCGCCGACAAGCACTCGGGGTGCGTCAGCCAGGCGCTCCACCAGCGTTTCAGGGCTTATGATCTGCTCACTGGCCAGGTCGACAATCGTTCCCAGCTCGGCGTGCGTGCGACCGTTACTGCTCTGCCAGGCGGGCAACGGCGGCAGGCTGGCCTGACAGCCGCCTATCGCCAGTACCAGGCACAGCGAGAAACCGGACAGCAGCGGGTGTCGCATCGTCAGTTACTCCATGTCATCCACAATTTGAATGGCCTGCCCCGGGGGCGGACCTGTCGCGAGACAAGGTCGCTTCCACAAAGGCCGTGCACGGTTCGAGAATCAACGGGTGATGATCAGCGGATGCCCACGCTCGGGGTGCGCCTGCACCAGTACGTCGATACCGTACACCGCCTTCAGGGCCGCTGGGGTCAGTGCCGCTTCGGGCGTGGCAAACGCATGGCAGCGCCCCTGCTCCAGCAACAGGATACGGTCACAGTAACGCGCCGCCAGGTTCAGGTCATGCAGGATCACCAACACTGCAGCACCGCAGTCGGCGAAACGGCGTACGGCTTCCAGGGTGGTGTGCTGATGCAGCGGGTCGAGCATCGAAGTCGGTTCGTCGAGCAGCAACGTGCTGCCCTCCTCGCCCGGCCATAGCTGCGCCAGCACGCGGGCCAGGTGCACCCGTTGCCGCTCGCCACCGGAAAGCGCCAGGTAACTGCGCGCCACCAGGTGCCAGGCATCTGCCGCCCGCAACGCTGCTTCGACAATTTCCGCATCGCGCCGCTGACCGGTGCCATGAGGCATGCGCCCCATGCCCACCACTTCCTCCACCCGAAACGAGAAACCCAAACTGGACACCTGTGGCAACACTGCCAGGCGCCTTGCCCGTTCCTGCCCGGCCCAATCGGCCAGGGGGCGGCCCTGCAGCGTTACCCGCCCGCGGTCGGGCGCCAGTTCACCGCACAGCACACTCAGCAGGCTGCTCTTGCCGGCACCGTTTGGGCCAAGCACACCCACGACCTGCCCCGGAGGCAACTGCAGGTGAATGTCGTGCAGCACCTCATTGCTGCCCCTGCACAGATACAGGCCCTCGACTTGCAACATCAGCCGCGCCCTCGCATCAGCAGGAACAGGAAGAACGGCGCACCGATGAAGGCCGTGACGATACCAATCGGCAGCTCGGCAGGCGCCAGCAGCAGCCGCGCCGCCAGGTCGGCGAACAACATCAGCACACCGCCGGCAAGCAGCGAGGCTGGCAGCACCACACGGTGATCGGGCCCGGCCAGCAGGCGAACCAGGTGCGGCACTACCAGGCCGATGAAGCCGATCAACCCGGCTGCTGCCACTGCCGCCCCCACCCCCAGCGCCGTGCAGAACACCAATTCACGCTTGAGCCGCTCCACGTCAACGCCCAGGTGGCGCGCCTCCGACTCCCCCAGCAACAGGGCATTCAGTGCCTTGGCCCGGCGCGGCAACCACACCGCTACCCCTGTCGCCACCAGCAATAATGGCCACAGCCGCTCATAGCTGGCGCCATTGAGGCTGCCAAGGTTCCAGAACGTTAGCGTGCGCAAGGTGGCATCATCGGCCAGGTAAGAGAACAGCCCCACGGCCGCGCCACCTAGCGCGGTCATGGCCACGCCAGCCAATAGCATCGTGGCGACGTTGGTCTGGCCATCGCGGCGCCCCAGGCGGTAGACCAGCGCAGTTACCCCAAGCCCGCCGACAAAAGCGCAGAACGACAGCAGATAAGGTGCGAAAGCATCCGGCATGCCGCCAAACCAGGCGCCGCCGACAATGGCAACCGCCGCCCCCACTGCGGCGCCAGCGGCAACCCCTACCAGCCCGGGGTCGGCCAGCGGGTTGCGGAACAGCCCCTGCATGGCCACCCCGGACAGCGCCAGCACCGCGCCCACCGCCAACCCCAACAGGGTGCGCGGCAGGCGGATCTGACCAAGGATCATCTCGGCCTGCTGCAGGCCATCCTCGGAAACGGGCAGCCCCAACAGGCGCAGGCCAGCGCGCAGCGTATCGAACATCGGCAGGCTGACTGGCCCCAGCGCCAGTGACAGCCAGATTGCCAACAGGCACAGCAGGCTCAGGCTAATGAACAACGTACGTGACTGGACCCGTTGTTTCATTGTGCGAAGCTGGCCTGAGCAGCCGGGTAGAAGGTGGCTGCCAGCGACTGCAAGGTCGCCGGTAGCCGAGGCCCGAGCCCGCCGACCAGCAGCGTTGGGTCCAGTGAGACCAGGCGTTTCTCACGCACGGCCCGCGAGGCAGCCAGCGCGGGGTTTTCTTTCAACAGCGCCTGCAAGGCCTGCTCATCGGCCAGCGCCCGGTCGGAAAACACGATCACATCCGGGTCAAGCGCCGCCAAGGCTTCGTTGGAGAAGTTCTTGTAGCCTGGGTGCGCGGCCAGGTTACGCCCACCCGCATGTTCCAGCAGCCAGTCACCGGCAGTGCCTTGCCCGGCGATCAGCGGCTTGGCCCCGGCATGGCCGACCAGCAGCAACACCCCAGGAGCCTGCTGCCCGGCCTGGGCCAGCTTGACGTTGGCATGCAACGCATCGAGCCGCTGGCGGTAGTCCGCTGCAAGCGCGGACGCTTGCTGCTCTGCACCGAGCAACTGCCCCAGGTGCCTGAGGTTTTCATCCACTGCCGGCAGCTCGGCCTTGCTGGAGAACAACTCGACCCGCACGCCGGCCTTGCGGATTTGCGCCAGTACCGGTGGCGGCCCCATTTCCTCGGTGCCCACCAGCACATCCGGGCGCAGGCTGAGGATGCCTTCGGCCGACAGTTGCCGCTGATACCCCACACTGGGCAAGGCTTTCAACGAGGCCGGGTGCTGACTGGTAGTGTCCACACCGACCAGGCGCGCTTCACCTCCCAATGCGGTTATCCACTCACTCAAGGCGCCACCCGCGCTGACCCAGCGTTGCGGCAGCTCGGCTGCCAAGGCTTGGGTAGAGAGCACAAGGCTTGCACACAGAGCGAGAAAAGCAGCTGGACGGCGCATCATCGGGTTCCTTCTGAAGACGGGCTACACGCCTTGTGGCGAGCGGCGGAACTGCGCACCATAGGCAGCCGGGCGCAGCGAATACGATCAATTTGATAATTATTCGCATTGGAGCGTCAAGCCATCACGTGTCTCACGAGCCATCCTTGCCATGCACTTCCTTTGTACATCCCTCAGCCTGGCCGAGGGCCAAAGCCGCGCCTTCAGCGTAGACGGCCTCGAACTGTTCGGCGTGCGTCGCCAAGGCCAGGTGTACCTGTACCGCAACCGCTGCCCGCACCGGGACATCCCGCTGAACTGGGCAGAGGACGCGTTTCTGGATGACAGCGCCAGCCTCATCCACTGCGCCCATCACGGAGCCCTGTTCCTGATAGAAAGCGGCGAATGCGTGGCAGGCCCCTGTGAGGGTGAGCAGCTGCAGCCCCTGGGCTGCCACGAAGACAGCCAGGGCATCTGGTTCAAGGGGTAAGCAGCACCGGCAAGCGGCGATCGATGACGATACCCTCGGCGTCCAGCCGAGTGCCATAGGCCAGCACCTCCACCCCGTCCGCTACGGCAGCGCGCAGCGCTTGGGCGTAGGCCGTATCGATTTCTTCAGCCGGGCGCACAGCGTCGATACCGGTCAGGTTCACGCAATACAGCTGCACGGCCCGCACGCCCTGCCGGGCCAGCTTTGCCAGCTCACGCAGGTGTTTCGCACCGCGTTGAGTCACCGCATCAGGGAAGGCCGCAACTGCAGTGTCGGGGTAGCCCAGCGTCACACTCTTGACCTCGACATAGGCCGGGGCACCCTCGAATTCCAGGCGAAAGTCGATACGGCTGCCTTCCTCGCCATAGGCCACTTCGCGCTTGAGTGCAGTGAAACCGGCCAGTTCAGTGATTGTGCCGGCGCGCAGGGCCTCTTCGACCAACGCATTGGCCCGCCCGGTATTCACGCAGGCCAACCGCCCCTGGGGGGTTTCGCTGATTTCCCAGGTCCCTGGCAGCTTGCGCTTGGGGTCGTTGGAGCGGCTGAACCACACCTGCCCACCTTCACGCATGCAGTTGAGCATGGAGCCGGTATTCGGGCAGTGGATAGTCATCTGCTCGCCGCTGGCCAGTTCGATATCGGCCAGAAAGCGCTTGTAGCGACGCAACAGGCGCCCCTGCTCGAGTGAAGGAGAGAAACGCATCAGCCTTGCCAGCTCTGCAGGCCACGGGCAATACGCTGCACCGCTTCTTCCAGGCGCGGCAGGCTCTGGGTGTAAGCGAAGCGCACATGGTGCCCGGCCAGGTGGCGACCGAAGTCCAGGCCCGGCGTGAACGCCACGTGCTGGGTTTCCAGGAAGTGCCGGCAGAATGCGAACGCGTCCCCGCCAAAAGCGCTGATATCGGCATACAGGTAGAACGCACCTTGCGGCTCGACGGCAATGCGGAAGCCCAGTTCACGCAGGGCGGGCAGCAGGTAGTCGCGACGGCGGGCGAATTCGGCGCGGCGCTCCTCGAAAATGGCCAGCGCCTCGGGCTGGAAACAGGCCAGCGCGGCATGCTGCGCCATGCTCGGCGCACTGATGTACAGGTTCTGCGCCAGTTTCTCCAGGTCGGCGACCGCGCCGGGCGGGGCCACCAGCCAGCCAAGGCGCCAACCGGTCATGCCGAAATACTTGGAAAAACTATTCAGGACGAATGCCGAGTCGTCGACTTCCAGCACGCTCGGCGCGTCCATGCCATAGGTGAGGCCGTGGTAGATCTCGTCCACCACCAGATGGCCATGCCGCTCGTGGGTGGTTCTGGCCAGGCAGGCCAACGCCTCGCGCCCCAGCACGGTACCGGTCGGGTTGGCCGGCGAAGCGACCAGGGCTCCGACGGTGTCCTTGTCCCAGTAGCGCTCAACCAGATCGGCAGTCAGCTGATAGTTCACATCCGGGCCCACCGGCACCAATTGGGCCCCGCCCTCGACCAGGCGCAGGAAGTGGCGATTGCACGGGTAACCCGGATCGGCCAGCAGCCAATGCTTGCCCGGGTCCACCAGCAGGCTGCTGGCCAGCAGCAGCGCGCCGGAGCCACCTGGGGTAATAAGGATGCGTTCCGGGTCGATGTTCAGGCCATAGCGCTGCCCATAAAAACCGGCAATTGCCTCACGCAGGGCCGGCAGACCGCGTGCGGCGGTGTAGCGAGTGTGCCCGGCGGCCAGCGCGGCCTGGCCAGCCGCGACGATGGGTGCGGCCGTGGTGAAGTCCGGCTCGCCGATTTCCAGGTGGATCACGTCGTGCCCGGCCGCCTGCAGCTCGTTGGCCCGGGCCAGCAGCGCCATGACGTGGAAAGGTTCGATGGCGCGGCTGCGCGCACTGTAGGGTTGGGCCATGACCTTCTCTCAATTGGGTCTAAACTGGAGATTCTACCTCTGCACACCACCGAACGTACCGCTCAGGCCGGTGTCAACTAGCAGGATCGGGCGGGGTAGCGCACCCCCGATCTATCTGGTAAGTTCGGCGGCTCGCAGTCGCAGGGCCGGCGGTCGCCGGAGATGGAGCATCCTGCGCATTGGATCAGATGAGTGAGAGGCGGTCTATTCATGTCCACCCTAGAAAAGCAAAAAGCCAACCAGAATCTTTATGGGGTTGCACCCTATCAGGAGACCAAGGGTGAGGAGTACATGGGTGAGCCCATGCGCAAGCACTTCACCAAGATCCTCACTGGCTGGAAGCAAGAGCTGATGGTCGGCGTCGACAAGACCGTTGACCATATGAAAGAAGAAGCAGCCAACTTTGCAGATCCCGCAGACCGCGCATCCCAGGAAGAGGAATTCGCCCTCGAACTGCGCAACCGCGACCGCGAGCGCAAGTTGATCAAGAAAATCGATAAAACCCTGCAGAAGATTCAGGACGAAGAGTACGGCTGGTGCGAGTCGTGCGGCATCGAGATCGGCCTGCGCCGCCTGGAAGCCCGCCCTACCGCCGACCTGTGCTTCGACTGCAAGGAAATTGCCGAGAAAAAGGAAAAAACGGTCGGCAAAGGCTGATCTTTCTTCCACCTGAACGGGGCGCATCATGCGCCCCGTTTCATTTATATGCCCAGCCTGACCATGACCGACTCCAGCTACATCGGGCGCTTCGCCCCCACCCCCAGCGGCTTCCTGCACTTCGGCTCGCTGGTCGCCGCCCTCGCCTCCTGGCTCGATGCCCGCGCCGTCAACGGCCGCTGGCTGCTGCGAATGGAAGACACCGACCCGCCCCGGGAGATGCCCGGCGCCCGCGATGCCATCCTTCAGACGCTGGAACGTTACGGCCTGCACTGGGATGGCGAGGTGGTATTCCAGAGCCAGCGCCACGATGCCTATGCTGCCGTGGTAGACCGCCTGTTCAACATGGGCCTGGCGTACGCATGCACCTGCTCGCGCAAGCAGCTGGAAAGCTACAACGGCATCTACCCAGGCTTTTGCCGCAACGCCGGGCATGCCCGTGAAGGGGCAGCCATCCGCTTGCGGGTGCCGGAGCTGATCTACCGCTTTACCGACCGAGTGCAGGGTGAGTACCAGCAACACCTGGGGCGTGAGGTGGGCGACTTCGTCATCCAGCGTCGTGACGGGCTGTACGCCTACCAGCTGGCCGTGGTGCTGGACGATGCCTGGCAGGGTGTTACCGACATCGTGCGTGGTGCCGACCTGCTCGACAACACCCCGCGCCAGCTGTACCTGCAGGAACTGCTGGGCTTCTCACAGCCGCGTTACCTGCATATTCCGCTGATCGTGCAGCCGGATGGGCACAAGCTGGGCAAGTCTTACCGTTCGCCGCCACTGCAGGCGGAGCATGCTACCCCTCTGCTGCTGCGGGCATTGCGGGCGCTGGGGCAGGAGACAGACCCGGAACTGCTGTTGGCGACGCCGGCAGAGGTGCTGGCAGTCGCGCGCAGGCAATGGCGGCCGGAAGCGATCGCGCAGCGGACCACCGTGCCAGAGGCTGATCTGCGCTGAAACTTTACCGGTCTCTTCGCGGGCGCGCCCGCTCCCACAGGGTCCTCAATAAACCTAGAGGCAACGCTTTACCTGTAGGAGCGGGTTCACCCGCGAAGAGGCCGGCACATTCATTCCACCTCTCAAAAACAAAAGCCCAGTAAATTCAAACCCTTGGCGAACGCTGTGGATTCCCGCTAGCATCCCCCCTGCCATTTGCGCCAATAATAAGTTCAAGCCCGTAGCGCCCAACCATCGAGGCCAGCATGTACATCTATCGTTTGGTCCTGCTTCTGGTCGTGGGGATCTACCTGTTCTCCCCGGCCATCATGGACTGGTGGATCGAACCGACCGGAGCCTGGTACCGCCCCTACCTGCTCTGGCTGATCCTGATCGTCGTCACCTTCATCCTGCAGAGCCAACGAGATGCCGATGAGCTTTAGCCTGACCCAGATGATCCTGATCAGCGCCGGGTACCTCATGGTGCTTTTCGGCGTGGCCTGGATCAGCGAGCGCGGGCTGATCCCGCGTTCGATCATTCGCCACCCACTTACCTACACCCTGTCGCTGGGCGTTTACGCCAGTGCCTGGGCCTTCTATGGCTCGGTTGGCCTGGCCTACCAGTACGGCTACGGTTTCCTTGCCTGTTACCTGGGGGTGTCTGGCGCATTCCTGCTAGCGCCGGTGCTGCTCTACCCGATCCTCAAGATCACCCGCACCTATCAGCTGTCATCGCTGGCCGACCTGCTGGCCTTCCGCTTCCGCAGTACCTGGGCCGGGGCCTTGACCACCATCATCATGCTGATTGGCGTGCTGCCATTGCTGGCCTTGCAGATCCAGGCGGTGGCCGATTCGATCAGCATCCTTACCGGTGAACCGGTCAAGGCCCGGGTGGCCTTTGCCTTTTGCACGCTGATCATTCTGTTCACCATCTTCTTCGGCTCGCGGCACATCGCCACGCGCGAGAAACATGAGGGGTTGGTATTCGCCATCGCCTTCGAGTCGGTGATCAAGCTGCTGGCCCTGGGCGGTATCGGCCTGTATGCCTTGTATGGCGTATTCGGCGGCCCGCACGAGCTGGAAGTCTGGCTGCTGCAGAACCAGACCGCCCTCGCCGCCCTGCACACCCCACTGCAGGAAGGCCCATGGCGCACCCTGCTGCTGGTGTTCTTCGCCTCGGCCATCGTCATGCCGCACATGTACCACATGGCCTTTACCGAAAACCTCAACCCGCGCTCGCTGGTCAGCGCCAGCTGGGGCCTGCCGCTGTTCCTGCTGCTGATGAGTCTTGCCGTGCCGCTGGTGCTGTGGGCCGGCCTGCGCCTGGGCGCCAGCACCAACCCCGAGTACTTCACCCTGGGCCTGGGCATCGCCGCCAACAACCAGGCATTGGCACTGCTGGCCTACATTGGCGGCCTGTCGGCAGCCAGCGGCCTGATCATCGTCACCACCCTGGCGCTGTCGGGCATGGCCCTGAACCACCTGGTGCTGCCGCTTTACCAGCCGCCGGCCGAGGGCAACATCTACCGTTGGCTGAAGTGGACCCGCCGTGCACTGATCGTCGCCATCATCACCGCCGGCTTCATGTTCTACCTGAGCCAGAACTACCACCAGAGCCTGGCCAACCTGGGCATCGTCGCCTTCGTCGCCACCTTGCAGTTCCTGCCCGGGGTGCTGTCGGTACTCTACTGGCCGACCGCCAACCGCCGCGGTTTCATCGCCGGGCTGCTGGCCGGCACCCTGGTGTGGATGGTGACCATGCTGCTGCCGCTTCTCGGCAACTTGCAGGGCTTCTACATCCCGCTGCTGGACATGATCTATGTGCTGGACGATACCAGCTGGCACATGGCAGCCATCGCCTCGCTGGCGGCCAACGTGCTGCTGTTCACCCTGATCTCACTGTTCACCAACGCCAGCACCGAAGAAGTCAGCGCGGCAGAAGCCTGTGCCGTGGATAACGTGCGCCGCCCACAGCGCCGCGAGCTGCACGCCGCCTCGCCGCAGGAATTCGCCACCCAGCTGGCCAAGCCGCTGGGCGCCAAGGCCGCGCAAAAGGAAGTCGAGCAAGCGCTGCGCGACCTCTACCTGCCGTTCGACGAACGCCGCCCCTATGCCCTGCGCCGCCTGCGCGACCGCATCGAAGCCAACCTGTCCGGCCTGATGGGGCCGAGCGTGGCCCAGGACATGGTCGAGACTTTCCTGCCGTACAAGTCCGGTAACGAAAACTACGTGACCGAAGACATCCACTTCATCGAAAGCCGCCTGGAAGACTACCACTCGCGCCTGACCGGGCTGGCCGCCGAACTCGATGCCTTGCGCCGCTACCATCGCCAGACCCTGCAGGAATTGCCCATGGGCGTCTGCTCACTGGCCAAGGACCAGGAAATCCTGATGTGGAACAAGGCCATGGAAGAGCTCACCGGCATCGCCGCCAAGCATGTGGTCGGCTCGCGCCTGGTCACCATCGACGAGCCTTGGCGCGGCCTGCTGCAAGGCTTCATCAACGTGCCCGACGAGCACCTGCACAAGCAGCGCCTGGCGCTGGACGGCCAGCCGCGCTGGCTGAACCTGCACAAGGCAGCCATCGACGAGCCACTGGCCCCCGGTAACAGCGGGCTGGTACTGCTGGTGGAAGACCTTACCGAAACCCAGGCACTGGAAGACAAGCTGGTGCACTCCGAGCGCCTGGCCAGCATCGGCCGCCTGGCCGCCGGCGTGGCCCACGAGATCGGCAACCCGATCACCGGCATCGCCTGCCTGGCGCAAAACCTGCGCGAGGAACGCGAAGACGATGGCGAAATCATCGAGTTGTCCAGCCAGATCCTTGACCAGACCAAGCGCGTATCGCGCATCGTCCAGTCGCTGATGAGCTTCGCCCATGCCGGCGGCAGCCACCAGAACAGCGAGGAGCCCGTGTGCCTGGCTGAAGTGGCACAAGATGCCATCGGTCTGCTGGCGTTGAACCGGCGCAATTTCGAAGTACAGTTCTTCAACCTTTGCGACCCGGACCATTGGGCCGAAGGTGACCCGCAGCGCCTGGCCCAGGTGCTGATCAACCTGCTCTCCAACGCCCGCGATGCCTCGCCGCCCGGCAGCGCCGTGCGCGTGCGCAGCGAGGTTAACGAGCACACCGTCGACCTGATCGTCGAAGACGAAGGCAGCGGGATTCCGAAGAACATCATGGACCGCCTGTTCGAACCCTTCTTCACCACCAAGGACCCGGGCGAAGGAACCGGACTGGGGCTCGCTCTGGTCTATTCCATCGTGGAAGAGCATTATGGGCAAATCACCATCGACAGCCCGGCCGATATCGAACGGCAACGTGGCACCCGGATCCGCGTGACCCTGCCCCGGCATGTCGTAGCGACGTCCCCTGAAATTCGAGACCGTCGAGAGAATTGAATCAATGCCGCACATTCTGATCGTCGAAGACGAAACCATCATCCGCTCGGCCCTGCGTCGCCTGCTTGAGCGGAACCAGTACCAGGTCAGCGAGGCCGGCTCGGTGCAGGAAGCCCAGGAACGCTTCAGCATTGCCACTTTCGACCTCATTGTCAGCGACCTGCGCCTGCCAGGCGCGCCCGGCACCGAGCTGATCAAGCTCGGCCAGGGCACCCCGGTGCTGATCATGACCAGTTACGCCAGCCTGCGCTCAGCGGTGGACTCGATGAAAATGGGCGCGGTGGACTACATCGCCAAGCCCTTCGACCACGACGAGATGCTGCAGGCAGTAGCGCGTATTCTGCGTGACCGGCAGAACGCCCCCGCTGCTGCACCGCCTGCCGAGCCACGCGCCAGCAATGGCAAGGCTACAGCGCCCGACAAAGGCAGCGCGGCAACGGCCAATGGCGAGATCGGCATCATCGGCTCGTGCCAGCCCATGCAGGACATGTACAGCAAGATCCGCAAGGTCGCGCCTACCGACTCCAATGTGCTGATCCAGGGCGAGTCGGGCACCGGTAAAGAGCTGGTGGCCCGCGCCCTGCACAACCTGTCTCGCCGGGCCAAGGCACCGATGATCTCGGTGAACTGCGCGGCCATCCCCGAAACGCTGATCGAATCCGAACTGTTCGGCCACGAAAAAGGCGCGTTCACCGGCGCCAGCGCCGGGCGCGCCGGCTTGGTGGAGGCCGCCGATGGCGGTACGCTGTTCCTCGATGAAATTGGCGAACTGCCGCTCGAAGCCCAGGCTCGCCTGCTGCGTGTGCTGCAGGAAGGCGAGATACGCCGGGTAGGTTCGGTGCAGTCGCAAAAGGTCGATGTGCGCCTGATCGCCGCGACCCACCGCGACCTGAAAAACCTGGCCAAGGCCGGCCAGTTCCGTGAAGACTTGTATTACCGACTGCACGTCATCGCCCTGAAGCTGCCGGCTCTGCGCGAGCGTGGCAGCGACGTCAACGAGATCGCCAACGTCTTCCTCGCCCGCCAGAGCGCTCGCATCGGCCGCGACGACCTGCACTTCTCGGCCGAGGCCGAGCAAGCCATTCGTCACTACAGCTGGCCCGGTAACGTGCGTGAACTGGAAAACGCCGTGGAGCGCGCGGTGATTCTCAGCGAGAGCGCAGAAATTTCCGCCGAGCTGCTGGGCATCGACATCGAGCTGAGCGACCTGGAAGAGGATGACATCCTCGACAATGCCCTGGTGGTGGCCAACGCGGGCAATGCCAGCCACGAGCCGACCGAAGACCTGTCGCTGGAAGACTACTTCCAGCACTTCGTGCTTGAACACCAGGACCACATGACCGAGACCGAACTGGCACGCAAGCTCGGCGTCAGCCGCAAGTGCCTGTGGGAACGCCGTCAGCGCCTGGGCATCCCACGGCGCAAGAGCAACGCTACCAGCGAATAACCCACCTGCGCACCGCACGCCGCAGCCTATGCGGCGTCGGTGAGATCGAGCGCCGCCCGCGCGGCGCTTCGCGGCTAAAGCCGCTCCTACATTTGTTTCGGGCCAGTCCCTCCTGCGCCACACGCGCGCGACCGCCTTGTTGTACGACGCAATCTCGAGCCATGCGCCAAGGCGCTCGCGCGCAAATCCCACAGAAAAAATTGGCCCGAACAAATGTAGGAGCGGCTTTAGCCGCGAAGCGCCGCGCGGGCGGCGCTCGGTCTCACAGGCGCTGAACGTGTCACGGCGCGCCCCCCAGGTAACACCTCACCTCCCGTAAAAATCTGTTACCCAAGCTTTCCGCCGTAACAGTCCCCGAGGCGTACGGTAACGAAATTGCGACATTTTCGACCTGCCAAAAACTGCAGAACCCGCTCAACCCCTTGATTTTATTGAGTTTTGAAAAGTTGGCACGGCACCTGCTATATGTTTGGTACAAGAACAATAACAAGCACTGCAACTCAGAATAAGAACAAGACGAAACGGCTCACGCACAATAAAAACAAGATGGCGGAGGCGCAGCTAACTGATTCTTTTGGAGAGGATGCGTGTTTGGGGCTTGCCCCACAACCAGGCAGAGAACAACAAAAACTGCACTAAAAGCAGCGCCTGAACTGGTTGGATCGACAGATCAACGTGTCATCAGCGGCCAAAGCAATCCGTTTGCTCTTTACCCCCGGTTTGGGGGTCGTCCACAAGTTTCGAGATTTGTGGGCAGGGCACTCAACAAAAACAAGAAGCCCAGCAAAAAAACAATAAGAGCACGCAACGACTTCTTGGGGAGCTTAGGCTCCCCTTGTCGTTTCTACCCTTCTGGCAGGCATCCTGCTACCCGCCTACACCATTCCCCGAGTAAATGCTAGAATCCCCGCCCATCATGCGGCCATTCTCCTATTCTTGGCCGAACATTCCTTCACACAGTGCATCCCATGCTGAAGAAGCTGTTCCAGTCTTTCCGCCCGCCCGTACCGGGCCCGCACCACAGGCGCACCACGCCCGAGGTGATCAACAAGAGCCAGCACTCGCTGCAGCGCCACCAGTTCAGCCGTCATGCGGTGAACATCGTGGAGCGGCTGCAAAGCGCCGGCTACCAGGCTTACCTGGTCGGTGGCTGTGTCCGCGACCTGATGCTGGGCATCACGCCCAAGGACTTCGACGTCGCCACCAGCGCCACCCCCGAACAGGTCCGTGCCGAGTTCCGCAACGCCCGCATCATTGGTCGTCGCTTCAAATTGGTCCATGTGCATTTCGGCCGTGAGATCATTGAAGTCGCCACCTTCCGCGCCCACCACTCCGAGGACGACCAGGGCGATGCCCACCGTTCGTCGCATAACGCCAGTGGCCGCATTCTGCGAGACAACGTGTACGGCACCCTGGAAGAGGACGCGCAACGCCGCGACTTCACCATCAACGCCCTGTACTACGATCCGGTCAGCGAGCGCATTCTCGATTACGCCAACGGTGTGCACGACGTGCGCAATCGCCTGCTGCGGCTGATCGGAGACCCGACCCACCGCTACCAGGAAGACCCGGTGCGCATGCTGCGCGCGGTGCGCTTTGCCGCCAAGCTCGACTTTGGCATCGAAAAGCACACTTACCTGCCGATTCGCGGCCTGGCCCCGATGCTGCGCGAGATTCCACCCGCGCGCCTGTTCGAGGAATGCCTCAAGCTGTTCCTCAGCGGCCAAGGTGCCATCGCCTTCGAAATGCTGGTTGACCTGGAGTTGTTCGAACCGCTGTTCCCGGCCAGTGCCCACGCGCTGGACGAGCGGCCGACCTACACCCACACGCTGATCAGCCAGGCATTGAACAACACCGACCTGCGCGTGAAGCAGGGCAAGCCGGTGACGCCAGCCTTCCTGTTTGCTGCTTTGCTCTGGCCAGCCCTGCCGGCCCGTGTGCTGCACCTGCAGAACCAGGGCGTGCCGCCGATCCCGGCCATGAACGGTGCGGCCCACGACCTGATCGCCGAGCAGTGCGCGCGCATTGCCATCCCCAAGCGTTTTACCCTGCCGATCCGCGAGATCTGGGACATGCAGGAGCGCCTGCCGCGCCGCAGCGGCAAGCGCGCCGACATGCTGCTGGACAACCCGCGTTTCCGCGCCGGTTACGACTTCCTGCTGCTGCGTGAAAGCGCCGGGGAAGAAACCGACGACCTGGGCCAGTGGTGGACCGATTACCAGGACGCAAACGACAGCGAGCGCCGCGAGATGATCCGCGAGCTTGGCAGCCGTGATGAAAGCGCCGGCCCGCGCAAGCGCAAGCGCAGCAGCAGCAAACGCAAGCGCAGTGGCGACGAGGCGTTCGAGTGACCATTCGCGCCTACGTAGGTCTGGGCAGCAACCTGGACGCACCTGCCGAGCAGCTGCGTAGCGCCTTTCAGGCGCTGGACCAGGTCGAAGCCACGCGCCTGGTAGCCGCCTCGGCCCTGTACACCAGCGATTCGCTGCTGCCCGGCCAACCGCGCTACACCAATGCTGTCGCCGCCCTGGACACCGCCTTGGCACCACTGGCACTGCTCGATGCGCTGCAGGCCATCGAAAACGACCAGGGCCGCGTGCGCAAAGAGCGCTGGGGCCCACGCACGCTGGACCTGGACATCCTGCTGTTCGGTGACCAGGTACTCGACCAGCCACGCCTGAAAGTGCCGCATTACCACATGCATGCCCGCCCGTTCGTGCTGTATCCGTTGGCCGAACTGGTACCGGGGGATTTCCGCCTGGCCGATGGCCGCGCCCTCGCGCAACTGCTCGACGAATGCCCGTTCGTCGGCCTGGAACGCCTGTAGACCGGGCGTTCCAGCCTGCATCGCCACCTCGGTAACGCCAGTAACACCCTGATCGTAACAATGCGGTAACAGGGTGATTGACTTCCCACACCTCGCTCACGACTATAGGCGTCCCGTGTGGCACCAAAGTGCCGCATACCCGTATTTAGGCCCGGACGGACCTGTGCCCGAACATCACGCGCGATGATGTGCCGCTCCGGAAGATGACTACACGCGTTGAATGCAGTCGTTTTTTACAGCGCCTGAACGAGGAATTTCCTACATGCCTGAAGTAACCCTTACCACCCTTAACGGCCTCAAGGCCAAGGGTGAAAAAATCACCATGCTGACCTGCTACGACGCGACCTTCGCCAAGGCCGCCAGCCAGGCCGGCGTTGAAGTGTTGCTGGTGGGCGACTCGCTGGGGATGGTCCTGCAGGGCCACGACAGCACCTTGCCGGTCACCACGGCGGAGATGGCCTACCACACCGCCAGCGTCAAACGCGGCAACGACGGCGCGCTGATCCTCACCGACCTGCCGTTCATGGCCCACGCCACCCCCGAGCAGGCCTTTGCCAACAGCGCCACACTGATGCAGGCCGGCGCCCACATGGTCAAGATCGAAGGCGCAGCCTGGCTGGCCGAAACCATCCGCTTGCTGGCCGAACGTGGTGTGCCGGTGTGCGCGCACATGGGCCTGACCCCGCAAACCGTCAACGTGTTGGGCGGCTACAAAGTGCAGGGCCGCCAGGAGGCCCAGGCCCGGCAGATGCGCGCCGACGCCATTGCCCTGGAACAGGCCGGTGCGGCCATGCTGCTGCTCGAGTGCGTACCCAGCGAACTGGCGGCGGAAATCACCAATGCCGTTGGCATCCCGGTAATCGGCATTGGCGCCGGCAGCGCCACCGATGGCCAGGTACTGGTACTGCACGACATGCTCGGCCTGTCGCTGAGCGGCCGGGTACCGAAGTTCGTGAAGAACTTCATGCAGGGCCAGCCGGATATCCATAGCGCCCTCGTCGCTTACGTCGAGGCGGTCAAGCAAGTCAGTTTCCCAGGCAGCGAACACGGGTTCAGTGCATGAATACAGTCAAGACCGTCCGCGAACTGCGCGCGGCAGTGGCCCGCGCGCGCGGTGAGGGCAAACGCATCGGTTTCGTGCCGACCATGGGCAACCTGCACAGCGGCCATGCGGCCTTGGTGGCCAAGGCTGCCCAGCGCGCCGATTTCGTGGTCGCCAGTATCTTCGTCAACCCGCTGCAGTTCGGCGCCAACGAAGACCTCGACAAATACCCACGCACCCTGGCAGCCGACCAGGAGCGCCTGGTGCAGGCCGGCTGCAACCTGCTGTTCGCGCCCACGGTGGAAGAGATGTACCCCGACGGCATGAGCGTGCAAACCCGCGTCAGCGTGCCCCAGCTTTCCGAAGGCCTGTGCGGCGCCAGCCGGCCTGGGCATTTCGAGGGTGTGGCCACCGTGGTGAACAAGCTGTTCAACATGGTCCAGCCAGACCTTGCCGTGTTCGGCGAGAAGGATTATCAGCAGTTGGCGGTGATCCGCGCCATGGTGCGCGACCTGAACATGCCGATCCAGATCATCGGCGAACCCACCGTGCGTGCCGAAGATGGCTTGGCGCTGTCGTCGCGCAATGGCTACCTCACGCCAGAGCAGCGTACTGCTGCGCCAGCGCTGTACCGCACACTGCAGCACATTGCAGCGGGCATCGGCCGTGGCCAGCGGGATTTTGCCGCGCTGGTCGCTGAAGGCCAGGCGCAACTGAGCGCAGCGGGTTTCCGTCCGGATTACCTGGAAGTACGCCATGCCGTAAGTTTGCGCCCGGCAGTGATCGATGATCGAGACCTGGTGGTGATTGCGGCGGCTTACCTGGGTAACACACGGTTGATCGACAATCTCTACCTGCATTTGGAAGAGAAGACCGCATAACGGTCTTGGGCTGCCTTGCAGCCCATTCGCGGGCAAGCCCGCTCCTGCGCGTTTATCTGTAGGGGCGGGCTTGCTTGCAATGCCCCACCAAAATCCCCCTGCCATACCCATTCCCAGCACGTGGCCTTTGCCTATAATGGTGCCAGCCTGAACCCGGCATCGACTGCCGTGTCCAAGCCCTCACCACGCACCAAGGGAACCCCGCGCAATGGCGTATTACCGTACACCCCACGATGTGACGGCCCTGCCCGCCTGGCAGGCGCTTCAGAAACACCGCGACGCCATGCAAAGCTTCAGCATGCGCGAAGCCTTCGCCGCCGATGCCAAGCGCTTCGACCAGTTTTCCCTCAGCGCTTGCGGCCTGTTCCTCGACTACTCGAAAAACCTGATCACCGAGCAAAGCCGCGATCTGCTGGTCAACCTGGCCAATGAAGTGGGCCTGCAGGACGCCATCAAGTCGATGTTCGGTGGTGAGATCATCAATGCCTCCGAAGGCCGCCCGGTGCTGCACACCGCCTTGCGCCGGCCTGTAGGTGACAAACTCAGTGTCAACGGCGTGAACGTCATGCCGGAAGTGCACAAGGTGCTCAACCAGATTACCGAACTGGTTGGTCGCATTCACGATGGCCTGTGGCGCGGCTACAGCGAAAAGCCGATCACCGACGTGGTCAACATTGGCATTGGCGGTTCGTTCCTCGGCCCCGAGCTGGTTTCCGAAGCGCTGCTACCCTACGCCCAGCGCGGCGTGCGCTGCCACTACCTGGCCAATATCGACGGCAGCGAGTTCCACGAGCTGTCGGCCAACCTGCGCGCCGAAACCACCCTGTTCATCGTCTCGTCGAAGTCGTTCAACACCCTCGAGACACTGAAAAACGCCATGGCCGCGCGGACCTGGTACCTGGCCCAAGGCGGCTCGGAAGCCGAGCTGTACCGCCATTTCATTGCCGTATCCAGCAACAAGGCCGCTGCTGTAGCGTTCGGTATCCGCGAAGAAAACATCTTCCCGATGTGGGACTGGGTAGGTGGGCGCTACTCGCTGTGGTCGGCGATCGGCCTGCCAATCGCCCTGGCCATCGGCACTGCCAACTTCAAGGAACTGCTGTCCGGTGCCTACACCATGGACCAGCACTTCCAGACCGCACCGTTCGACAAGAACATGCCGGTGCTACTGGCCCTGCTGGGCGTGTGGTATGGCAACTTCTGGGACGCGAACAGCCACGCGATCCTGCCGTACGACCACTACCTGCGCAACATCACCAAGCACCTGCAGCAGCTGGACATGGAATCCAACGGCAAGAGCGTGCTGCAAGACGGTACCCCGGTGAAGACCGACACCGGGCCGGTGATCTGGGGCGGCGTGGGCTGCAACGGCCAGCATGCCTACCACCAGTTGCTGCACCAGGGCACCCAGTTGATTCCGGCCGATTTCATCGTGCCGGTGGTGAGCTTCAACCCGGTGGCCGACCACCACCAGTGGCTGTACGCCAACTGCCTGTCGCAGAGCCAGGCGCTGATGCTGGGCAAAACCCGCGAGGAAGCCGAAGCCGAATTGCGCGCTAAAGGCCTCAACGAAGCAGACATCGAAAAGCTGGCCCCGCACAAGGTGATCCCGGGTAACCGCCCGAGCAACACGTTGGTGGTCGAGCGCATCAGCCCGCGCCGCCTGGGCGCGTTGGTGGCGATGTACGAGCACAAGGTGTTCGTACAGAGCGTTATCTGGGGTATCAACGCCTTCGACCAGTGGGGCGTCGAGCTGGGCAAGGAACTGGGCAAGGGCGTTTACCAGCGCTTGGTCGGCAGCCTGGAAGACAGTGCCGAAGATGGCTCTACCCAAGGCCTGATCAACTACTTCCGCGGCCGCCACCGCGGTTGATCCGAAGCTTGTGCCGGCCTCTTCGCGGGTAAACCCGCCTACCAGGCAACGCGTTACCTCGTAGGAGCGGGTTTACCCGCGAAGAGGCCGGCCCAGGTTGAACACCGCTCCCAGCTACACTGTCCTATCGAATAGCCGTTGCAGTCCATCGCCCCTTACAAGAGCAGGACCACCCGCCATGTTCGATATCCGCAAATACCCCCAGGCCCTGGCCGTCAGCCAGTCCGCAGCCCTCACCCCCGAAGACTACCGCCGCCTCTACCGCCAGTCGGTCGAAGACCCAGACACCTTCTGGGCCGAACAGGCCAAACGCCTGGACTGGATCAAACCGTGGTCAAGCGTGCAGCAATGCGACCTGCATACCGGCAAGGCCCGCTGGTTCGACGGTGCGCAACTCAACGTCAGCTACAACTGCATCGACCGTCACCTGGCCCAGCGCGGCGAGCAAACGGCCCTGCTGTGGGAAGGCGACGATCCCAAGGACTCCAAGGCCATCACCTACCGCGAACTGCACCGTCAGGTCTGCCGCCTGGCCAATGCAATGAAAGCGCGCGGCGTGAAGAAAGGCGACCGGGTGTGCATCTACATGCCAATGATTCCCGAGGCCGCCTTCGCCATGCTCGCCTGCACCCGCATCGGCGCCATCCACTCGGTGGTGTTCGGCGGTTTCTCCCCCGATGCCTTGCGAGACCGCATTCTCGATGCCGACTGCCGCACCGTGATCACCGCCGATGAAGGCGTGCGTGGCGGCAAACGCATCCCGCTGAAACAGAACGTCGACAAGGCCCTGGCCAGCTGCCCAGCGGTCAGTAGCGTGTTGGTGGTGCGCCGCACTGGCGGCGATGTTGCCTGGACCGAGGGCCGCGACCTCTGGTATCACGAAGCGACGAAGGATGCCGGCGACGACTGCCCCCCAGAACCGATGGAGGCCGAAGACCCGTTGTTCATCCTCTACACCTCCGGCAGCACCGGCAAACCCAAAGGAGTGCTGCATACCACCGGCGGCTACCTGCTGCAGGCAACGATGACCTTCAAGGTGGTGTTCGATTATCGTGACGGCGAGGTGTTCTGGTGCACCGCCGATGTCGGCTGGGTGACCGGCCACAGCTACATCGTCTATGGCCCGCTGGCCAATGGTGCAATCTCGCTGATGTTCGAAGGCGTGCCCAACTACCCCGACACCTCGCGCTTCTGGCAGGTGGTGGACAAGCACCAGGTGAACATCTTCTACACCGCCCCGACCGCCCTGCGCGCACTGATGCGTGAGGGCTCCGCGCCACTGCAGAGCACCTCACGCAAAAGCCTGCGTCTGCTGGGCAGCGTCGGCGAGCCGATCAACCCGGAAGCCTGGGAATGGTACTTCGAGGAGGTCGGGCAAAAGCGCTGCCCGATTGTGGATACCTGGTGGCAGACCGAAACCGGCGGCATCATGCTCACCCCACTGCCCGGCACACAGTCACTCAAACCCGGCTGCGCCACCCAGCCGATGTTCGGCGTGCAACCGGTGCTGCTGGACGAAAAAGGCAAACTGATCGAAGGCCCCGGCGCCGGCGTGCTGGCGATCAAAGCCAGCTGGCCCGGGCAGATCCGCAGCGTCTACGGCGACCACCAACGGATGGTCGACACCTACTTCAAGCCCTTGCCCGGCTACTACTTCACTGGCGACGGTGCCCGTCGCGATGCCGATGGCGACTACTGGATCACCGGGCGCATCGACGATGTGATCAACGTGTCCGGGCACCGCATCGGCACCGCTGAAGTGGAAAGCGCACTGGTGCTGCATGACAGCGTGGCCGAAGCCGCGGTGGTCGGCTACCCCCACGACCTCAAGGGCCAAGGCGTCTACGCCTTCGTCACGACCATGAATGGCGTGACACCAGATGACACGCTCAAGGCCGAGCTGCTGGCCCTGGTCAGCAAGGAAATCGGCAGCTTCGCCAAGCCTGAGCTGATTCAGTGGGCGCCAGCGCTACCCAAGACGCGCTCAGGCAAGATCATGCGGCGTATACTGCGCAAAATCGCCTGCAATGAGCTGGAAAACCTGGGCGATACCTCGACCCTGGCCGACCCAAGCGTGGTACAGGGCCTGATCGACAAACGCCTCAACCAGTAACCGGCGGCCAGCAATCATGGCCGCCCTGCACAGCAGGTCGCCATGGAAGCCCTTCGTCGCCGCATCGAAACCCAGGTCATGAGCCTCACCGGGCTGGCCCTCGGCCAGCTCGACCTGGAATCGCCCAAGGGCGACCCCGGCCTGTTCGGCCCGCACAGCATCAGCTGGCGCGTCCATGGCGACTTCCCGAGCATGCTGGTCGGTGGCATCAGCGCGCTGATGCTGCAGTTGTTGCATCCCCTGGCCCTGGCCGGTGTGTGGGACCACTCCAACTTTCGTGAAGACCTGCTCGGCCGCTTGCGCCGCACCAGCCAGTTCATTTCCGGCACCACCTTCGGCGCCACGGGCGATGCCGAGTGGCTGATCGACAAAGTGCGCACCATTCACCTGCAGGTCACCGGCACGGCACCAGATGGCCGCCCCTATGCGGCCAGCGACCCGGATCTGTTGACCTGGGTGCATGTAGCGGAGGTCAGCCGTTTCCTCGCTGCCCACCTGCGTTACCGCAACCCACGCCTGCCACGCGCCGAGCAGGATGCCTATTACAACGAAATCGCCCTGATCGCCGAGCGCCTTGGCGCCCGTGACGTGCCGCGCTCGTGTCAGCAAGTTGAAGACTATCTGCAACACATACGCCCGCAGCTGCATTGTGATGCGCGCAGCCATGAGGTGATACGAATCCTGCTCGACGCCCCTGCCCCCAGCCGCCTGGCACAGCCGGTTGGCAAACTGATGCTGCACGCGGGTATCGACTTGCTGCCCGGCTGGGCCCAGGCCCTGCTCGGCCTGCAGCACGGGCCTCTGCAACAGCGCCTGATTCGCCTGGGCCTGCGACGCACCGCGCCGGTACTGCGCTGGGCAATGCGCGACGGCTCGGCACACCGGGCCAAACGGCGCATGGGCATTGATTGAGCGCAAAGGGTGGCCCCTGCGGAACTGATTTAACGTGCCATACTCCAAGCACTCCTGCTTAGACTGACGAAGCGACACATGTACAAAGGATTGACTCGCGCCGCTGGCGCAATCGTGGCCTTGGTAGCCCTGTATAGCCTGCTTGGCTTTCTCATTCTTCCTGGTGTCGCACTGCGCATTGCCAACCAGCAGTTGGCCCAATACGCCACCGTGCCGGCTCACCTCGAACGGATCGAACTCAACCCCTTCAGCCTCGAGCTGACGCTGTGGGGCCTGCAGATCGGCGAGCCGGGCAAGGAGCAGGTCGGCTTCGAGCGTCTTTACGCTAACGCCTCGCTCGACAGCCTGTGGACCAAAGCCCTGCATCTGGAAGCGGTGGAACTCGACAAGCCGCGCAACGAAGTGCTGTTCGCCAAGGACGGTACCCTCAACCTGACCGGGTTGTTCAAACTACCGGCCAGCGAAGCCAAACCCGAAGAGCCGCCCAGCGACCCGTTCCCGCTGCGTATTGGCAGCATCAAACTCGTCGACGGCTACCTGCACTTCGAAGACCTGCGCCCCAGCGAGCCGATCGAATTCCTCTACGACAACATGAATCTGGAGCTGAAAAACCTCAGCACCCTGCCCAACGACAATGCCGACATGACCTTGGTGGCCAGCGGCCCGCACGGCGGACGCATCGACTGGAAGGGCACCCTGAGCCTGTCGCCGATCGCCTCCGAAGGCACACTGAAGGTCACTGACGGCAAGATGAAGCTGTTCTGGCCCTACGTGCGCGATGCCGTGCCACTGGTGCTGGAAGACGGCGTGGTAAGCCTCGATACGCATTACAAGCTCAACCTCGCCAAACAGACCGAGCTGCTGCTGGATAACCTCTCCGTGCGCATCGCGCCATTCGCCATCAAGGCGCCGGATGGCCGACCGTTGGCACGTCTGGCCAGCCTGGAGGTTAGCGAAACCTCCATCGATCTGGTCAAGCAGCAGGTCACCGTGGGCAAGGTCCGCAGCGAAAAGCTCGAAACCTGGGCGGCGCTGGAAAAAGATGGCCAGCTCGACTGGCAGAAGCTGTTCGCCAGCCAACCCGCCAAGGCCACGCCGAAGGAAAAGGCCGAGCCGGCTGCCGCGGAACCTACGCCTGAAGAGAAAGCTGCCAAAGAGCCAAGCAAGCCTTGGCAAGTGCTGCTCAAGGACGTGCAGTTGCGCAACTACCTGGTGCATCTGGCAGATCGCAGCCAGAAGGAACCGGTAGCCTTGGACATTGGCCCTCTCAACGCCGACCTGCAAGGTTTCGACAGCCTCAACCAGTCGCCCTTCACCCTCAAACTCGATACCGGTGTGGGCAAGCAAGGCAAGCTGCAGGCCGCAGGCCAGGTCAACCTGGCACCGATATGGGCAAAGCTGGATGTGAGCACCCGCGACATCGACCTGCGTGTGGCCCAGGCCTACATCAGCCCGTTCATCCTGCTGGAGCTGCGCAGCGGCATGCTCTCGAGCGACCTCAAGGTCGATTTGAAGAACACCGCGCCGCTGGCCTTCAATGTGACCGGCAAGGCGCAGGTCAGCCAGTTGCACACCCTCGACACCATCAAGAGCCGCGACTTCGTCAAATGGCAGCAGGTGAACGTCGACGGCTTGTCCTACGTGTACGGCGATGCTCTGTCGATCGACAAGGTGACCCTGCTGCAGCCCTATGCACGCTTCATCATCAACGAAGACCGCACCACCAATGTCAATGACCTGCTGATCCCGCAACCGGCCGACGCCCCGGCGAGCAGCCAGCCCAAGCCGACCACGGCCAGCAGCAACAAGCCGCTTGGCATCCATATCGGGCAGATCGACATCAACGACGGCTCGGCCAACTTTGCCGACCTGTCGCTTACCCCCAACTTCGCCACGGCCATCCAGCAACTCAACGGCCAGATCGGCACCATCGACAACCGCAAGCCACAGCCGGCCAAGGTCGACGTCAAGGGCAAGGTAGACCGCTACGCACCGGTCACCATCAAGGGCGCACTCAACCCGTTCAACCCACTGGCCAGCCTGGACATTGCCACCAGCTTCAAGCGCGTCGAACTGACCACGCTGACGCCCTACTCCGGCAAGTTCGCCGGTTTCCGCATCCGCAAAGGGCGGCTGAACCTGGACCTGCACTACTTGATCACCAACGGCCAGCTCAAGGCCGAGAACAAGGTAGTAGTGGAGCAACTGCAGCTGGGCGAGAAAGTCGACAGCCCGGATGCGGTCGACCTGCCGATCCGCCTGGCGGTGGCATTGCTGAAGGATACCGAGGGCAAGATCTCGATCGAGCTGCCGGTGTCTGGCGACCTCAACAACCCGCAATTCAGCGTGATGCCGATTGTTTGGCAAACCCTGCGCAACCTGGTGCTGCGCGCGGCGCAGGCGCCATTCAAATTCATTGGCGGGCTGATCAGCGGCGGCAGCTCGGAAGACCTTGGCAACGTGCCGTTCGCCCCCGGCTCCAGCGAACTCAGCAGCGAGGCCCAGTCGTCCCTGGACAAGCTGGCATCCGCGCTGAAAGAGCGCCCGGAACTGCGCCTGGAAATCGAAGGCACCAGCGCCCAGGCCAGCGATGGCCCGCTGATTGCCCAACAGCGCCTTGAGCGTGAGTACCAGGCCACCTGGTACAAGATCCTGCAGCGACGGGGTGACAAGGTGCCGGCCAATGCCTCGATGCTGGTGGTGGACGACAGCGACAAGCCCGCGATGCTCGAAGGCATTTACCGCACCCGCCTGAAACAGCAGCCGCCAGCAGAATGGGAGCAACTGAGCCGTGACGAGCGTACCGCCAAGCTGCGCGCCGCGGTGATCAAGTCTTGGGCTGAGAGTACCGCCTTGCTGCGTACATTGGGCCAGGAGCGGGCCAGCAGCATCAAGGACTACCTCGTGGACAAGGGCAAGCTTGAAGATGACCGGGTGTACTTCATCGACACCAGCCTGGGGCAGCCTGAAAGCGATGGGCGGGTGATTACGCCGATGCATCTGGATGCCGAGTAATCCCCTCCGGCAGGCCTGGCCTCTTCGCAAGCACGCCCGCCCCCACAGGCCTGCGCAATACCTGTGGGAACGAGCGGGCCCGCGAAGAGGCCAGTACGGGCTTCAAACCAACCGTTGCCCCGACACCGCCGGGTGATACAGCGGTTGAACCTTGTTCCCGGCCGGGTCCAGCAGGTGGAAGCTGCGTGCGCCGTCACCATGGTTGAACGGCCGGTCGAGCAAGGTCACGCCATGAGCCTTGAAGTACTGGTACCAGGCTTCCAACTCCTCCACGCTGTCGACAATGAACCCGTAGTGATCCAGGGTCTGCAACCCGTTGGCCGCCCCTGCCCCACGCCCCAATGACAGGTTGTCGTTACCGCAGGTGAGGTACACCAGGTCCTCATTGGCGCGGTTCAGCACTTCCATGCCCAGCACATCGACGTAGAAACGCTCACATTCCTCAAGGTTGGGCACCAGCAGGGCGATATGGCGCAGGCCGTTCAGGCGGCCAGGACGGGCGGGCAATTCGGACATTGGCGAAGCTCCATTTTTGTATACAATTCATTATTGAATTTAAAACAAAAGGAGAGATTTGTGTATGGCCTGTTCATCAAGACCCGAGTGAAGCCTGGATGCGCCGAAGCTTTCCTCAGTGCAATCAAGGACAATGCTGCAGCCTCCGTGGCGAGTGAGCCAGGCTGCCTGGTGTTCGATGTGTCGCAGGACCGGGTCGACCCGGAGGTGATCTACCTGTACGAAATCTACCGCGATGATGCGGCGTATGACGCGCATACCCAGACCGCGCATTTTCGCGACAGCCGCCCATTGGTGGAGCCTCTGATCCTTGAGCAGGAATGCTTCGAAAGCGATGTGATCGCGCGCAACCCGGTGTATTGAGCGCAAGAAAAAGCCCTGGCACGGGCCAGGGCTTCGATGAAAGTGGCCAAATCCATTTGGCCGACGGGACATTCCTTATTCGGCTTTCAGGCCGTCAGACATTACACTCTTGACGCCTTTGATGTTCTTGGTAATGCGCACCGCTTCTGCTTTCTGCGATTCGGTAACCTTCACATCAGAAGACAGCGAAACAACACCTTGGCTGGTCTCGACTTTGATGTCGCTGCCTGGGATGCCTTTTTCAGTCAGCAGATCAGCTTTGACCTTGGTAGTGATCCAAGTGTCGGAGCCTTCTTGCTTGGCGTTGTCGACGGTGTTGGCCGCCAACATGACTGGAGCCTGGGTTGGCTCAGCGGCGAATGCACCGTTAGCCATGGTCAGGGTCAGAGCGGTAGCAGTAGCGGCAGCAATGGCGAACTTCTTCATGTGGGTCACTCCTGTTTTTCGAAAGGTCTGCGCCGTATGTCCTGGCGTCAGGTATGAAGGTAGTTGCACGGGCTGTGCCAGCTTTGCTGCTTCTGTTATTTCCTTTTAAATCAATAATTTAGCAAATATCCATCACTTCGGTGGTCGTGCATTTTGCAATCAGCGCGGTAAACCTGCATGCAAGATGCAAGTCCGCAAAAGGTTCCCGTCCCCATGAAAAAAGGGCCCCGAAGGGCCCTTTCTCTATAGCGTGACGGTCGCTTAGACGCCCGAGGCCTTGGCCGCAGCGACGTCCTTGATCGACAGCTTGATACGGCCGCGGTTGTCCACGTCCAGTACCAGCACTTCAACTTCCTGGCCTTCCTTGAGGATGTCGGTGACTTTCTCGACGCGAGCATCGCTCAGCATGGAGATGTGCACCAAACCGTCCTTGCCAGGCAGGATGTTGACGAAGGCGCCGAAGTCGACAATGCGCTCAACCTTGCCGACGTAGATCTTGCCGATCTCGGCCTCGGCGGTGATGCCCAGGATGCGCTGCTTGGCAGCATCTGCCGCTTCCTTGGTTTCGCCGAAGATCTTGATCGAGCCGTCGTCTTCGATGTCGATCGAAGCCTTGGTCTCTTCGCAGATGGCGCGAATGGTGGCGCCGCCTTTACCGATGACGTCGCGGATCTTGTCGGTGTCGATCTTCATCGCGATCATGGTCGGGGCGTTGGCCGACAGTTCGGTACGCGACTGGCCAATGACCTGGTTCATCTGGCCGAGGATGTTCAGGCGCGCTTCCAGGGCTTGGCCCAGGGCGATTTCCATGATCTCTTCGGTGATGCCGTTGATCTTGATGTCCATCTGCAGCGCGGTGACGCCCTTGGCGGTACCGGCTACCTTGAAGTCCATGTCGCCCAGGTGGTCTTCGTCACCCAGGATGTCAGTCAGGACTGCGAACTTGTCGCCTTCCTTGACCAGGCCCATGGCGATACCGGCAACCGGCGCCTTCATCGGCACACCGGCGTCCATCAGGGCCAGGGATGCACCGCAGACCGAAGCCATGGAACTGGAACCGTTGGATTCGGTGATTTCCGAAACCACGCGGATGGTGTACGGGAACACGTCAGCAGCAGGCAGCATGGCCTGAACCGAACGGCGGGCCAGACGGCCGTGGCCGATTTCGCGACGGCCAGCACCGCCCATGCGGCCACACTCACCTACCGAGAACGGTGGGAAGTTGTAGTGCAGCATGAAGGGGTCTTTCTTCTCGCCTTCGAGGGTGTCCAGCAGCTGGGCATCACGGGCAGTACCCAGGGTCGCAACGACCAGGGCCTGGGTTTCGCCACGGGTGAACAGTGCCGAACCGTGAGTTTTCGGCAGCACACCTACTTCGATGTTCAGCGGGCGTACAGTCTTGGTGTCGCGGCCGTCGATACGTGGCTTGCCGTTGACGATGTTTTCGCGAACGGTGCGGTATTCGATTTCGCCGAAGATCTCTTTTACTTCGGAAGCCGAAGGCTGGCCTTCTTCACCGGAGAACTTGGCAACCGCCTGGTCACGCAGCTCACCCAGACGCGCGTAGCGGTCGGCTTTGACGGTGATGGTGTAACCCTGCGAAACCGCTTCGCCGAACTCGGCGCGGATAGCATTGAACAGCTCGGTGTTGGCAACGGCAGGTTTCCAGTCCCAAGTCGGCTTGCCAGCTTCGGCAGCCAGCTCTTTGACAGCCTGGATAACAGCCTGGAATTCGTCGTGGGCGAACAGTACGGCACCCAGCATCTGGTCTTCGGTCAGCTCTTGAGCTTCCGATTCAACCATCAGTACAGCGTCGGAGGTACCGGCAACGACCATGTCCAGGCTCGAGGCAGCCAGTTGCTCGTAGGTCGGGTTCAGCAGGTAGCCAGTGCTTTCGTGGAAGGCAACGCGGGCAGCGCCGATCGGGCCTTCGAACGGAATGCCGGAAATGGCCAGGGCAGCCGAGGTACCGATCATCGCAGCGATGTCCGGGTCGGTCTTCTTGCTGGTGGAAACCACGGTGCAGACGACCTGCACTTCGTTCATGAAGCCTTCCGGGAACAGCGGACGGATCGGACGGTCGATCAGGCGCGAGGTCAGCGTCTCTTTCTCGGAAGGACGGCCTTCACGCTTGAAGAAGCCACCTGGGATCTTGCCAGCGGCGTAGGTCTTTTCCTGGTAGTGAACCGACAGCGGGAAGAAACCCTTGCCTGGATCAGCCTGTTTGGCGCCTACCACAGTCACCAGCACGGTGACGTCGTTGTCGACGGTAACCAGCACGGCGCCGGTTGCCTGACGGGCAATACGGCCCGTTTCGAGAGTGACGGTCGATTGACCGAACTGGAAAGTCTTGATTACCGGGTTCACGGTTTCCTACCTTTTTCAGTGGCTCTTGGGGGAACTGGTTTCTTGCGAATTCTTGGGCAGAACGGGGAATCGGCCCCATTGACCGTCCAGATACAACACGAGGCTGGGAGCCTGGCACCAAGCGGAAAAACCGCTCAGCATTGCCAGGCTGCCAACCTCGGAGATACGCGTGAAGTGCCCAACGGCAGCGCTGCAAAACAGCCCTGCCGAAGCCTGCGACACCCCACGCACACCACTGACCAGGCCGCTATTAGCGACGCAGGCCCAGGCGACCGATCAGGGCGCTGTAACGAGTGGTGTCTTTGCCCTTCAGGTAATCCAGCAGCTTACGACGCTGGTTGACCATACGGATCAGACCACGACGGGAGTGGTGGTCTTTGTCGTTGGCCTTGAAGTGGCCTTGCAGCTTGTTGATGTTGGCGGTCAGCAGAGCAACCTGCACTTCCGGGCTACCGGTATCGCCGGCGGCTTGCTGATATTCGGCAACGATCTGAGCTTTTTCTTCAACGCTGAGGGCCATGTGGCTTCTCCTGATAACGGATCCCGCATGCGGGGTCCAATAGGCCAGGGACAAATCCCTGTATTAATAAAAAAGGTGTGACCGTGCCTACTGACAGCCACCCTTGATGCCGTGGGGCTCGGCAACTGCCTGACCCCGCGGTTTCGGTCATTCCGACCGAATCAGCCGACGCGGCGCAATGCGCCCGTCTTCGCTCACTTCACCGATACCGATGAAGCGTGCATTGTGATCCTGTACCCGAACCATGCCAAATTGTGGCGCGTCCGGCGCGCGTACCGCCTGGCCATGCAGCCAGTAGAACGCACTGTGTTCCGACAGGCTGACCAACGGCCAGTCCTGCAGCCCGCTGTCCGATGGCATCAGGAAGCGGTCGAGCGCTTCGTTGCCACCTTCGGCATGGGCCTGTTCGAGTTCCTCGAGGGTGACCGTCTGTGCCAGCGCAAAGGGCCCTGCCTGGGTCCTGCGCAGCTCGGCGACATAGGCGCCGCAACCAAGGGCTTCACCGATATCCTCCACCAGCGTGCGGATATAGGTGCCTTTGCTGCATCCTACGCTCAGCCGTGCACGGGTGCCTTCGCACTCGAGCAACTCCAAGCGGTTAATAGTAACAGAACGCGCCTCGCGCTCCACTACCTCTCCTGCACGTGCCAGCTTGTACAACGGCTGGCCGTCACGCTTGAGCGCCGAGTACATAGGCGGTATCTGGCTGATCGGGCCGCGAAAACGTGGCAGCAGTGCCTCGATGTCGGCGCGACCAACGGTCACCTCGCGGGTCTGCAGCACCTCACCCTCGGCATCGCCGGTGTTGGTAGTCTGCCCCATCTGCATGACGGTTTCGTAGCCCTTGTCGGAATCCAGCAAGTACTGCGAAAACTTGGTCGCTTCACCGAAGCACAGCGGCAACACGCCGGTCGCCAGCGGGTCGAGGCTACCGGTATGGCCGGCCTTTTCCGCGTTCAGCAGCCAACGCACTTTCTGCAAGGCGGCATTGGAAGTGAAGCCCAGCGGCTTGTCGAGCAGGATGATGCCGCTGACATTGCGGCGGATACGTTTGACCTGGGCCACCGCTTACTCCTTGGTGTCCGACTCGTCGGCATCCTTGTGCAGGCGGTCTTCGGCCACTGCACGCTCGATCAGCGCCGACAGGTGCACACCACGGCTGACACTTTCATCGAAATGGAAGTGCAGCTGCGGCACGCTGCGCAGTTGCATCGAACGCCCCAGGTGCAGACGCAGGAAGCTGGCGGCGCTATTCAATGCCTTGAGCGACTGCTGCACGGCATCCGGGGTTTCCTCGCCCATGACAGTGATGAACACCTTGGCATGGCCCAGGTCACGGCTCACGTCCACGGCGGTGATAGTCACCAGACCGACACGCGGATCCTTGACTTCGCGACGGATCAGCTCGGCCAGCTCGCGCTGCATCTGATCGCCAATACGTTGGGTACGGCTATATTCTTTGGCCATTCTTGCTACCTGTAACTTAAAGCGGCAAACGCCCGGACAGACGAATGCCTGACCGGGCGCTACCTGAAGAGGTACCGCAAGCCGCCCTGTAGCAGGCGCTTGCGGCTCGCTCGCCCTTAAAGGGTACGAGCCACCTGGACTTTCTCGAAGACTTCGATCTTGTCGCCGACCTTGACGTCGTTGTAGCTCTTGACGCCAATACCGCACTCCATGCCCGAACGGACTTCGGAAGCATCGTCCTTGAAGCGACGCAGCGATTCCAGCTCGCCTTCGAAGATCACAACGTCATCACGCAGTACGCGAATCGGACGGTTGCGGTACACGGTACCCTCGATGACCATACAGCCAGCGATGGCGCCGAACTTCGGCGAACGGAACACGTCACGCACTTCGGCGACACCCAGGATGTTCTCGCGAACATCGCTGCCGAGCATGCCGGTCAGGGCCTTCTTGACGTCTTCGATGATGTCGTAGATCACGTTGTAATAACGCATATCCAGACCTTCCTGCTCGACGATCTTGCGCGCACCGGCATCGGCACGCACGTTGAAGCCGAACAGTACTGCATTCGAAGCCAGCGCCAGGTTGGCGTCGCTCTCGGTGATACCACCGACGCCACCACCAATCACGCGCACTTGCACTTCGTCGTTGCCCAGGCCGCCGAGCGAACCCTGCAGCGCTTCCAGAGAACCACGCACATCGGTCTTGAGAACGATGTTGAGGGTTTTCTTCTCTTCCTGACCCATGGTCTCGAAGATGTTTTCCAGCTTGCCGGCGTGAGCACGGGCCAGCTTGACCTCGCGATATTTGCCTTGACGGAACAGGGCAACTTCACGGGCTTTCTTCTCGTCGGCAACCACGGACAGCTCGTCACCGGCTTCCGGAGTACCGTCCAGGCCGAGGATCTCGACCGGGATCGACGGGCCAGCTTCCTTCACAGGCTTGCCGTTCTCGTCGAGCATGGCGCGAACGCGGCCATAGTTGGAACCGCACAGGACCATGTCGCCCTGACGCAGGGTACCGTCCTGAACCAGGATGGTCGCCACCGGGCCACGGCCCTTGTCCAGGCGCGATTCGACGACCACACCACGACCTGGCGCGGTTGGGGTAGCGGTCAGTTCGAGGATCTCGGCCTGCAGCAGAACGGCTTCGAGCAGCTCGTCGACACCGGTACCCATCTTCGCCGAAACCTTGACGAACGGCGTGTCACCACCCCAGTCCTCAGAGGTAACGCCTTCGACGGACAGCTCGTTACGGATGCGATCGAGGTCAGCACCTGGCTTGTCGATCTTGTTCACCGCAACGACCAGCGGAACACCGGCTGCCTTGGCATGCTGAACGGCTTCGCGGGTTTGTGGCATCACACCGTCGTCCGCCGCCACCACCAGGATGACAATGTCGGTTGCCTTGGCACCACGGGCACGCATCTGGGTAAACGCAGCGTGACCTGGGGTATCGAGGAAGGTGACCATGCCGCGGTCGGTTTCCACGTGGTAGGCACCGATGTGCTGGGTGATACCACCGGCCTCGCCAGCGGCAACCTTGGCACGACGGATGTAGTCGAGCAGCGAGGTCTTACCATGGTCAACGTGACCCATGACGGTAACCACCGGCGCACGCGACTCGGTCTGGCCTTCGAACTTCAGCGATTCGGCCAGGGAGTCTTCCAGGGCGGTATCGCTGACCAGAGTGACCTTGTGGCCCAGCTCTTCGGCGATCAGCTGAGCGGTTTCCTGGTCGAGCACCTGGTTGATGGTAACCGGGGTCCCCATCTTGAACATGAACTTGACCACTTCAGCGCCCTTGACGGACATCTGGTTGGCCAGCTCGGAGACCGTGATGGTCTCGCCGATGGTCACGTCACGGATGACGGGGCCAGTCGGGTTCTGGAAGCCGTGCTGATTACGCTTTTTCAGCTTGCTCTTGCCACCACGACCACGACGAGCGCCATCGCTCTCTTCGTCGGTAGTACGCGGAGCGGCACGCGGAGTCGGCGCCTTTTCCTTCTCCTTGACCTTGACCTTGATCGACACGCGAGGTGCCTCGCCACGACGACGGTCGTCATCACGGGTACGGCTTTCGTTGCGACGGGTCTCGTCTTTCTTGCGCTCGGCAGCACGGGCTGCGGCGTCTTCAGAGGCCGGGGCGTCTGCGACTACCGGGGCCGGAGCAGCGACCGGAGCAGCGGCAGGAGCCGGCTCTGGCTTGGCAGCAGGCGCAGGGGCGGCGGCTGCGGAGCCGGCGGCCTGACGGCGAGCCTGCTCTTCGTTGCGCTGGCGAACTTCGGCCTCGACCTTGTCGCGAGCGGCATTTTCAGCCGCGCGGCGCTCATCCAGCTCACGCTTCTGCTCAGCCTGGATTTCTTCAGGGCTGCGCTGAACGAAAACTTTCTTCTTGCGTACTTCTACGCTGATGCTCTTGCTACCGGCGACACGCAGGGTGCTGGTGGTTTTGCGCTGCAAGGTAATCTTGCGCGGCTCTTCCGCCTTGCTCTTGTGGCTGCTTTTCAAATGAGTCAGCAAGGTCTGCTTCTCATTGTCGGTCACTACCTGACCGGCGTCGGTGTGCGGCAGACCTGCCTCACGCATCTGCTGCAGCAGGCGCTCTACCGGTGCCTCGACCTCTTGGGCCAGTTCTTTCACCGTGACTTGCGTCATGCACTTCTCTCCTCAGGCCGCGCCTAATTACTCGAACCAGTGGGCTCGGGCGGCCATGATCAACTTGCCGGCACGCTCTTCGTCGATGCCGTCGATGTCGAGCAGATCGTCGATCGACTGCTCGGCCAGGTCTTCGCGGTTAACCACGCCGCGCACCGCCAGTTCAGCCGCCAGGTCTTTGTCCATGCCCTCAAGGGAGAGCAGGTCTTCGGCCGGGTGGGCGTCTGCCAGTTTTTCTTCGGTAGCGATGGCCTTGGTCAACAAACGGTCCTTGGCTCGAGCGCGGAGCTCATTGACGATGTCTTCGTCAAAGCCATCGATGTTGAGCATTTCTTCCAACGGTACGTAGGCAATTTCTTCAAGGCTGGTGAAGCCTTCGTCGACCAGCACTTGGGCCAGCTCCTCGTCGACTTCCAGTTCCTCGATGAAATTGCGCAGGATGTCACCGGTTTCGGCCTGTTGCTTGGCCTGGATGTCCTTCTCGGTCATCACGTTCAGGGTCCAGCCGGTCAACTGACTGGCCAGGCGAACGTTCTGACCGCCACGGCCAATGGCCTGGGCCAGGTTGTCCTCGGCGACGGCGATGTCCATGGCATGGGCATCTTCATCAACGATGATCGCCGCGACTTCAGCCGGCGACATGGCGTTGATGACGAACTGCGCCGGGTTATCGTCCCACAGGACGATATCCACACGCTCACCACCCAACTCCCCGGATACGGCCTGGACGCGCGAACCACGCATGCCGATACAGGCACCTTGCGGATCGATACGCTTGTCCTTGGAGCGGACGGCAATCTTGGCTCGCGAACCCGGATCACGGGAAGCAGCCATGACTTCGATGAGGCCCTCGGCAATTTCCGGCACTTCAATGCGGAAAAGCTCGATCAGCATCTGCGGCGCGGTGCGCGACAGAATCAGCTGTGGGCCACGGTTTTCGGTGCGAATTTCCTTGAGCAGCGCACGCAGGCGCACGCCAACACGGAAGGTTTCGCGCGGAATGATGTCTTCGCGAGCCAACAAGGCCTCGGCGTTGTTGCCCAGGTCAACGATGACGTTGTCGCGGGTAACCTTTTTCACGGTACCGGAGATGATCTCGCCAACGCGCTCACGGTAGGCATCGACCACCTGGGCACGCTCGGCCTCACGGACCTTCTGCACGATGACCTGCTTGGCGGTCTGGGCGGCAATACGACCGAACTCGATGGACTCGATCTTCTCTTCGATCACGTCACCAACCTTGGCTTCAGGGTGGGTGTCCTTGATCTTGTCCAGCCAGGTCTCGATCGCCGGATCATCAAGATCGGCTTCGTCGACCACGGTCCAGCGACGGAAAGTCTCGTAGCTACCGGTGTGGCGGTTGATTTCCACACGTAGGTCGACTTCGTCTTCAAAACGTTTTTTGGTTGCAGTGGCCAGGGCCACTTCCAGCGCTTCGAAAATGACGCCGGGCGGTACACCTTTTTCGTTGGATACCGATTCAACAACCAGCAGTACTTCTTTGCTCATCGTACGCCTCGCCTTGCGCAAGCCATTGGGCCCGGATAGTCCGCCGGGCCCGGCACGTCTCAGTCAAAACTGGGAATAATATTGGCCTTGTCGATCGAGTCGATCGGTAACAGGAACTCCTGGTTGTCCACTTGGACCACCACATCCTGCTCCTCCACACCGCGGAGAAGGCCCTGGAAGTTACGACGACCCTCGAAGGGTGAGCGCAGCTTGATCTTCACTTGTTCGCCGGCATGCGAGGCAAACTGTTCCAGCGTGAACAGTGGGCGATCCATGCCTGGAGAAGACACCTCGAGGGTGTACTCACTGCTGATTGGATCTTCCACATCGAGGATTGCGCTGGCCTGACGGCTGACTGCTTCGCAGTCGTCCACCAGAATACCGCCTTCCTTGTCGATGTAGATGCGCAGTACCGAATGCTTACCCTGGGAAACGTATTCGATCCCCCAGCACTGATAGCCCAGACCCTCGACAACCGGGGCCAACAAGGCCTGCAACTGTTCTAGCTTGCTCGACACCTGAACCCCCTCGTGCATGCTGTGCAAATAAAAAATGGGCGAAGCGCCCATCCCTGAAAGCGCCGTAGGACAACGACGCCGAAACTGTTCGGTTAGCAAAAAGCCCCTGAAAAGGGGCTCCGCTGAAGCTGGTTGCGGGGGCTGGATTTGAACCAACGACCTTCGGGTTATGAGCCCGACGAGCTACCAAGCTGCTCCACCCCGCGACAAAGCTGGGGCAAAAGTATAAGACCGAACCCTGTTGAGGGTCAAATCCAAACATTCACCTACAAGAAAGCCCGCTAAAGCGGGCTCTCAAGCTTTAATTGGTACCGAGAAGGGGACTCGAACCCCTACACCCTATGGGCACAACCACCTCAAGGTTGCGTGTCTACCAATTCCACCACCTCGGCAATACTACTACTTGAAACCCGTTACTTCTGCTCTTGAGCCGGAGGAGGTACATCACCCGTATTATTGGTGGTTTCGCTCTTCTGCTGTTGGAGCACCGGTACATCATCATTAACTGCCGGTTTTTGCGGCTCTTTCACTTCTAGCACTGCTGGATCTGGAAGACCTGCTTGGCTAAGCTGGTGAGCTTGTTGCTTCGCGAAGTATCCTAACCCAAGTGCTGTCAAAAAGAAAGTGGCAGCGAGTATAGCAGTTAATTTACTTAGGAACGTTGCAGAGCCTTGGCTCCCGAACACGGTGTTTGAGGCCCCCGCGCCGAAAGATGCACCTGCTTCAGCACCTTTACCCTGTTGCAACAGAACCAGCACTACAAGCGACAGCGCTGCCAACAGATGAAAAACAACGATGACTGTTTCCAGCATTTGTTCAGTTTCCTGCGGCGCGACAAATTGCACCGAATTCGTCTGCGTTCAGGGAAGCCCCACCAATGAGACCCCCATCGATATCCGGCATGCCGAACAGTTCGGCCGCATTGGCCGCCTTCACGCTGCCGCCGTATAGCAACTGCACCTTCGCAGCCACTTCAGCATCTTCTGCCGCCAACTGGCCGCGGATGGCGGCGTGCACATCCTGGGCCTGCTGTGGCGTGGCCGTAAGGCCCGTACCGATGGCCCATACAGGCTCATAGGCAATTACTGCATCGGCAAAAGCCTTAACACCGAATGCTTCGATGATACTGCTTAGTTGACGCCCGACAACTTCGAGCGTCTTGCCAGCCTCGCGCTCCTCAAGGGTTTCCCCTATGCAAAGCACTGGCTTCAAGCCTTTGGCCTGGGCTGCTGCAAACTTGCGATTGAGCACTTCGTCGGTTTCACCAATAATCTGGCGACGCTCCGAATGGCCAATCAACACCAACTTGCAACCTGCTTCAACCAGCTGCTCGGGAGCAACTTCCCCGGTCAGCGCACCCTGTTCGGGTTGTACAGCAGAATTCTGTGCGCCGACAGTAATTTCTTTACCTGCCAGGCCATCAATCACCTGATTGATGAACAAGGCCGGTGGAAATACGGCGACTTCCACTCCGCTCGGCAAGGCGAGATTACTCAAGCCTTTGGTCAGCTCAGCGACGCTAGCGCGGGTACCGTGCATTTTCCAGTTACCAGCTACCATAGGGCGACGCATGCTTTACCTCGTCGGTCAAAGTGGGCGCAGATCTTACCCAACCAGATCTGCGCTGGCAAGCGCCTTCAGACACAAACTTCGCCGACCAGTTTGGCCAGCGCTTCAGCATGGGCCCGCACCTGGCTTTCGTCCTCGCCCTCAACCATGACCCGCACCAACGGCTCGGTACCGGACTTGCGCAACAGCACACGACCCCGCCCCGCCAGCGCTTCGGTAACCTTGGCACTGGCTTCCTTGACGGCGGGGTGCTCCAGCGGGTCGACCTTGCTGGCGCCAAAGCGCACATTGATCAGCACCTGCGGGCACTTGCGCAGGGCCTGACGGGCCTGGGCCAGGGTTTCGCCCCGGCGCTTGAGCGCCATCAACACCTGCAGCGCGGCAATGATCGCGTCGCCCGTTGTGGTGTGGTTGCAGCACACGACGTGACCGGAGTTTTCACCGCCGACCAGCCATTCACGCTCCAACAGCTCGGCCATGACGTAACGGTCGCCGACCTTGGCCCGCACAAACGGGATGTCCAGGTCCTTGAGCGCCAGCTCCAGGCCCAGGTTACTCATCAGCGTACCGACCACCCCGCCTTGCAGCTTGCCATGTTCCTGCAGGTCGCGAGCAATGATGAACAGCAGCTCGTCACCGTCGACGATGGCGCCCGTGTGGTCGACCATCAGCACGCGATCGCCGTCACCGTCAAAGGCAATGCCGAGATCGGCATGCCCGACCAGTACAGCGGCCTGCAGTGATTCGATGTGTGTCGAGCCGCAACCTTCGTTGATGTTCAGGCCGTCCGGTTGCGCATGCAGCACGGTCACGTCGGCACCCAGCTCACGGAATACGCTGGGCGCAACCTTGTAGGTAGCACCATGGGCGCAGTCGACCACCAGCTTGAGGCCGTCGAAGCTGGTGCTGCTCGGCACGCTGCTCTTGCAGAATTCGATGTAGCGGCCGGCGGCATCGTTGATACGCGAAACCTTGCCCAGCTTGCCCGACTCGACAACGGTCATCGGTTGGTCGAGCAGCTCTTCGATCATCAGCTCGACCTCGTCCGGCAGCTTGGTGCCCTGGCCCGAGAAGAACTTGATGCCGTTGTCATCGTGCGGGTTGTGCGAGGCACTGATGACGATGCCGGCTTCGGCGTGGAAGGTACGCGTGAGGTAGGCGATGGCCGGTGTCGGCATCGGCCCGAGCAGCATCACATCGGCACCTGCCGCGGAAAGCCCGGCTTCCAGTGCGGACTCGAACATGTAGCCGGAGATACGCGTGTCCTTGCCCACCAGCACGCGGCAATGGCCCTGCTTGCGGAAGGCCATGCCGGCCGCCCAGCCAAGCTTCAGCATGAAGTCAGGCGTGATCGGGTATTCGCCGACGCGGCCACGAATGCCGTCGGTACCAAAGTATTTTCTGCTCATAGGGACTCCAATGTTCTTATTCGGCGTTTTGCACCGCAGCGATCATGCGTACCACATCAACGGTTTCGGCCACGTCATGTACCCGAAGGATGCTCGCCCCTTTGGTCATGGCCAACGCCGCCAGCGCAAGGCTGCCGTACAAGCGCTCGCCGACCGGACGTTCCAGCGTCAGGCCGATCATGCTCTTTCGTGAAACGCCCACCAGCAGTGGGCGCCCAAGGCGATAGAGCGCTTCCATGTGCTTGAACAGGCTCAGATTGTGCGCCAGTGTCTTGGCGAAACCGAAGCCTGGGTCAAGGATGATTCTATCAGCGTCGATGCCCGCTGCTGCGCAGGCGGCCATCCGCTGTTCAAGATAACGGGTGACGTCGGCGGTCACGTCCTGGTACTGCGGATCGTCCTGCATGTTGCCTGGCTCGCCACGCATGTGCATGAGGCACACCGGCAGACCGGTATCCGCCGCAGCGTCCAGGGCGCCATCGCGCTCCAGGGCCCGTACGTCGTTGATCAGCCCGGCCCCCAGGCGCGCGGCTTCACGCATGACAGCAGGCGTGGAGGTATCGACCGAAATGACCACGTCGAGGCGACTGTTGATGGCCTCGACCATTGGCGCCACACGCTCCAGCTCCTCGGTCACCGAGACTGCACGCGCACCCGGGCGCGTGGACTCGCCACCGATATCGATCAGCGTTGCGCCGGCGGCAACCATCGCTTCGGCGTGGCGCAGGGCCTCGTCGCGCTGACTGAAGCGACCGCCATCGGAGAAGGAATCGGGGGTGATATTGAGAATACCCATGACATGGGTATGCGACAAATCAAGAACCCGGCTGCCGCAAGGCAACCGGGTGGGGTACTGCACTGAGCTCATAGATGCCCTTAGTGTTCAGCCGCTGGGCCGCCGATTGGCGATTCCGGACGCTCATCCTGGGCCGCAGGCGTGCCCGAGTGCTTGTCATCGTCCCAATCACGTGGCTCACGTGGTGTGCGCCCAGCCATGATGTCGTCAATCTGATCGGCATCGATGGTCTCGTACTTCATCAGCGCTTCGGTCATCGCCTCGAGCTTGTCGCGGTTGTCGATCAGCAACTGCTTGGCAGTGGCATAGCACTGATCGATGATGCTGCGCACCTCGGAGTCGATCAATTTGGCAGTCTCGCCGGACACGCTGGCATGCTGGCTACCGGCACTGCGGCCGAGGAACACCTCGCCCTCTTCCTCTGCATACATCAGCGGGCCGAGCTTCTCGGACAGGCCCCATTTGGTCACCATGTTACGAGCGAGCTGGCTGGCGCGCATGATGTCGTTGGACGCGCCGGTGGTCACGCCATCGAAGCCCAAGGTCATCTCCTCGGCGATACGGCCGCCATACAGCGAGCAGATCTGGCTGATCAGCGCACGCTTGGAGAGGCTGTAGCGGTCTTCTTCCGGCAGGAACATGGTCACACCCAAGGCACGACCACGCGGGATGATCGAAACCTTGTAGACCGGGTCGTGCTCAGGCACCAGGCGACCGACAATGGCGTGGCCAGCCTCGTGATAGGCCGTGTTTCTCTTTTCCTTTTCGGACATGACCATGGTCTTGCGCTCAGCGCCCATCATGATCTTGTCCTTGGCCAGCTCGAACTCTTTCATTTCGACCAGGCGCTTGTTGGAACGCGCGGCAAACAGCGAAGCCTCGTTGACCAGGTTGGCCAGGTCGGCGCCGGAGAAGCCTGGGGTACCCCGCGCGATGACCGCCGGGTTGACGTTCTCGCCGATCGGCACCTTGCGCATGTGCACCTTGAGGATCTGCTCACGACCACGAATGTCCGGCAGGCCAACCACCACCTGGCGGTCGAAGCGGCCGGGGCGCAGCAGCGCAGGGTCGAGCACATCCGGACGGTTGGTGGCGGCGATGACGATGATGCCATCGTTCATCTCGAAGCCGTCCATCTCCACCAGCAACTGGTTGAGGGTTTGCTCACGCTCGTCGTGACCGCCGCCCATGCCGGCGCCACGATGGCGACCAACGGCGTCGATTTCGTCGATGAAGATGATGCACGGGGCGTGCTTCTTGGCCTGCTCGAACATGTCGCGCACACGGCTGGCACCGACACCCACGAACATTTCCACGAAGTCCGAACCGGAAATGGTGAAGAACGGTACTTTCGCCTCGCCCGCGATAGCCTTGGCCAGCAGGGTCTTACCGGTACCGGGTGGGCCGACCATCAGCACACCGCGCGGGATACGGCCACCCAGGCGCTGGAACTTGCCCGGATCGCGCAGGAACTCGACCAGCTCGCCAACCTCTTCCTTGGCCTCGTCGCAGCCCGCAACGTCAGCCAGCGTGGTCTTGACCTGGTCTTCGGACAGCAGGCGCGCCTTGCTCTTGCCGAAGCTCATCGGCCCGCCCTTGCCGCCCGCGCCCCCTTGCATCTGGCGCATGAAGAACATGAACACGGCAATGATCACCAGGATCGGGAAGCTCGCCACCAGCAACTGCGTCCAGATGCTCTGTTGCTCAGGCTGCTTGCCTTCGACGACCACGTGGTTGTCGACCAGATCGCCGATCAGACCATTGTCGGTGATGGCCGGGCGCACAGTCTTGAAGTTGTCGCCATCGGTGCGCTTGCCAGTAATGATGTAGCCATCGACGGTCACACGCTCGACCTTGCCATCCTTGACCTGCTGGATGAAGTCGGAGTAGTTGAGGGTCTGCGGCTCGTTAGGGCTGGAGAAGTTGTTCATCACTGTCACCAGGACAGCTGCGATGATCAACCACAGGATCAGATTCTTTGCCATGTCGTTCAATTAGCTACCCTCTGAGGCCGGCGCACGACGCAGCCGTGCCTCGCATGATATTCATCGCCCTAACTTACTACATTACCTACGCAGCCGCAGGCACCGTCTGTAACCCTTTGTGAAAGCTAGACTACACGAAGTTCGGACGATCCTGACGCAGTGGCCGATTGGAATTAACTATCGACCACCCCGCTTCACACCTTTCATTACCCTTTGAAGCCCCTGCCCAACAGGTATTGCTCGCGGGAACGGTCCCGTGACGACGATGGCTTGCGCATTTGCACCTTGTCGAACTTGCTGCGCACGTCCTTCAGGTACACGTCAAAACCTTCGCCCTGGAAAATCTTGATCAGGAAGTCGCCCCCGGGCTTGAGTACGCGGGTCGCCAGATCGAGGGCCAGCTCGCAGAGGAACATGGCACGCGGAATGTCCACCGCGGGCGTACCACTCATATTGGGGGCCATGTCGGAAATCACAAGGTCTACATGCGAATCGCCCACCGCTTCGAGAATGCGCTGCAGCACTTCGTCGTGGGTGAAGTCACCCTGAATGAAGGTCACGTCGGCGATCGAGTCCATTTCCAGAATGTCGGAAGCGATCAGGCGACCCTGGCCACCAATCAGACGACTGGTCACCTGAGACCAGCCACCAGGGGCCGCGCCGAGGTCGATCACGCTCATGCCTGGGCGGATCAGGCGGTCCTTCTCCTGGATCTCCAGCAGTTTGTAGCTCGCACGCGAGCGATACCCATCCTTCTGCGCCTGCTTCACAAAAGGGTCGTTGAAATGCTCTCGCAGCCAGTTTGCGCTGCTTTTGGAACGTTGTACCACGGGGCACCTCGATGATATGCGTCGTGATTGACTGGGCGGAGCCGGTGGCCCTCGGGTAAAATGCCGGTCAATTTTACAGAATCAGACGGAAAGGGTCAGATTATGCCGCTCAATAACGAGCAGAAGAAGCAATACAAGTCCATTGGTCATGACCTGAAGCCGGTCCTGATCGTTGCTGGCAACGGTTTGAATGAAGGCGTGATCGCCGAATTGGAGCGCGCTCTGGTCGACCATGAGCTGATCAAGGTCGAAATTCGCTCGGAAGACCGCGAAGAACGCGCCGAGACCATCGCCGAGCTGTGCAAGGCCGGCCGTGCCGAGCTGGTGCAGACCATCGGCAAGAAAGCCCTGATCTACCGCAAGAACCCACAGCCGAACAAGCAGCTGTCCAACATCCACCGTTACAAGTAACGGTAGCTCCGATCAGTGGCGCGGTGAACGCGCCCTGACCGGTACCGGCTGGGCCACCAGCACGATGCCGGAAAAGCCCAGCACCAGGAAGCAGAACATCTGCCAGCGCTCGCCCACGGAAATACCGTAGCGCAAGGTGTAATACCCCACGCAGGCACCGAAGCCGAGCAACAGCATCTGGCCGCGGAACTGCCGCCACCAGGCCGCCAGGCCGTCCACCCTCGCCAGCACTGCCAGCTGGGTCAACAAGCCAAGCAACGCCACGCCGATCAACCAGCGGTCGATCTGCCCGGCGATATCCTGTACCAGCAGCGGGGCCAGGCCACTGACCTTGAGCGCAGGCACCAGCCCGACATGGAACACCCACAGGCCACCGACCCAGAAAACCTGGGCCAGTTGCCAGAGGATCCCCTCGAGGGATGGCGCCCGCAGGCGTCGGTCAGATGTGCTTGACTTCGACAATCTCGTACTCGACCGTGCCACTAGGCGTCTTGACGACGACAGTATCACCTTCTTCCTTGCCGATGATGGCACGGGCAATGGGTGCGCCGCTCGACAGCTTGCCCTGCTTCACGTCAGCTTCATCCTCGCCAACGATCTGGTAGGTCACCTCTTCATCGGTTTCGGTGTTGGCCAGTACCACGGTGGTACCGAAAATCACCTTGCCGGTGTGAGGGATGGTGGTCACATCGATGACCACCGAATTCTGCAGACGGCCTTCGATATCACGGATACGCGCTTCGACCATGCCCTGCTCCTCACGGGCGGCATGGTATTCGGCGTTTTCCTTGAGGTCACCCAGCTCACGCGCTTCACCAATGGCCTGACTCAGGCGCGGGCGCTCGGTCTTGCTCAGGAACAGGTGCTCTTCTTCCAGGGCGCGAGCGCCCTGGACGGTCATCGGGTATTTGGTAATGCTCATGCTTTCAGTCCTGCATGCAGATCCTGCAAGCGACGAACGGTCTTTTCGGGACCGAATTTCAGCGCTTCGCAGATGGCTTCACCAGCCGCAATGGTAGTGGTGCAGTAAATCTTGTGCTGCAGCGCATTGCGACGAATCGAGTAGGAGTCGGCGATCGACTGGCGACCTTCGGTGGTGTTGATGATCAGCGACACTTCGTCGTTCTTGATCATGTCGACCACGTGAGGGCGACCTTCGGTCACTTTGTTCACACGGCGCACTTTCAGGCCAGCCGCCTCGATAACCTTGGCGGTGCCGGCAGTGGCAACCACTTCGAAGCCCAGGGCGATCAGGTCGCGGGCAACGCCGGCCACTTGTGGCTTGTCGTCGTCGCGCACGCTGATGAACGCGGTACCGCCAGTCGGCAGCACTTCGCTGGCCCCCATCTGGGCTTTGGCGAAGGCTTCACCGAAGCTGTCACCGACACCCATGACTTCACCGGTCGATTTCATCTCAGGGCCGAGGATCGGGTCAACCCCTGGGAACTTGGCGAACGGGAAGACGGCTTCCTTCACGCTGTAGAAGTTCGGGATGATTTCCTGGGTGAAGCCCAGCTCTTTCAGGGTTTTACCCGCCATGACACGGGCTGCGATCATCGCCAGGGACGTGCCGATGCACTTGGACACGAACGGTACGGTACGCGAGGCACGCGGGTTGACTTCGATCACGTAGATCTTGTCGCCCTGCAGGGCCAGCTGCACGTTCATCAGGCCGACTACGCCCAGCTCCAGCGCCATTTTCTTGACCTGAACGCGGACTTCGTCCTGCACTTCCTTGCTCAGCGAGTAAGGTGGCAGCGAGCACGCCGAGTCGCCGGAGTGTACGCCGGCCTGCTCGATGTGCTGCATGATCGCGCCGATGACCACGTCGGTGCCGTCGCACACCGCATCCACGTCCATCTCGATGGCGCAGTTGAGGAAGTGGTCGAGCAGTACCGGGCTGTCGTTCGACACTTGTACCGCTTCACGCAGGTAGCGCTTGAGCTCGTCCAGCTCGTAGACGATCTCCATGGCACGGCCGCCCAGCACGTAGGACGGACGCACGACCAGCGGGTAGCCAATGCTGCCGGCAGCACGGATGGCTTCTTCTTCGCTGCGCACAGTGGCGTTTGGCGGCTGCAGCAGGCTCAGGCGCTGAACCATCTGCTGGAAGCGCTCACGGTCTTCGGCGCGGTCGATGGCGTCAGGGCTGGTACCGATGATCGGCACGCCAGCTTCTTCCAGAGCGCGGGCCAGCTTCAGCGGGGTCTGGCCGCCGTAGTGAACGATCACGCCCTTCGGCTTCTCGACGCGGCAGACTTCCAGCACGTCTTCCAGGGTCAACGGCTCGAAGTACAGGCGGTCGGAAGTGTCGTAGTCGGTGGAGACGGTTTCCGGGTTGCAGTTGACCATGATGGTCTCGTAACCGTCTTCACGCAGCGCCAGGGCGGCGTGTACGCAGCAGTAGTCGAACTCGATACCTTGGCCGATACGGTTCGGGCCGCCACCCAGGATCATGATCTTGTCGCGGGTCGACGGATTGGCCTCGCACTCTTCCTCGTAGGTGGAGTACAGGTAGGCGGTGTCGGTGGCGAACTCGGCGGCGCAGGTGTCGACGCGCTTGTACACCGGGAACACTTCCAGCTTGTGGCGGTGGCGACGCAGGTTCTTGTCGGTGATACCCAGCAGTACTGCCAGGCGCTGGTCCGAGAAGCCCTTGCGCTTGAGGCGCAGCATGTAGTCCTTGTCGATTGCCGACAGGGCCAAGGTCTTGACCTTCTCTTCTTCCTTGATCAGGTCTTCCATCTGCACCAGGAACCACATGTCGATGCCGGTCAGATTGAAGATTTCTTCGCAGGTCATACCCGAACGCATGGCGTCAGCCACATACCAGATACGCTCGGCACCCGGCACGGTCAGTTCGCGCTTGAGGATGCTGGCGGCTTCCGGGCTGGCCAGGTCGACTTTCGGGTCGAGGCCGCAGGCGCCGACTTCCAGGCCGCGCAGGGCTTTCTGCAGGGACTCCTGGAAAGTACGGCCGATGGCCATGACTTCACCGACGGATTTCATCTGGGTGGTCAGGCGGGCGTCGGCTTTCGGGAATTTCTCGAAGGCGAAGCGTGGCAGCTTGGTGACGACGTAGTCGATCGACGGCTCGAAGGACGCCGGGGTGCGACCGCCAGTGATGTCGTTCTGCAGCTCGTCGAGGGTGTAACCAATGGCCAGCTTGGCGGCGATCTTGGCGATCGGGAAGCCGGTGGCCTTGGAGGCCAGGGCGGACGAACGCGACACGCGCGGGTTCATCTCGATGACGACCATGCGGCCGGTGTTCGGGCAAATGCCGAACTGGACGTTGGAACCGCCGGTTTCCACACCGATTTCACGCAGCACCGCCAGCGAGGCGTTGCGCATGATCTGGTATTCCTTGTCGGTCAGGGTCTGTGCCGGGGCAACAGTGATCGAGTCACCGGTGTGCACACCCATCGGGTCGAAGTTTTCGATCGAGCAGACGATGATGCAGTTGTCCTTCTTGTCGCGGACCACCTCCATCTCGTATTCCTTCCAGCCGATCAGCGATTCGTCGATCAGCAGCTCTTTGGTCGGCGACAGGTCCAGACCACGGGTGCAGATTTCTTCGAACTCTTCACGGTTGTAAGCGATACCGCCGCCGGTGCCGCCCATGGTGAACGACGGGCGAATGATGCATGGGAAGCCGAGCTTCTCGAGGACCGCATTGGCCTCTTCCATGCTGTGGGCGATACCGGAGCGCGGGCACTCCAGGCCGATGTCCTTCATGGCCTTGTCGAAGCGCGAACGGTCTTCGGCCTTGTCGATGGTGTCAGCGTTGGCACCGATCATCTCCACGCCGAACTTCTCCAGAACGCCGTGGCGCTCCAGGTCCAGGGCGCAGTTCAGGGCGGTCTGGCCACCCATGGTCGGCAGCACGGCGTCCGGGCGCTCTTTCTCGATGATCTTGGCCACCGATTGCCACTTGATCGGCTCGATGTAGGTGGCGTCGGCCATGGCCGGGTCGGTCATGATGGTGGCTGGGTTGGAGTTCACCAGGATGACGCGGAAACCTTCCTCGCGCAGGGCTTTACAGGCCTGGGCGCCGGAGTAGTCGAATTCGCAGGCCTGGCCGATCACGATCGGGCCAGCGCCGAGAATCAGGATGCTTTTGATGTCTGTACGTTTTGGCATGGTGGTCACTCAAATCCGGGGTCAGTCGGCAAGCCGCTTTGAACAATCTGGGTCAGGCGCTGCCGGGCGCGGCGTGTGCCGGCCCGGGGCCTTGAAGCAGGATGCTCAGCGGCGCTTGGCCATGGCATCGGTGAAACGATCGAACAGAGGCGCGACGTCGGTCGGGCCCGGGCTCGCTTCAGGGTGGCCCTGGAAGCTGAACGCGCTCTTGTCGGTACGCTCGATACCCTGCAGGGTGCCGTCGAACAGCGACTTGTGAATGGCGCGAACGTTACCCGGCAGGGTCGCCTCGTCAACGGCGAAGCCGTGGTTCTGGCTGGTGATCATGACCACACCGGTATCCAGGTCCTGGACCGGGTGGTTGGCACCGTGGTGGCCGTGGCCCATTTTCACGGTCTTGGCGCCGGAAGCCAGGGCCAGCAGCTGGTGGCCGAGGCAGATGCCGAATACCGGAATCTCGGTTTCGAGGATTTCCTTGATCGCCTGGATCGCGTAGTCGCACGGTTCGGGGTCACCAGGGCCGTTGGACAGGAACACGCCGTCCGGGTTGAGTGCCAGCACTTCGCTGGCCGGGGTCTGGGCTGGTACCACGGTCACGCGGCAGCCGCGGGCCACCAGCATGCGCAGGATGTTCAGCTTGACGCCATAGTCGAAGGCAACCACGTGGTACGGCAGGTCGGCAGCGTCGATGGTCGGGTGGCTGTCGGTTTTCAGCTCCCACACACTGGAGCGCCACTCGTAACGTTCCTTGGTGGAGACGACCTTGGCCAGGTCCATGCCCTTCAGGCCCGGGAAGCCGCGGGCAGCAGCGATGGCAGCTTCTTCGCTGATGTTGTCACCCGCCAGAATGCAGCCGTTCTGGGCGCCCTTTTCACGCAGGATACGGGTCAGGCGACGGGTGTCGATGCCGGCGATGGCGACGACGTTGTTGGCCTTGAGGTACTCAGGCAGCGACTGGGTGTTACGCCAGTTGCTGGCCAGCAGCGGCAGGTCACGGATGACCAGGCCTGCGGACCAGACGCGGTTCGACTCGGCGTCTTCCGGGGTAGTACCGGTGTTGCCGATGTGCGGGTAGGTCAGGGTAACGATTTGCTGCGCGTAGGAAGGGTCTGTAAGGATTTCCTGGTAGCCGGTCATAGCGGTGTTGAATACCACCTCACCAACGGTCTGACCGTCGGCACCGATGGCTTCACCGCGGAAAATACTGCCGTCGGCAAGGGCGAGTATGGCTGGCTTTGTCAAGAAGACCTCCCGTAAATCAAGCATGAAAGGGCGATCGCAGGTTGCAAAAAAGCGGAGTGACGTATGGACACGTCACCCCGCTTTCATGTGCTGAATTCAATTCGCTGCGCGCTTTTAGTGGACACACTAAAGCTGTAGCTTACAGAAAAGTGTGTTTTCGGTCTACCGCGGATGTGTCTCTAAAACACATCAATGCGACAGACTGACATCTGTGTTGGCTTCTACGCGGGCTGGCGCGCTCCCCCAGGGAGCGCACCAGCCCAAGAGCAACGCTGTACCTGTGGGAGCGGGCAAGCCCGCGAAGAAGCCCACACCACACTCACGGCTTAACGCAGCTCAAGCACATCCTGCATGTCGTACAGCCCCGGCTCACGCCCGTCCAGCCACAGCGCCGCACGCACGGCACCCTTGGCGAAGGTCATGCGGCTGGAGGCCTTGTGGGTGATTTCCAGGCGCTCGCCTTCAGCAGCGAACAACACGGTGTGATCGCCCACCACATCGCCGGCACGCACGGTGGCGAAACCGATGGTTTTGCGATCACGCGCGCCGGTTTGCCCTTCACGGCCATACACGGCCACTTCCTGCAGATCACGGCCCAGCGCATTGGCAACCACTTCACCCATGCGCAGTGCAGTACCCGACGGCGCATCGACCTTGTGCCGGTGGTGCGCCTCGATGATTTCGATATCGACATCATCGCCCAGCACCCGCGCAGCCATATCCAGCAGCTTGAGGCTAAGGTTGACACCCACGCTGAAGTTGGCGGCGAACACGATTGGAATGTCCTTGCCAGCCTCAGCCAACAACTGCTTCTCTTCGACTGTAAAACCGGTCGTGCCGATGATCATCGCCTTGCCATGCTTGCGGCAGAACGCGAGGTTTTTCAGGGTCACCGAGGGATGAGTGAAATCGATCAGCACATCGAACTCGTCGGCAACCTTGGCCAGGTCGTCGGACAACAGCACGCCAATTCGGCCAAGTGCCGCCAGCTCTCCGGCATCAGCCCCGACCAACGAGCTGTCAGGGCGATCGATCGCCGCAGTCAGCCCCGCGCCCGGGGTTTGTTGCACGGCTTCGATGAGGGTTTTGCCCATCCGACCCGCCGCGCCCATCACTGCAATACGTCGCATAACCTGTTCCTTGTCAGAGATCGCCGAAGAAGCGCTTCACACCATCGAACCAGCCGCTGGCCTTGGGCGAGTGGGAACTGTCACCTTCCAGCGAATCACGCAGCTCTTCGAGCAGCTCGCGCTGACGGCGACTGAGATTGACCGGGGTTTCTACGGCCACACGGCACAGCAGGTCACCCGCACCACCACCACGCACCGGGGCAACACCCTTGCCACGCAGACGGAACTGCTTACCGGTCTGGGTGCCTTCCGGAATCTTCAGCTTCACGCGACCATCCAGGGTCGGCACTTCCAGCTCGCCACCCAGGGCAGCATCGGTGTAGCTGATCGGTACCTCACAGTACAAATGCTTGCCATCGCGCTGGAAAATCTCGTGCTCACGCACGCTGATCACCACGTACAGGTCGCCAGTCGGGCCACCATGAGTACCGGCCTCGCCCTCACCCGACAGACGAATGCGGTCGCCGGTATCGACACCTGCCGGCACCTTGACCGACAGCGTCTTGTATTCCTCGACACGCCCTTCACCATGGCACGAAGTGCACGGGTCGGTAATGATCTTGCCTTGGCCATGGCAGCGCGGGCAGGTCTGCTGCACCGAGAAGAAGCCTTGCTGCATGCGCACCTGGCCGATGCCGCCACAGGTCGGGCAGGTCGACGGGGTCGAACCCTTCTTGGCACCGGAACCGTCGCAAGGCTGGCAGTTGACCAGGGTGGGCACGCGGATACTGACCGTGGTGCCACGCACCGCTTCTTCCAGGTTCAGCTCCAGGGTGTAGCGCAGGTCGCTGCCGCGCTGGGCACCGCCTCGACCACCACCGCGACCACCGCCGCCGAAGAAGTCGCTGAACACATCGCCGAAGATGTCGGAGAAGTTGGCACCACCAAAGCCGGCACCACCGCCACCCATGCTTGGGTCGACACCTGCATGGCCATACTGGTCGAAGGCCGCACGCTTGCTCGCGTCTGACAGCACTTCGTAGGCCTCGTTGGCCTCCTTGAACTTGTCTTCCGATTCTTTATCGCCCGGGTTGCGGTCCGGGTGATATTTCATCGCCAAACGGCGGTAAGCCTTCTTGAGGTCCGCTTCAGTGGCGCCGCGCTCGACACCCAGGACCTCATAATAATCACGCTTGGACATAGGTCATTTGCACCTTGTTGGGCGTGTGGCATCTGCGCCACGCCATCAGCACCCGCCTGCTACCCATTAAGAGCCACTGACAGATGCTGTAAAAATTCTCGAATTCCAGATACGCCAACGCGGGAGCAAGCCCCCGCGCGGCGACATCCTACCAGCTCACCGGCAAACGACGGTGAACCGGCCGACAACATGCAGGGATTACTGCTTGTTGTTGTCTTTCACTTCTTCGAACTCGGCGTCAACCACGTCATCGTGCTTGGCTTCCGGCTCGGCCTGCTGCGCGCCACCCTGAGGTTGTTCAGCCGACTGCTCGGCGTACATCTTCTGGGCAACCGGGGCAGAGACCTTGGACAGCTCTTCAACCTTGGCGTCGATGGCAGCCTTGTCGTCGCCTTTGACAGCGGCTTCCAGGGCAACAACGGCGGCCTCGATGGCGGTTTTCTCTTCAGCGGTAACCTTGTCACCTGCATCAGCGACCATCTTGCGGGTCGAGTGTACCAGCGCGTCACCCTGGTTACGGGCAGCAGCCAGCTCTTCGAACTTGCGGTCTTCCTCGGCGTTGGCCTCGGCGTCACGCACCATGCGCTCGATCTCTTCGTCCGACAGGCCGGAGTTGGCCTTGATCACGATCGACTGAGTCTTGCCGGTGGCCTTGTCTTTCGCACCTACGTGCAGGATGCCGTTGGCGTCGATGTCGAAGGTCACTTCGATTTGCGGCACGCCGCGCGGTGCTGGCGGAATGTCAGCCAGGTCGAACTTGCCCAGCGACTTGTTCTGCGCAGCCTGCTTACGCTCACCTTGCAGCACGTGAATGGTCACGGCGCTCTGGTTGTCGTCGGCAGTCGAGAACACCTGCGACTTCTTGGTCGGGATGGTGGTGTTCTTCTCGATCAGCGCGGTCATCACGCCGCCCATGGTTTCGATACCCAGGGTCAGCGGGCTGACGTCCAGCAGCAGTACGTCTTTCACGTCACCGGCCAGTACCGCACCCTGGATGGCAGCACCCATGGCAACCGCTTCGTCCGGGTTGACGTCCTTGCGCGCTTCTTTACCGAAGAAGTCGGCCACTTCTTTCTGCACCAGCGGCATGCGGGTCTGACCACCGACCAGGATCACGTCGTCGATCTTGCTGGCGTCGATGCCGGCGTCTTTCAGGGCGATGCGGCAAGGCTCGATAGTACGCTTGACCAGGTCTTCGACCAGCGACTCCAGCTTGGCGCGGGAGATCTTCACGTTCAGGTGCTTAGGACCGGTGGCATCTGCAGTGATGTACGGCAGGTTGACGTCGGTCGACTGAGCGGACGACAGCTCGATCTTGGCTTTTTCTGCGGCTTCTTTCAGACGCTGCAGGGCCAGAGGATCGTTCTTCAGGTCCATGCCCGACTCTTTCTTGAACTCGTCGACAAGGTAGTCGATCAGGCGCATGTCGAAGTCTTCGCCACCCAGGAAGGTGTCGCCGTTGGTAGCCAGTACTTCGAACTGGTGCTCACCGTCGACTTCGGCGATTTCGATGACCGAAACGTCGAAGGTACCACCACCCAGGTCATAAACGATGACGGTGTGGTCGCCCTTGGCCTTGTCCATACCGTAAGCCAGTGCAGCGGCAGTCGGCTCGTTGATGATGCGTTTTACGTCCAGGCCAGCGATGCGGCCGGCGTCTTTGGTCGCCTGACGCTGGCTGTCGTTGAAGTAGGCCGGAACGGTGATGACCGCTTCGGTGACTGGCTCGCCGAGGTAGTCTTCGGCGGTCTTTTTCATTTTCTTCAGGACTTCGGCGCTGATCTGCGGCGGAGCCATTTCCTTGCCAGCAGCCTCGACCCAGGCGTCACCGTTGTTCGCCTTGACGATCTTGTACGGCACCAGCTTGATGTCTTTCTGCACGACATCTTCTTCGAAGCGGCGGCCAATCAGGCGCTTCACTGCGAACAGGGTGTTGTGCGGGTTGGTGACCGCCTGGCGCTTGGCCGACTGGCCAACCAGGATTTCGCCATCGTTGGCGTAGGCCACGATCGAAGGGGTAGTACGCGCACCTTCGGCGTTTTCGATGACTTTGACGTTACCGTTTTCCAGAATGGAGACGCACGAGTTGGTGGTCCCCAGGTCGATACCGATGATTTTACCCATGTTAACTCTCCCGAAACTTGAATTTGGTAGCAGCGACTACTTTGGCCAACTGCGGTAATACTTGAAGGCTTGACACCTAGATGGGGATGCCCCGAAGGATTTCAAGCCTTTTCATTGATCGAGGGTTGCGCCGCGCTCGGCGCTTTGCTGACCACCACCATGGCGGGGCGCAGCAGGCGGCCGTTCAGCAGGTAACCCTTCTGGAACACGTTCAACACGCTGTTTGGCTCGACCTCGGCGTTTTCCTGCATGGCCATGGCCTGGTGGTGCTCAGGGTTGAACGGCTGGCCGTGCGGGTCAACGGCTTCAAGGTTGTAGCGCTTGAGGGTGTCCTGGAACATCTTCAGGGTCAGTTCGACACCCTCGCGGATCTGCTTGACGTGCTCATCGTCGGCACTGGAGTGAGCCAGGGCCAGTTCCAGGCTGTCGATCACCGGCAGCAAGTCGCTGGAGAACTTCTCCAGGGCGAACTTGTGGGCTTTCTCCACATCCTGCTCGGCACGACGGCGTACGTTCTGCAGGTCGGCAACGGCGCGCAGCGCCTGGTCCTTGGCTGCGGCCAGCTGTTCCTCGAGCTCCAGAACACGGGTATCAGCTGCATTGCCTGCACCGGTTTCTTCCACGTTAAGGTCTTTCTCGTTCAGCTGCTCATCAGCCATGGGGTCTCTCCTGCGCAATTTTGTGGACTGCGAGCCAGGCTCGCCTTGGATGTCGGCTATATGGGGCCGGAAAAACCAGGTTCAAGGGGCAAGGTGGTTTTCAAGGCTGCAACAGAATCTGCGAAGGGGCATTGGCAGGCCCGAAAAAAGTACTGTATAAATAACCAGACCTGATTTCCGGGAGCCGACCCCATGCTGGTGCACCTGTCCATTCACAACTACGCCATCGTCGAGCACCTCGACCTCGAAATCGCCCGTGGCATGTCCGTCATCACTGGCGAGACCGGCGCCGGCAAATCGATCATGCTCGACGCCCTCGGCCTTGCCCTGGGCGACCGTGCCGACAGCGGCGTGGTGCGCCCCGGCACCGACAAGGCGGACATACTGGCCACCTTCGACCTGGTGGACATTCCCGAAGCGCACGCCTGGCTGGCCGAGCGCGACCTGGACAACGAAGGCCTGTGCATCTTGCGCCGGGTGATTACCGCCGAAGGCCGCAGCCGCGGCTACATCAACGGCACGCCCTGCCCGCTCGGCGACCTCAAGGCGCTGGGCGAACTGCTGATCGATATCCACAGCCAGCACGAGCACCAGTCCCTGCTCAAGACCGACACCCACCGCCGCCTGCTTGACGAGTATGCCGGCGCCGTCGACCTGGCCCGCCAGGTACAGCTTGCAGCCAAGCGCTGGAACCAGACCCGCCTGGAGCTGGAGCGCCTGTCCAACTCGGGCGACGAGCAGCGCGCCCGCCACCAGTTGCTCAGTTACCAGCTGGAAGAACTGGACAACCTCGGCCTGGGCGAGCACGAACTGGAGCAGCTGGAACAGGAACACAAGAACCTGACCAGCGCCGAAGCCCTGTTCGGCATCTGCCGCCAGGTCATCGACCAGTGCAGCGAGAGTGATTCGGGCAATGTGCTCAGCGCCCTCACCTCCAGCCTCAACCGCCTGGGTGCCGCCACCAACTCGCCCAAGGCGCTGAGCGAAGCGGCCAACCTGATCGCCAGCGCGCAGATTCAGGTCGAGGAAGCCGTGGGCGAACTCAACCGCTTCCTCGACAACTTCGACGCCGACCCGATGCGCCTGCAAGCCCTGGAAGAGCGCCTGGACACCATCTACACCCTGGCGCGCAAACACCGGGTGCACCCCACCGAACTGCCCCACCTGCAACAGCAACTGATGGAGGAGCTGGAAGGCCTTAACGCCAGTGACGAGTCGATCGAGCGGCTGGGCGAAGAGCTTGCCGCCTACGCCCAGCACTATAAAGAGAAGGCACGCGAACTCAGCGGCCTGCGCCAGCAAGCAGCGCAGCAGCTGGCAGGCGCGGTGGAGCAGGAAATCCAGCGCCTGGGCATGCCTGGCGGGCGCTTCTGCATCGAACTGACAGAGAACGAAGGCGCCGAACTGTCACCCCATGGCCTGGAGCAGATCGAACTGCTGGTCAGTGCCAACCCTGGCCAGCCGCTCAAGGCCCTGGCGAAGGTGGCGTCGGGTGGCGAACTGTCGCGTATCAGCCTGGCGATCCAGGTCATTACCGCGCAAACCTCGCGCATTCCTACCCTGGTGTTCGACGAAGTCGACGTGGGCATTGGCGGGCCAACGGCAGAAATCGTCGGCCAACTGCTGCGGCGCCTGGGCGAACGCGGCCAGGTACTGACCGTGACCCACCTGCCGCAGGTGGCGGCGCAGGGGCATCACCATTTGTTCGTGCACAAGGTGCGCAACAGCGACACTACCCACACCGCCGTGGCTAGCCTTGGCAAGCGTGAGCGCGTGGAAGAAGTGGCGCGGATGCTCGGCGGGATCGACCTGACCAAGGAATCTTTGGCGCATGCGCGCAAGATGGTGGTGAGCGGCAAGGCCTGAGCCTTGCTTTTCCAGGACGATTCGCGGGCACGCCCGCTCCCACAGGGTGATCACAGGATCTGAAACCTGAGGTGTACCTGTGGGAGCGGGCGCGCCCGCGAAGAGGCCGGCACGGACAACAAATCTTTTAGCCCCAGAAAGCACAAAGGCGACCCGAAGGTCGCCTTTGCTATCCATAACGAAAAATCGTTACTTCTTCTTACGCACGTACAGGACCAGATTGTGGTCCACCAGCTCGAAGCCATGCTCGGCCACGATTTCGCGCTGGCGCTTCTCGATTTCGGCATCCATGAATTCGATGACTTCACTGGTATCCACGTTCACCATGTGGTCGTGGTGACCGCCATCGGCCAGTTCGAATACTGCATGACCGCCGTCGAAGTTGTGGCGAACCACCAGACCCGCCGCCTCGAACTGGGTCAGCACGCGATAGACGGTGGCCAGGCCTACATCCTCGCCAGCCTCCATCAGCGCCTTGTAGACATCCTCTGCACTCATGTGACGCTGCTCGGTAGAGTCGAGCATCTGAAGGATCTTGACTCGAGGCAGGGTCACCTTGAGACCGGCTTTGCGCAATTCGCTATTTTCAACCATGGTCAGCTTTCTCGCCGATGCTGCTTCGCAGCTTCTCTTAATACGGGTATGATCGGGGTTTACGTTGTCCAGCCAAGATAGTGGAAGTCGCCCACCGATGCAAAACACCAAGCTCTTGCTAACCAGCCTCACCCTAGTGGGACTGCTCGCACTCGCCGGTTGCTCGTTTCCCGGGGTTTACAAAATCGACATCCAGCAGGGCAATGTCGTCACGCAAGACATGATAGACCAATTACGCCCGGGAATGACCCGCCGGCAAGTAAGGTTTATCATGGGCAACCCGCTTATTCAGGACACCTTCAACACCAATCGTTGGGATTACCTGTACAGCCTGCAGCCTGGTGGCGGTAAGCGCCAGCAGGAACGCATGAGTGTATTTTTCAACGAAAGCGATCAACTGGTCAGCCTGTCTGGCGACTTCATGCCAGGCGTAAGCCGCGATCAGGAAATCCTCGGCGGCAGCAGCGATACCACCGTCAGCCCGGCCACCGAGCCAGGCCAGACCGAGCAGCCGGCAGCGCAACCTGAAGAAAAACCGGCCAAGCCTGGTTCGACCGAAGAGTCCATCCAGCGCGAGATCGACACCATCGAGACCACCCCGGTCCCGACCCCGGCACCGCTGGAAACCCGCTAAGCGGGAACAGCAGATGCAAAAAAGCCCGGACCTGGTCCGGGCTTTTTGTTTGTGCCTTATCCGTCAGGCATTCAATTGCTTGGCACGCTGGCAGAACGCATCGACCAGTGTGTTGGCCGCCTGATTGAACAGCGGGCCCAACGTGGCGCGCACAATCGGCCCAGCGTAATCGAAGGACAGGTCCAGGCTGATCTTGCAGGCTTTTTCACCCAGCGCCTTGAACACCCAAACACCATGCAGCTGGGTGAACGGCCCTTCTTCGAGGTTCATCTCGATGGACTGCCCCGGCACCAGCACGTTACGCGTCACGAAGTGCTGGCTCATGCCCCCCTTGGCCACTTCGAGCTTGGCACGCATGTGTGTATCGCTGGTTTCGATCACCGTCGAGGCCGAGCACCACGGCAAAAATTCAGGGTAGCTGGCCACATCGTTGACCAGATCGTAAAGCGCCTGGGCGGGGTATGGCAGCAGGGCGGAGCGTTGAATATGGGTAGTCATCCAGGCGTCACTTCCAAGGCTGGGTGGCGGCGCTTCGCAGCGTGCCGAAAACAGGTTCTGTGCGTATGACAGGGTTTGTATTGTCCGGTATTCATTCCAGTGGCTCAAGCACACCGAAATCCCATAGCGGATGACGCGCGGACTTGCCTATAATGCCGCCCCTATGGCTAAGCAAAAAAAACATCCGACCGGGACCATCGCGCAAAACAAGAAAGCGCGACACGATTACTTCATCGAACACAAGTTCGAGGCCGGGCTGGTCCTGTCCGGCTGGGAAGTAAAAAGCCTGCGAGCCGGCAAGGCGCACCTGACTGACAGCTACGTGCTGCTCAAGGACGGTGAGGCCTGGCTGTTCGGCAGCCACATCACCCCGCTGACCACGGCCAGCACCCACGTCATCGCCGACCCTACACGCACCCGCAAGCTGCTGCTGAACAAGCGCGAGCTCGAGCGCGTGGAAGCGGCTGTGGCGCAAAAAGGCTACACCTGTGTGGCTTTGGCGCTGTACTGGAGCAAGCACCTGATCAAGTGCGAAATCGCACTGGGCAAGGGCAAGAAGGAATTCGACAAGCGCGACACCATGCGCGAACGCGATTCCAACCGCGAGCTGCAGCGGGCTGTGCGGAACAAGGGCAAGGAAGAGTAACGACTCTTCAGCCTGTTCCGGCCTCTTCGCGGGCAAGCCCGCTCCCACAGGAATGGCACCAGATTCAAGCCCGGCGCCTATCCTGTGGGAGCGGCCTCTTCGCGGGCACGCCCGCCCCACAGGAATGGCACCAGATTCAAGCCCGGCGCCTATCCTGTGGGAGCGGGCTTGCCCGCGAAGAGGCCGGTACTGCCCATAAAAGTTTCAGCGCCCGCTGCGCCGCTCTGCCCGCGCCACCCGCTGCGCTTCTTCGTGCGCCTCATGCAGCACCTCCTGCACATACAAAATGTGCCGGCTGGACACCTCTCGCGCATCCTCCGCCCTGCCCTCGACAATCGCCAGGTACAGCTCCCGGTGCTGACTGATCAGCATGTCCCGGGTTTCGGTACGCTGCTGGTACATGCCGCCGATGTTGGTCACCACGTTACGCTTGAGCAGGTCGAACAGCCCCCGGATGGTGTGCAGCAACACCGCGTTATGACTGGCCTCGGCGATCGCCAGGTGGAAGCGCGCATCAGCCGCGCCCTCTTCCGCACGGGTCACCTCATCGACCCTGGCATAGCAGTCCTGCAGCGCATCGAAGGCCGCCTTCAACCGTGCCCGGTCCGGCTCGGTGGCACGCTGGGCAGCGTAATAGGCGCAGGACGCCTCCAGGGTATGGCGGAACTCGAGCAGGTCACGCTGCGCTTCGGCACTGTGCTCGAGCAACTGCAGCAACGGGTCGCTGAAGGTGGACCCCAACGACTCCGCCACAAAATTGCCCCCGCCCTGCCGGCTGACCAGCAGCCCCTTGGCCACCAGCTTCTGGATCGCCTCACGCAGTGACGGGCGGGACACACCAAACTGCTCGGCCAGGACGCGCTCGGCCGGCAGCCGCTGCCCCGAGGTCAGCGTGCCTTCCAGAATCATCCCTTCCAGCCGATCGACAATGTCGTCGGACAGGCGCCGTTGGCGTACCTGATCAAAAACCATCACATGCTCTCCACAAACCCCCGGCAAATTTCAGGGGGTGTCTATTCTCGCCGATCCAGGCCACGCAAACACCCATCAAGCCGCGATTTTCCCAGCACATCAGATGCCCGCTCATCGGTACGCGACCAAAGTTTTGCACAGGACAAATTGACACACCCACGGCAGCGCTTTTAACCTAGCGTCCAGCCATTGTAAATTGGTCTTACCAATTATCCAATGCCAGTGCCTGACCAACAACAATTAGGGGCCACCCCATATGCAAACCTGGCAACAACTCTATAGCCCGCTTGGTAGTCTCGGCCTGTCCGCACTGGCGGCGGTCATCCCCATCGTGTTCTTCTTCCTGGCCCTCGCCGTGTTCCGCCTCAAGGGCCACGTAGCGGGCAGCATCACCCTCGCGCTGTCGATCCTGGTGGCGATCTTCGCCTTCCAGATGCCTGTCGACATGGCCCTCGCCGCCGCGGGTTACGGCTTCCTCTATGGCCTCTGGCCAATTGCCTGGATCATCGTTGCCGCGGTGTTCCTGTACAAACTCACGGTCAAGAGCGGCCAGTTCGAAGTGATCCGCAGCTCGGTGCTGTCGATTACCGACGACCAGCGCCTGCAAGTGCTGCTGATCGGCTTCTGCTTCGGCGCCTTCCTCGAAGGTGCGGCAGGCTTTGGCGCACCGGTGGCCATCACTGCCGCACTGCTGGTGGGCCTGGGCTTCAACCCGCTGTACGCTGCCGGCCTGTGCCTGATCGCCAACACCGCGCCAGTGGCCTTCGGCGCCCTGGGCATCCCGATCATCGTGGCCGGCCAGGTCACCGGTATCGACGCCTTCCACATCGGCGCCATGACCGGCCGCCAGCTGCCGCTGCTGTCGCTGTTCGTGCCGTTCTGGCTGGTGTTCATGATGGACGGCCTGCGTGGCGTGAAGGAAACCTGGCCTGCCGCCCTGGTTGCCGGCCTGAGCTTTGCCGTCACCCAGTACTTCACCTCGAACTTCATCGGCCCGGAACTGCCAGACATCACCTCGGCACTGGCCAGCCTGATCTGCCTTACCCTGTTCCTGAAAGTCTGGCAGCCCAAGCGTGCGTTCAGCGAGGCCAAAGGCAGTGTCGGCGCAGCCGTTGTGCAGCCAAGCGGCAGCCAGCCTAGCCCGTACAGCTTTGGCGAGATCTTCAAGGCCTGGTCGCCGTTCCTGATCCTCACCGTGCTGGTCACCATCTGGACCCTGAAGCCGTTCAAGGCGGCTTTCGCTCCGGGCGGCGCGATGTACAACTTCGTGTTCAACTTCGCCATCCCGCACCTCGACCAGCTGGTGATCAAGACCGCACCGATCGTTGCCGCGCCGACCGCCATGCCGGCGGTGTTCAAGCTGGACCCGATCTCCGCCACCGGCACCGCGATCTTCCTCTCGGCGCTGATCTCGATGGCGGTGTTGAAGATCAACTTCAAAACTGGTCTTACCACTTTCAAAGAAACCTTCTGGGAACTGCGCTGGCCGATTCTGTCGATCGGCATGGTGTTGGCCTTCGCCTTCGTCACCAACTACTCGGGCATGTCCTCGACCATGGCCCTGGTGCTGGCCGGTACCGGCGCCGCGTTCCCGTTCTTCTCGCCGTTCCTCGGCTGGCTGGGCGTGTTCCTGACCGGCTCGGACACCTCGTCCAACGCCCTGTTCAGCTCGCTGCAGGCCACCACCGCGCACCAGATCGGGGTCAACGACACCCTGCTGGTGGCGGCCAACACCAGCGGCGGCGTAACCGGCAAGATGATCTCGCCGCAATCGATCGCCGTGGCCTGCGCCGCTACCGGCCTGGTCGGCAAGGAATCCGACCTGTTCCGCTTCACCGTCAAGCACAGCCTGTTCTTCGCCACCATCGTCGGCCTGATCACCCTGATCCAGGCTTACTGGCTGACCGGCATGCTGGTTCATCACTAAAGTGAAAGGGGCCGGGCGCCGTCGCGCGCCCGGCACTCCCACAAGCAACGCTGCGAGAATCCATGATCATTTCTGCCTCTACCGACTATCGCGCCGCGGCCCAACGCAAGCTGCCCCCCTTCCTGTTCCACTACGCTGACGGCGGCGCCTACGCCGAGCACACCCTGCGCCACAACGTCTCGGACCTGGCCGGCATCGCCCTGCGCCAGCGCGTGCTGAACAACATGTCCGAGCTCAGCCTGGAAACCAAGCTGTTCGACGAAACCCTGAGCATGCCGGTGGCCCTGGCCCCGGTCGGCCTCACCGGCATGTACGCCCGCCGTGGCGAAGTGCAGGCCGCACGCGCAGCGGCGGCCCATGGCATCCCGTTCACCATGTCTACCGTGTCGGTGTGCCCGATCGAAGAAGTGGCGCCCGCCATCGACCGGCCGATGTGGTTCCAGCTGTATGTGCTCAAGGACCGCGGCTTCATGCGTAATGCCCTGGAGCGGGCCAAGGCCGCCGGCGTCAAAACCCTGGTGTTCACCGTGGACATGCCCGTACCCGGCGCTCGCTACCGCGACGCCCACTCTGGCATGAGCGGCAAGAACGGCCCGCTGCGCCGCGTGCTGCAAGCCATGACCCACCCCGAGTGGGCATGGGACGTGGGCGTGATGGGCCGCCCGCATGACCTGGGCAACATCTCCAAATACCGTGGCAACCCCACCGGCCTTGCCGACTACATCGGCTGGCTGGGCAACAACTTCGACCCGTCCATTTCCTGGAAAGACCTGGAGTGGATCCGCGAGTTCTGGGACGGCCCGATGATCATCAAAGGCATTCTCGATGCCGATGACGCCCGCGATGCGGTCAAGTTCGGTGCCGACGGTATCGTGGTGTCCAACCACGGCGGCCGCCAGCTCGACGGCGTGCTGTCCAGTGCCCGCGCCCTGCCGGCCATTGCCGACGCGGTCAAAGGCGACCTGAAGATTCTGGCCGACTCGGGCATTCGCAGTGGCCTGGACGTGGTGCGCATGATCGCCCTGGGTGCCGACACCGTACTGATCGGCCGCGCCTTCCTCTATGCCCTTGCCGTGCATGGCCAGGCCGGCGTGAAAAACCTGCTTGAGCTGTTCGAAAAGGAAATGCGCGTGGCCATGGTGCTGACCGGTGCCAAGTCGATCAGCGAGATCACCCGCGACTCGCTGGTACGCGAACTGGGCGCCTGAACGCCTGCAAGAACCACCGCCTGAATGACCCGGGGCATGTAGCGCACAGACGCCACAGCCCCGCGAGGAGACTGCATGAGCCTGCCCGCCGCGTTCCTGCGTGATGCCGAGCGCCTGATCCCCGCCGAACGCCGCTTCGACGACCCCACCTCCACCCTGGCCTTCGGCACCGACGCCAGCTTCTACCGCTTGATCCCCAAGCTGGTGGTGCGCGTCGAGTCCGAGGACGAGGTGGTCGGCCTGATCAAACTGGCCCAGCGCGAGCGGGTGCCGGTCACCTTCCGCGCTGCCGGCACCAGCCTGTCTGGCCAGGCCATCAGCGACTCGGTGCTGATCGTGCTCGGCGATAACTGGAACGGCCGCGAAATCCGTCGCCAGGGCGAGCAGATTCGCCTGCAACCCGGCGTGATCGGCGCCCAGGCCAACGCCTGGCTGGCCCCCTTCGGGCGCAAGATCGGCCCCGACCCGGCCTCGATCAACGCCTGCAAGATCGGCGGCATCGTCGCCAACAACGCCAGTGGCATGTGCTGCGGCACCGCTCAGAACACCTACCACACCCTGGCGGGCCTGCGCCTGGTGCTGGCCGACGGCACCCGCCTGGACAGCGAAGACCCGGCCAGCGTCGCCGCCTTCGAAAGCAGCCACGCCGAGCTGCTGGAGGCACTGGCCCGCCTGGGCCGCGAAACCCGCGCCAACACCGCGCTGGCCGAGCGCATCCGGCACAAATACCGGCTGAAGAACACCACAGGCCTGTCACTGAACGCACTGGTGGACTACGACCAGCCGCTGGACATCCTGCAGCACCTGCTGGTCGGCTCCGAAGGCACCCTGGGCTTCATCAGCGCCGTCACGTACGACACCGTGCCCGACCACCCGCACAAGGCCAGCGCCCTGCTGGTGTTCCCCAGCGTCGAAAGCTGCTGCCGCGCGGTACCCGTGCTCAAGCAGCAGCCGGTCTCGGCCGTGGAACTGCTCGACCGCCGCAGCCTGCGCTCGGTGCAGAACATGCCCGGCATGCCGCTGTGGGTAAAAGGCCTGTCGGACAATGCCTGCGCCCTGCTCATCGAATCCCGCGCCGCCAGCCAGAGCCTGCTGCACGAGCAACTGCAGCAGATCATGGCCTCGATCGCCGACTTCCCGCTGGAACAGCAGGTGGACTTCAGCGAAGACCCGGCCGTGTACAACCAGCTGTGGAAAATCCGCAAGGACACCTTCCCCGCCGTCGGTGCCGTGCGCCAGACCGGCACCACGGTCATCATCGAAGACGTGACCTTCCCCGTCGAGCAACTGGCCGAAGGCGTCAACCGCCTGATCCAGCTGTTCGACAAGCATCACTATGACGAAGCGATCATTTTCGGCCACGCGCTGGAAGGCAACCTGCACTTCGTCTTTACCCAAGGTTTCAACAGCGCCGAAGAAGTCGCCCGTTACCAGGCGTTCATGGACGACGTGGCGCAACTGGTGGCGGTGGAGTTTGGCGGCTCGCTCAAGGCCGAGCACGGCACCGGGCGCAACATGGCGCCCTTCGTGGAGCTGGAGTGGGGGCACGACGCCTACCAGCTGATGTGGAAGCTCAAGCGCCTGCTCGACCCCAACGGCATCCTCAACCCCGACGTGGTATTGAGCGACGACCCGGACATCCACCTGAAAAACCTCAAGCCGCTGCCTGCCGCCGACGAAATCGTCGACAAGTGCATCGAGTGCGGCTTTTGCGAACCGGTGTGCCCGTCCAAGGGCCTGACCCTCAGCCCGCGCCAGCGCATCGTCATGTGGCGTGACATCCAGGCCAAGCAACGCGCCGGCATCGATACCCGTGAACTGATGCAAAGCTACCAGTACCAGGGCATCGACACCTGCGCCGCTACCGGCCTGTGCGCCCAGCGCTGCCCGGTCGGCATCAACACCGGCGAGCTGGTGAAGAAACTGCGCAGCCAGGCCGCCGACCACGCTAAAACCGCCGACTGGCTGGCCGAGCATTTCCACACCGCCCTAAGCGGTGCGCGCCTGACCCTGACCGCCGCCAATACCGCACGCAAGCTGCTAGGCGCCCCGCGCCTGGGCCGCCTGAGCGCTTCGCTGAGTAAAGCCAGCAAAGGCCGCCTGCCCCAATGGACCCCGGCCATGCCGCAACCGCTGCGCCCGCTGGCCTTCGGCGCGACCAGCAACGACGCCCGCCCCCGCGTGGTGTACCTGGCCGCCTGCGTTTCCCGGGTAATGGGCCCGGCCTATGCCGACCGCGAGCAAAGCTCGCTGCTGGACAAAACCCGCGCCCTGCTGGAAAAGGCCGGTTACCAGGTGGTGTTCCCCGACAACGCCGACAGCCTGTGCTGCGGCCAACCGTTCGCCTCCAAGGGCTACCCCGAGCAGGCCGAACACAAACGCCAGGAGCTGATCACCGCCCTGCTGCACGCCAGCCGCGGCGGCCTCGACCCGATCTATTGCGACACCAGCCCCTGCACCCTGCGCCTGGTGCAGGACTTGGGCGACACCCGGCTGGACCTGTACGACCCGGTGCGCTTCATCCGCACCCACCTGCTTGACCGACTGGAGTTCACCCCCCAGGACGAACCGGTAGCCGTGCACGTGACCTGCAGCACCCAGCACCTGGGCGAAAGCCAGGCCTTGATCGACCTGGCGCGGCGTTGCAGCAAACAAGTGGTGATCCCGGAAGGCATTCACTGCTGCGGGTTTGCCGGTGACAAAGGCTTTACCACCCCCGAGTTGAACGCCCACTCGCTGCGCAGCCTGAAGGACGCCGTGCAGTATTGCAGCGAAGGTATTTCCACCAGCCGCACCTGCGAGATTGGCCTGTCGAGCCACAGCGGCATCGACTACCACGGCCTGGTTTACCTGGTAGACCGCGTCACCCGGCCACGCAGCCTCTAACGCGTTGATATAGGTGGGGAGCGCTGTGTAGGAGCGGGTTTACCCGCGAAGAGGCCGGCCCTGCTGGCCAATCCCCACCCGCCGCTCACCGTCGCAGCCACCACCGTATTCGCGGGTAAACCCGCTCCTACGCAGATTGGTGGTGCCCACACATCAGTGGTTGTACACAGCCCCCCCCGTAGGAGCGGGTTCACCCGCGAAGAGGCCGGCCCTGCTGGCCAATCTCTACCCGTCGTCCACCGTCGCAGCCACCACCGCATTCGCGGGTAAACCCGCCCCTACACCGATTGGTGGCGCCCACACATCGGTGGTTTTACACAGCCCGCCGTATCCGCGGGTTCACCCGCGAACACCGGCAACGCCGGTGCCATCCCCACCTCAATATCGCCCCGCCACATCCCGATTGAACCCCCGCCAATCCCCCGCAGTCCACCTTACAGGCCCACCTTCCAGAGGCCCCAGAGGAGACACCCATGAAAGGTACCGCACTTTCGGCCCTGTTCGCGGCCGCCACCCTGCTGGCTTCGCCGGTGTTCGCCGCCGATGACCTCTGCACCGCCAACCTGCAAAAGATCGACGACAGCATGGCCACCGCCGGCGCCACCTCCGAGGGCCTGGACAAAGCCATCACCGAGCACGTCGACAAAGCCAAGGCCGCCCAGGCCTCGGGCGACACCAAGGAATGCATTGCCATTACCAGCAAAGTCCTGGAACGCCTGGAAAAAACCGAGAAAGGCAGCAGCAGCGGCGGCGGCGCGTGAGCCCAAAAGCGGGCGACTGGACCGGCTGTCGACGTCGCCCGCGCAATGGCGTATACTCCGTCCTACGCGCCGCAAGGTGCGTTAGCCAAGAGCTAGTGCGGGGCCGATTAGGATTCGACGCCGGTAGCGAAACTCTAGGTGCATGCCGAGTTGGTAACAGAACTCGTAAATCCACTGTTGCAACTTCTATAGTTGCCAATGACGAAACCTACGGCGAGGAATCCTACGCTCTCGCAGCGTAAGTGACCTTTGCTTCTGGTAGCTTCGGCTCCAGCAATCACTAGGGGATGCCTGTAAACCCGAAATGATTGTCATACAGAACAGGATCGTCGCGTAGCACGTTGTGGGCGAAGTGACTAAAACTTACACAACTCATCCAAAGCACCCTGCCCGTCGGGCGGCTGCGGATTAAATCAGTAGACACGGCTAAGCATGTAGTACCGACAGCGGAGTACTGGCGGACGGGGGTTCAAATCCCCCCGGCTCCACCAAATGATCAATCAAAGACGTCCACGGACGTCTTTTTTTGTGCCTGGAAGGCAGTGAAATCAAGGGTTTACTGCTCTTTTGAAGACCACAACGGTTTTTTGAGTTCCAGCCATCCCGGTATTCCCGGTGGTATTCCAGTCTACCTGGAGCTAATCTTGGGAATACCAAAAGGTGTCATGGAGCTTCTCCCATGTGCGCTCAAACAGCTCGCCTCTCCGACCGCCAGCTCAAGGCGGTCAAGCCCAAAGACAAGGACTATGTCCTCACGGATGGCGACGGCCTCCAGCTCCGAGTCCGGGTCAATCGCTCGATGCAGTGGAATTTCAACTACAGGCATCCGGTCACCAAGAATCGAATCAACATGGCGCTCGGCTCCTATCCAGAGGTCTCTCTGGCGCAAGCTCGGCGGAAAGCGGTTGAAGCAAGGGAAGTACTTGCACAGGGGATCGATCCCAAAGCTCAGCGCAATGATCTCGCACAGGCCAAGCTAGCCGAAACGGAACATACGTTCGAGAAAGTAGCTACCGCCTGGTTCGAGCTGAAAAAGGACTCGGTCACGCCGGCCTATGCTGAGGACATCTGGCGCTCACTCACGCTGCACGTTTTCCCAAGCATGAAATCGACTCCGATCTCGGAAGTGAGCGCACCGATGGTGATCAAGATCCTTCGACCCATCGAAGCCAAAGGCAGCTTGGAAACCGTGAAGCGGCTTAGCCAGCGCCTCAACGAGATCATGACCTATGGGGTCAATTCGGGAATGATTTTCGCGAACCCGCTCAGCGGGATTCGGGCGGTATTCAAGAAGCCGAAGAAAGAAAACATGGCGGCGCTACCACCCGAGGAGCTTCCTGAACTCATGCTGGAAATAGCGAACGCCAGCATCAAGCGCACGACCCGCTGCCTGATCGAATGGCAGTTGCACACCATGACTCGCCCAGCCGAGGCGGCGACTACTCGTTGGGCAGACATCGATTTTGAAAGGCGTGTCTGGACCATTCCATCTGAGAGGATGAAGAAGCGCCGCCCGCACAGCATCCCGTTGAGCGATCAAGCCATGTCATTGCTGGAGATACTGAAGTCTCACAGTGGCCATCGGGAATACGTCTTCCCGGCAGACAGAAATCCGCGCACCCACGCCAATAGCCAAACGGCCAACATGGCGTTGAAGCGCATGGGCTTCCAGGATCGGTTGGTCAGCCACGGCATGCGTTCGATGGCCAGCACCATCTTGAATGAACATGGGTGGGACCCGGAACTCATTGAGGTCGCACTGGCGCATGTCGACAAGGATGAGGTGCGCAGCGCCTACAACCGAGCCGATTACATTGAGCGTCGGCGACCGATGATGGCTTGGTGGAGTGAGTATATCCAGAAAGCCGCGACCGGCAGCCTGCTCGCCTCTGCATACGGCCAAGTCAGAGACAAGAACGTGGTGCCGATCCGCTAGCTCTGTACAGCGCAAGAACGGCAGCAGCAACCTTTGAGCGCTCAAGATTCGGGGCAGGCAGCTTCGCTTATCCGTTTTTTAACACGGGTCCATCCAAACAGGGCTGCAAAGCCGCCCTGTTTGGATGGACCTCACTTTGAAGAGCTAAAAGCCACGACTTTGTCCGGGATTTACCACAGAACTCCACCGATGGATAACCGCTTTTCACGCCCCCAAGAGCGCTGAATTTCGGCCGTTGACCGGGTTTATCCACAGGCGTAGAACTGACCGTGCAAGCGCTGTCGATGACAGCACCCCAGGTGACCCGAACCTTGAAGGTCACGCCGCTCACGCGGTGGTTCTTCCCAAGGGCGATTCGCATCCGGCAGCTCGCCCGGTCACTACCCACGTGATGGATGCTCTTACACATATGGCGCTGGTGCGCCAGTTACACCGTACCTCGCTGCCCTGCAGCAACCTATCCGCTTGGCCGAATATTGCGCCAACCTGTGCCCGTCTCTTTCTCTTGGAAAGAGACGGGCACTTCTACCACTGCTGCAGCCCTGATCGCACATGGCTTTGCGGCGTTCCCCCTCGTGACAATCGGCGTGACAAACGCCGATGTCACCAGCAACAGCGCTGTAGATGATGGTGCCGCAGACCACGGAATGGACTGCACCTGACTGACAGTCAGGCATGCCCCGGTCATCGCATTGCTGCTTGCACCTGGCTCAGGATCTCGCGGCACTGGTCTCGTCAGCCAATGCAGCCTCCACCCGCCCACCGGTAACGGTGTTCAGGAGGCCAGATCATGAGATGCCCTTGCTCCCGGACGTAAGGAGCCGCCAGTCCCGCGCTAGAGGACATCCCCACAGGTCGCAGGGGCCTTGATCCCTGATAACACTCAGCATTCTTGGCGGGATGACGTGGGGCGTGGATCGTAGAACGGCAGATGAGGTGACCGACATGGCATTGGTGGGTAGACGCGATGGCCGTAATTTCGGCTACGGCAGGCAATTGAGCTACGCAGGTCCGCAGGCGCTGAAAGACACATTCGGCGGCGGTCATTACGGGACCGTCAAGGCGCACAGCGATCGGTGGCAAGCATTCGTCAAATGGTGCCGCTCTGAACAGGGGCCTGGTATCAATGATGCGCGGCAGATTGATCGGAAGGTACTGGCCGACTATGCGGCGTATCTGCGCGACGTGGTTGGGCGCGGTGCCCTCGCAATCAGCACCGCACAAAACCGGCTCTCCAGCGTTAACAGAACCATGGCAGCGCTTCGCGGTGATCAGTGCGTGAAATTGCCAAGTCCAAGCAAGGCGTTGGGTATGCAGCGCACCGGGGTTCGACACTCGGTGCCGCAGGGCGAAGACCGCGAACAGGTGAAGCAGATCGTCGATGCGCTTTGCGACCAACAACAACTACGGGCCGCCGCGATTGTTCTTTTGGCTCGTGCTACCGGCATGCGCTTGCGTGAAGCCGTCTTGGCTGACCTGCCACGGTTAAGTCGTGAGGCTCGAGACATTGGCAAGATCAACATCCAGGACGGCACTAAAGGCGGCCGCGCCGGCGCCTCGGCGCCACGTTGGATTGCGGTGGACGACCATATTCGAGGTGCGCTTGCGTTTGCACGGCAGGTGTCGCCTGTGGGCAGCCGCAACCTGATCGCGCCACACGAAAGCTACCTGAGTCTGCTGCAAAAAATCATCCGCCCTGCACGGGACATCCTACATTCACACAACCTCAAAGGCTTTCACGAGCTACGAGCGGCCTATGCATGTGAGCGCTACGAGCAGATCACCCAACACCCCGCGCCAATCAGTGGTGGCAATCGTTGCCAGGTAGATAGGCACCTTGATCGTGAGGCCCGGAGGCAAATCAGTTATGCACTGGGGCACGGCCGGATCGACGTGGTCGCCACCTACATTGGAGGGCGCACATGAGTAAGCCATTCGATATGGAACTGTTCTTGGCTGGCGTGTTGACCGGATCACACGTCACGAGGCAACGTCATTTGCGGCAGGCGAGAATCATCCAAACTGAAATCTCGGAGCGCTGGCAGCGACAGACGCCTTGGACATGGCAGAAAAACACGTGGCTTGGTTTCTTGAGCATCGCCTAAATCGACGCAGCAATGCGACGCGGTATTATTATTTGCTGACCGTGCGGCTTATCGTTCTTCGTTTACAAAAAACATGGGGGTTCAATCGCTGAGTGAGACCGGTTGAATCCACAACCCATCGCTGCACTCCGTGGCGAGCAGAAATCGTCATCAGCGGACATAGCTCCGAGGCTCAGACGGCAGGCCTACGTCAGCATATATCCCTTACCTGCTCATGGAGTAGATCACGGCGGCGTTCGGCGTGGGCACCATGGTCCGAATTCCGCCACCGGAGCGGGCTCGGGAACAGTCCTCTGAGCTTGTGGGGTACGCTCAAGACCTGACCATAGAGGGGTTGATGGAGACTAATCCAGTGATTATCTGGGCTGGGCAACCTCTCTGCGCGCTGGGTAAAGCTCTGCTGGATGATGCGCTGAGCTCGAGTCGAGCCCAAAGCTTGGCCGCCACTACACGACCTCACCAGCGGCCATATCATCGAAATGAGGGAAGCGCTCCTTCAACCGCTCGATAGTTGCTCTCCATTTCGGCGTCTTGGGCCGGCAAACCGTATTCTGATTCCCGAACATTCCAATCTCACGAACGGCCAGGCTAACCGGAACGGTTTGTAGCCACCGGATCGGGACGAAATATTCGCAGTGCTCAGGGTCATCAATGAATTCGGCGTGGTAGTTGGCGCGGACCGCGACCTGCATTACCGGCCGCTCCTCGCCATCCTTCATCACCCTGAATTCTTTTGCTGCGACAGCAGGGCCAAGCACGCGACCAACCCCCACATAACCTTGCTGGGGAATATTGATCCACACACGATCCTCCGCGGACAACAGCTGGAGCGTCTTGCTGTACCAGGAGCCTCCACCGCCTGATATGAACCCGAACTCCATAGCATCGGCCCATGAGCGTGAATCCGAGTCTCCAAACGAGCAGTAAAACTCACCATTCCAAGGCTCACTCAGCCCATGGCTGACAGACGCGGCATTCACTTGGGTCTGCACTGGATCGAGCAACCAGGACCTACTCAGCAATTGTTGCTCGCCTACTTGAAAGACTTGGAAGCAGAGCACGTTGATCGGAATGTCTCGCTTGCTGAGGTATTGCACGATTCGCTCGCTACTCGCATCCAACTCAGTGGCGACGATTATCAACTGATGGCTGGCATTCAGCTCATCGTCATCCAGCACACGGCCAAAACGTGTCTGGAAGTCAACAGAGAGGCTTTGCCCTGGACGGAAACGTTGATAAATCGCAGCGATATCGCTTTCCGTCAGGCCATCTACCCAGGCAGCGTAATCGAGTGTTTGAGCAACCACCTCGCGCGGCGTACGGTCTCGTTTGAGCTCAATCAGGACAAGGCTGCCGTCAGGGGCGACAGCGAGCAGGTCAATACGGCCACCCGCATCTGTAAGCTCCTGCCGTCCTATGAGCATCCATTCTTCAGACAGAATGCTCGGCGAGTTGACGATCATTTCCTCTAAAAGCTGCTCACTTGGCAATTGGCTTTGGTACAGCTTTTTTGGTGCAGATCCAACGGTCCAAACGTCGGTTTTGATGGGCACGGAGCATTCCTTGAGCGCTATGGTGGGCGGTAGTGAAGCATGGATCGGAGAGACTTTGAAGCTGCTGTTCGGGCTCGTCAGAGCCGGGTCATCGTGGAGAACTACGCCCCCTGGCTCACGACGTTATCGACGGTATCATCAAGGAAGCCAAAGCCGGGCTGGACAAAATCTTGAGGGGTAAGCCCAACGCTCGTATTTCTCTCCGTGCGCAGACCTGCGGTGGGATGAAGCCGATTTTCCAAGCCTATAAGAAACCATTGACAAGGTTGAAGAAAAAGAATTTTAATTGATCTCGATTACGCCGCTCTCGAAAGGAGCAGCGTTGTAACTGACCCTTACTAAAATTGGTGCCTTATGATGCGCTTTAGCTCTCGCGTTGCTCTTCCGCAATATTCCGAATTCTTCCGCACTGAGTACGACCAGCAACAGAATGTTGGTGCGCTCGGCGCTCACTACTCCATTCTCTCCCTCCCCTTGATCTCCACGCCTGATAGCCCTGTAGAGCTGCAGCGCCTGGCTGTAATTTGGGATCAAGACCACGATGAGCGTATCATCACTTTGCTGGAAGCTGCCTATTTCAAAGGCCTGCTTGCACCTGGAATCCTCTATCTCGCTGAGCACAAGGGTCACGTAGCAGTGATTACCAATAGAGATTTCGACAAGGCTGAAAGGAAACGCCAGTCCCGCTTCTGGCAGCGCGTCAGCGATGAGGTCATTACGGGCGATCAGTTCAAAGTAGAGCTAATGCTTGAAGAGGATTACCTCTTCGACCTTCAGGAAGAGCTGCGCCCGTTGTTCAAGACTTATCTTGAGCATATCGATCACGCCTGGACACTTGGCCCGAACGCCTATCATCGTCGCAATGACTCGGATCGACCGCGCGGAGACCTTTTCAACACAGTTAATTTGAGTAAGCGCTCCTGGTAAGTAATGCGGTGCCAAATCATCAGATTCAACCCTAAAATTATTACTGCCCTTTGATTCGAATACACGGCCCTTACGCTCAAGCGTAAGGGCCTTTACTTTCCAGTAAATAACCCCATCGCTGTAAGCGTTCTTGCGCTACTCTCCTGCCTCGATGATTCACATTGAAGCTCTTGTCCAGTTAAATCAGAATCCAACTGGAAACTGTGCATGGCTAACTCACTAGCTTGGTAAGAAGCGGTTCATTACGAAAAATCACGCACCAGCGAGCCACGGCTGATAACTCAGCGGTCCGACTGGTCATTTCTCGAATTCGAGCGCGTACTTCTAATAGCTTTGCTTTGGCGGCTGGATTATTACCACCACACCGTGCTTTAGCTGTCCTGAAATCTTCAATCAGGCCATCTACTTTCTGCCAAATCTTTCTACGTTCTTCAGCTAGTGGAACATGATCATTAAGCTTCAGTCGACTAACTGTTTCTTGAACACGCTTTTGATCCCACTCAGATGTACCAGGCATAGGAATAACTTTTCCCTCTTCGTCGAATGCAATCAAATCAACATCGTCGTCGTCAATTGGATCGAGCAAGTAGCGGGTTTCAGACTCCTCACATGGATCAGCGAAGGATGAACACAAGGACCCATCCCTGAGCGGAAACCAGCCACCTTTTTTTCGGTTACCTACATTGCCGCAGGCGCGGAAATTCATGTAATCGAAAGCCAGCCACCAGTAGCCGTCACGCACAGAGGCATCAAGCGCCTTCGCCTCTTTTTTAGGGCGAAAATGCTCAACGTCATAGTGCGAATACAACTCACGGACCTCTGAGAACCAGCACTTCCCAGCTGACAAAGCCAGTAACCATTCTTTCAGTGCTCCCCAGTGCCCGCTGTTTGCATCGATCAGAGCATTTCGCTCTTCACGTCTACCCGCTGAGTCCAGCTCTGCCAACTCAGCAACCAATCGTATTGACTTGGTTAACCATGCATCCCACCTTTCCTGTGTCCAGGGAATCCACTGCTGAGTGGTGGCGCTTGGGTCCCAATTCGGGATACTTGTAGTAGGCAGTCGGCCTTTGAGGTCGATCCAAATCACTGGGACGCCTCCTCGCGCAAAATCTCGTCGATAATCGAGTCAGCAATTGCGTCTTTTTCAGCGAGCTCTTCCGGTGTTAACACAGGTTTCCGGAATCGACGATGTTGCGCCATCTTGCGAACGAATAACGCATAATCCGGATCACGGAAATCAGCAGTGGAAAAGCCCAAATCAGCCAGCTCGGCGGACAACCTGCTCAACTCAGCTTCTTCTGCCGATGTGCGTGGCGACCTCACAAACAGCTCATTACGACGGAACAGGCGACGCTCCGTTTCAATGTCCAGCGTGGATGACAAGCCAAATAATTCGCTTTTGAGCAGCCCTGTTACGCCCATGCCCTGTGGGTGTTCATCAGGGATATCCACCACCGTGCGATTAGCATTGCGACGCAGGATGTGCACCTGTTCACGTTTGAGGCTACCCACCATCATCGGATCGTGGGTGGTGATGAGTATTTGCGATTCACCTTGCATGAGCGCTCCATCGTCTGAAGTCAGCACGCCCTCAATATCGTCGAAGTAGCGCAACTTCCAAATCGGATTAAGGTGTGTGTCCGGCTCATCAAGTAGGAATAGGCAATGGTCCTCCCGGGTGATGCGCATTAAGCCCAGCACGGTGAGCATTTGCAGTTCACCTTCGGAGAGCTGGGTGAAGCTAACTTTTCCGCCGTGTTCGTCGCGTTTCTTGACGGTAATGCGCACTTCGTCGATCAGGTCACCGATGTAGGCACCCTCGGCATAGCGGAAAAAGCTGTCCGTGCTGCCGACCAATTCGCCCAGTTCTTTGAGTTTTTCCTGGCACGGCACAAACAAATAAAGCTGCTTTTGATTCTCCGTTCGACCCCGGAAGTCAATCTGTTTTATAGCCTCTTGCTCAATCGGCGCCCATGCCACTTGCCAGAGCTTATCGAGAAACTCACTCACGACATTTCCACGCGCATACCAGAAGCGCGGGTCGCCTTCGCTCAATTCATGTTCGTCGAACTTTCCGCCACGGCGTTTTTCGCGCAAGCGATGCGGTTCTTTCAAAACGAACAGCGCAGACTCAAGTGATTCGATATGCAGGTTCTTGAGAACCTTCTGAAACACCGGGTCGTCGGACAGCAAACACGCAAGCAAAACCAACTGGCTGTGACCACCACGACAGTAGAACAAGCGGCGCAGACGGTCATCACCTGCCTGCTTCAATCGAGACTCACGGCGGCGTTTGGCGTCTTCCACCGCTCGGATATCCGCCTCGGAGCCGGTAAAGTTATCCAATAGCTGTTCCGACAGAACTTCGTCAGTAGTGATTTCCTGACGCTGGTTAAAGCGGCGCTGATGCTCCTGAAACAAGGCTTCGATTCGCTCATTACGGCCCGAATAATAAGCAAAGATATGTGCTGGCAGCAGTCCGCGGTTTTTTAGCAGGTAGCCCTGCGTTTCCGCTTCATCATCCACCCACACAAAGGGGCGCTTCTGCTTGGTAATATTGGCCATGATGCGCACGGCATGACCACGGATGCGGTATTCCAACGTGTAATCAAACGCCGCGTCACGATCCAGATCAACATCGCGGAAGATGGTGATCAGCGCCTCGATCAAGTTGGACTTTCCGGTGCCATTTTGACCGATCAGTGCGTGGCTGCGGATGAGTTTTAGTGGCGCATCCTCAGCCACATCCACAGCAGGCTGCAAGTGCGAGTCGAAGGCGATATCAAGATCGCGCAGATTGCGAAAAACCGGGATACGAATGCGCTGCAGTTGCATATCAGACGCTCCCCGCATCGGCTAGGTTTTCGCGCATTTCGGCGGGCGCAGGTTCCAGAATCCAGCCGTGAGCCACCTCGGTTTTCAACTGCGCGTAAAAGGCATCAACCTCACCACCGAAGCGCTGCCATAAATCCTTGGCACTCATTTCGCCATCGTGGCGGACCAGAATGGTCGCAAGGGGAGCTTGAGCTTTGATATCGGGTACCGTGCCCAATCGCAGCGGGGCGATCAACTCGGTTTGCGGAGCTTTCATGGGGTCCTCCTGTTCTTCGATGGCGATACCGGTGAAGGCTGCCACAGTTGCACCTGAGAGCGATGAAGCCAGGCGCTGCTTTCTCTCCAACTGCTCTCGCCACACGACTGCTTTGTCCGTAAGCACCTCAAGCGTGGCCAAAACTGCTCGCTGCTCATCAAGCGGAGGAATGGGCATTGGGAAGCTTCGAAGCTGCGTCATATTGATCGACGCCAGATTGGTAGTTTGCTTTGAAGCTCCGGCGAAGTAGTCGCGACCGACACCGGAATTGAATACGAGCTCGACCCATTCATTGAGCAATGACAATGACGGCACGCGGGCCTTAAAAACATGGTTCTGGTGAATACAATTTTCCAACCCACCTGGCCAGATGGCAGTGCGACCAACCTTGTCCCAGTCTCCCCCCTCAGTGACCAGTAAATCCCCCTCTTTCACGAGATATTTATTCAGCTCTTCTTTTCCAATCTGGATTGTCTTCAGCGCAGAGAGCTTAAAAAATCCACGCTGGACGTTTGCAACCGATAAATAAGGGCATGTCACCACATCACGGCCGCGCAAGTTACGGCCTTTAGTCACACCCCCAATTACTACTGCTGTCTTATCAAATGGCGCGATAGCCCAGTGCTCTGGATACACAACATCCGAGTCTGCAACTGAAATGAGTTTCTGGCGCCGCATCAAACCTGACGCAATGTATTGCTCCCGCAAGCTATCGCAATCCGCTACGACTCTATCCACAGGCGAAGGCGATGTTGATGGCAAGGAAAGCAAACCACGGACAGCCATGTTTTTAAGTTCCGCCAGGAACTCATCCACATCTTCCGGCGCATGAAATAGCTGTTCAAATATTTCGACCAGTCGCGTCCAGGAGGTTTGTAGTTCGTGCGGGCTGGCGGCGTTGGCAACGGCTTGCAGAGTGGACTGGCGCAGATTGTGTTGTAGTTTAAGGCGCGCTCGATGTTGCGTTTCCAGCGTACAGCACAAAGCCATCAACTCATCGACTTTAGCGACGATTCGGATTTGTTCATCCAAAGGTGGCAAAACGGCGGGCAGCGCCAACAGTTGATCCTGCTTGATTCCAGCAACAGTAGTACCAGTCCCCTTGACCTCACGGGTTTTATAGAGAATCAGGAAAAAATCAGCATCAACCTCCTTCGGCAGTTCTAGTGCCTTGAGGTCTTGATTAATGGCTAGCGCAACACGGTTGATTGCAATTTTTCCAAGCCCCATACGCGTGCAAACTATGACTCGACCAGGAGGAATCAAGCTTGAGGAACTATTGTTTAGGCCCTCTTCAGTAATATGGTCTTCAGAATCATCCAAGAACTTCAGTTCTTTCATGTCCTTCACGCTTACCCACGGGATATTACCTCCCCAATAGGCAGGCTGACTTTTGGATGGCGTTCCACCACCCGTAATGGTGAGTGCCAAGTCACCTAGTCGACAAACTGCCCAATGAGATGGGGCTCTGACAGCTGCACGTGAAATCGAGGATTGCTTACGTACTACTTTCTTTTTTTCAGTGTGCTCTCGCTTTTGATGGTCAATGGCAGCAAGTAATGGTAATGCGTCGACCGGAGATTCAGAGGCTACCAAGTCACCTGATACGGCGAGATGTAATATAAGATCTTTAAGCTGCGAAATACCGCCCGGCGCATTGGCAATATGCCCAAACTCTGCCAAAAACTGCTGCGAATTCATCAGACGTCCTCGCCTACAAAGTGATGAGCCAGTGCGGCGGCGAGTTCGCTCTTGAGTTGGTTTTCGGTTTCTTCGATTTCACCCAGCAGTTTTTTGTACTTATCCAGCAGTAAGTCCGGGTCGTGCGTTTCTTCTTCCGGCGCATTGGGGTTTTTGATGTCGAGGTTAAAAATCGGCCAGTAGATGCGGTCGGCTGTTGCTTGCGCATCACGCGCTTGCAGGCGTAACGGTTCGGCCTTGGCGCGCAACTCAGCTATCTGTGCGTCGATCTTTTCGCGGTAGGCGGCGTCGGTGGTACCAACGAGGCTCTTGCGCAATTCACCAGCTTCGCCTTCCAGCGCAGAGGCCTGGTTGTTCAGTTCATCAGCGCGTTTCCAGTAAGGTTGCGCAGCCGCATCAGCTTGCTCGCGCTTAGTTTTGAAATCCACCTTCCAGGCGAACTCGTTCTCCACGCGGTCAGCAAAATCGTTATGCTCGCTACCCCACCATTCCTGCACGGGTTTGAACTCTTCTAACCGGATAGGCTTGGTTTTGGAATAGCTCTTGTAACCTGCCGGGTAGGGGTGCTCGTAGAACCAAATAGTGTCAGTGTGAAAGTGTTCGGTGCCATCATTCACCGTGACGCCCTTGGTGAAGAACAGCAGATTGGTCTTGATAGTGGTGTAAGGGGCAAATACACCCTTGGGCAGACGGATGATAGTGTGTAGTTTACAGTCTCGCAGCATCAACTTTTTAAGCGCGCCTTTAATGCCATCGCCAAACAGAAAGCCATCAGGTAGCACCACTGCGGCGCGGCCGTTCTCTTTCAACAGCTTTTTGATGATGAGTGCCATGAACATATCGGCGGTTTCGCGGGTGCGCAGATCGGCTGGGTAGTCGCTGCCGACGCCGTCATCTTCATAGCCCCCAAAGGGCGGGTTGGTGACGATGCAATCGACCTTTTTGTTTGCATTCCAATCGTTCCAGCCAATACCCAGTGTGTTTTTATGCTCAATCTGGCTGGGTACGTCGATACCATGCAGCAGCATGTTGGTAGTACACAACAGGTGGGGCAGCTGCTTTTTTTCGATGCCGTGGATCAGCTCTTCAATGGCGCGTTTGTCTTCGGCGCTGGATTTGGCGGTGAGCTGGTTACGGAAGTGGTCGATAGCAGCGGTCAAGAAGCCGCCCGTACCGCAGGCTGGGTCCATCACCGTTTCTCGCTTGTCCAGACGCGGGTTTACGCGGTCTGCCATGAAGGCAGTGATGGCGCGCGGAGTGTAGAATTCGCCCGCGTTGCCTGCACCGCGCAGGTCGTTGAGCATTTGCTCGTAGACATCTCCCAGGCTGGCGCGGGTTTTGAAGTCGTGGAAGTTGATCGCGTCTTCCAACTTTTCGATCACGGCCAGCATCTGCGAGCCGGATTTCATATAGTTGTTGGCGTCGCGGAAAACTTCGCGAATGACTTTATGCTGGGGGCTGCTATCTGCGTCGATCTTGTCCTTTAGAGAAGGAAACAGTTCGTTGTTAACGAAACTAATCACCTCGCTGCCAGCGGTCTGCGGCTTCTTCTTGCCTTCACCATCGTCCTTATAAGCCGCCCAGTTACGCCAGCGGAAGCGCTCCGGGATGGGTGACTGGTAGCCTGGGATGTCGTCCTCCCACTCCTCTTCGCGCTGATCGAACACTTTGAGGAAGAGCATCCAGGTGAGCTGACCGAGACGCTGGGCATCGCCGTCGACGCCGTCGTCCTTGCGCATGATGTCCTGAATGGACTTGATGGTACTGCTCAGATTCATTAAGTTTTCTCAAATCGTTCGGCCTGAGCGATGCTCAAGCCTGCTTTTGTTCGGGTATGTCGTAGAGTGCTTGCTCAAGCTCTTGCACAGCTTGAGTGTATTTCTCGACGCTACCGAAAATGCCACGTCGGATTTGGGTTTTGCTGCCAAACTGGTCGAACGGGGGCAATTCCAGCACCTTGGTGTCTTCGATATCCTGCACTCCGTGGTCGGCGAACTTCTCGAGCAGGGCCTCCAACACGAGACGAGCTCGCTCACCGTATTTCCCGAAAATGTCTCGCTTTTTCACGTTGTTGGCTCGCTCGCGACGAGTGAGTGGTTCTTGGTCAAAGGCGACATGTGAAACCAGATCGAAGACATCCAGCTCACTGCCATTGACGACGGCCTGCCTTAAGATTTCCAGAGGTATTCCATGCTCGACAAGCTCTTCAAGCACAGCGCGCTTGCGCTCCGCACCGCTCCAGCGGCGCAGAAAATCGGCGAGAGTCCCGAATTCAGCTTGCAATGCTTTCTTGATGTCGCCCCTGAGTAGGACCCGATAGTCCTCGGTGATGAGATGACCGTCGCAATCGAGGTATTGGGAGCGCTCAACAGCCAAGCACACATTTACATCGTCAAGCACGTACTTGACGCGGCCCTCGCTACCACCTCCGAGCAGTATACCTTCGCCAGCGTGATAGGGTGGCAGATCGACCTCGTCGATACCAGGCGGATTACCTTCATCTGGAGGCATCACGGGATCGTCGGGCCCAGGCTCATAGATCGAAGCTGGATCACCGTCAAAATCTGGGTCGGCGAACAAGCGGGTGGAGCCCTTGAAGTCCATGATCGTGAAATAGAGTTTTTGGTAGTCTTCGCGCAGACGAGTACCACGCCCGATAATCTGTTTAAATTCAGTCATCGAGGTGATGTTCTGGTCAAGCACAATCAGTTTGCAGGACTTCGCGTCTACCCCGGTAGTGAGTAGTTTCGACGTGGTAGCGATGACAGGGAATGGCTCGTCGTTGTCAATGAAGTAGGAGAGCTGTGCTTTGCCTTCATTGTCGTCGCCAGTGATTCGCATGACATAGCGGCGATTGCTGGCGGCGGCCGGAATTAGCTTCACCAGCTCCTGACGCATGCGCTCGGCATGGTCCTGATCATCACAAAAAACGATGGTTTTAGCCATTGGGTCAGTGGCTTTTAGGTATTCCCAAACTCTGCCTGCCACAAGCTTGGTGCGATTTTCAATCACGATGGCGCGGTCGAAATCCTTGGTGTTGTATTGACGGTGCTCAACGGCCTGGCCTAGTTTGTCGCGTTTACCATTTTCCGGTGTGTAACCTACCGCGTCTAGATCAGTGGCGATACGGATTACCTTGTATGGAGCGAGAAACCCATCTTCGATGCCTTGCTTAAGCGAATAGGTGTAAATTGGGTCGCCAAAGTAGTTGACATTGCTGACTTCCTTGGTTTCTTTGGGGGTCGCTGTCATCCCTAGATGGGTAGCGTCGCTGAAGTAATCAAGAACAACCCGCCACGCTGAATCTTCAGCCGCACTGCCACGATGGCATTCGTCAATTACGATCAAGTCAAAGAAGTCTGCTGGAAACTGCCGGTAGATCTGCTTCCATTCCTCCTTTCCGGTTACTGCCTGGTACAAGGCAAGATAGATCTCGTAGTTCCGTTTGATCTCGCGGTTAGTGACCTTGTGCATTACCTCGCCGAATGGGGCGAAGTCCTGCTGCATGGCCTGGTCGACCAGGATGTTGCGGTCGGCTAAAAATAATATGCGTTTCTTGGATTTAGCTTTCCACAGCCGCCAGATGATCTGGAAAGCAGTGTAGGTTTTCCCTGTGCCTGTGGCCATGACCAACAACACTCGCTGCTGACCCTTAGCAACAGCTTCGACAGCTCGGTTTATGGCCACGCGTTGGTAGTAGCGCGGTTCGCGTCCGCTGCCATCGGTGTAAAACGGTTGCTCGATCAGCTTGACCGCTTCGGGTGCTACCAGACCTTTCCACTGTTGATACAGCGGCCAAAGATCTTCCTGTGAGGGAAACTCGCTGAGCGGAAGCTCGCGCTCGATGGGCTGTGTGAGGCCTGTGCGGTCGTGGATCAGGAAACCATTGCCGTTACTACTAATGGCGAACGGGACGTCCAGCATCTCGGCATAGGCTAATGCCTGCTGCATGCCGTGACCGACAGAGAATTTAGCCTGCTTAACCTCAACGATGGCAATCGGAACATTGGGACGAGCGTAGAGCACAAAATCGGCGCGTTTGGGACCGCCTTTGGCTTCGGGATTCTTAATACGCGACGCGAGCTTGCCACGCACCATCACGCGGCCATCAGTGAGATTCACTTCCTCACGGAAATGATGCTGTTGCCAGCCAGCCTGCTGAATTGCTGGAGTGATGAATTTTGTGCATATATCCCGCTCAGACAGCTGCTTCTTGTCCATGACGCATACCTAGAGAACGGCCCAGTTAAAATCCGAAACTATCGTGTAGCCAGTCTCAGTTGGCAATCAGAAATGATACATCAGAATGATTATCACGTACGCAAAGGGTGACCCGGGGGCTAATGGCGGGACAGCAAGCTCATTGCTCGAAGCACCCAATCGACATTGACAAATGTGAAAATATACCGCCATTCACACGCTTGGCTGGCGTAGAATCCAATGGTGATATCGAGATGAATTTCTTTGACAAAGAGCAAACGTTCGGAGATCAAGCAGAATCCCATCGGACGATTCGATCGCGACTTTACGCATTTCAGATCAAATAGGTACTCCAAAAAGCATTCCAAGCAATTACCAGAACCAGAAAAGTGCATAACAATCAAGAACTTAAACCAACAGTTCAGATTACCCCGGCTCAGCTACAGCCCTCCCGATCCGGTAGGCTACCGCAGCCGGCGATGGCAAAGGATGTAACTACCCCAACTGCCCCTAAACGCATCGTACGCCGCTAACGGCAAGCTGATGCCCTCACGAACCGCTCGAGCATAAGCTTCCTCTTTCCCCTTCCCCGGCAAGTAAACCCCCAAGGCTTCAAGCCGAGCCATCTGCTCATCCAACCGTGAAGCAAAGCACTCATCCAGCAACCTGGGAGCAATACCAACCACCAGCATCCCAGCCCCAGGCGATTCACTACCAGCACGGAAATCCGCTGCATCCAACGACCAATTGGCCCCCGTCACCCCCGCCGCAAGCACCTCAACCATCAACGCAATATTAGCCCCACGACCGCCCCCAAATGCCAGCAATGTCCCATGCAGTGCCTCCCGCGCGCTGCGCGTTTCATTCCCTTGTGCATCAACCGCCCAGCCTGCCGGTATCGCCTCCTCTGCTTCAGCGGCCCGCAGCAGGTTTACGTAAGCCGTGGCGCTGCTAGCTTGGTCAATCGCCAGTAACCGCCCCGTGTCACTGGCGGCGGCAAATGCGATGGGGTTGGTGGAGTACAGCGGCCGGCTCTGGCCGGCCACGGTGAGCAGCGGTGAGCCATTGGTGAACGCCAACGCGACCAGCCCCTCCCGCGCCAGGCGACGGGTGTAATAGCCCAACTCGCCGCAGGTGAACGCGTTGTACTGCGCAAACAGGGCGATACCCAGTTGATGCGCATTGCTGCACAGCGCTGGGAAGGCGCGATCGAACCCCAGTTGCGCAATGCCTCGGGCGGCGTCGCAGCGGATCATGGCCGGCGCGACCTGGGTCACGATGGGCTCGGCAGCCTTGGCGATTCGGCCGGTGGCAAAGCCGCTGAGGTAGTCAGGCAAATGGCCGAAACCGAGTTCGTGTTGGCCATGGGCCTGGGCTGATACGGTGGCGTTGGCAAGCGCCGAGGCCACGGCGTAGCTGGTGCCGTGGGCGAGGCAGAGCTGTTGTGCGAAGGTGGTGGCATCGGTCAGCGACAGGCGCTTTTCGGGTTTGTGGTCGTCCATGGGGGCTTCGGTGCTCTCGGGTTGAAGGTGTGCCGCAGCCTGAGACCCCGCAAGGGGCGGCGGTAGCCGCGAATGAACGATAACGCGTCATTCCTGAGAGCTCGCGGTGCGTTCATTCGCGGCTAAAGCCGCTCCTACGGGATTTGATTGTCTTTACTGAATCATCCTCGGCTCACCCACTTTTGCAGCCTCGCGGTCCAGGCCAAACGAGGCGAGGATTTCTGCGATTTCGCCCGAGGCGTGCAAGGCCTGGATGTTCTTGCCCAGTGCCTCGCCCAGGGCGGCGTTGGCCTTGGTGTACGGGAAGGCGCTCTGCCCGGGCTCAAGCGTGGCCTTGACCCGTTGATCGGGCTCGGACACCTTGATGCTCTTGCCGGGGTAGCCGCCCTTCTGCTGCGAAGAAACGGCCACCGCGAAGCTGTCCGCGCCAACCTGGATGCGCCTGGACGCCAGGTCCTGGGCCATGGCCACGGGGTTCGGGTAGAGCACCAGGTTATCGCCAAAGGCTTTCTTCAAATCGTCCACCCACAGGTAGCCTTGCACGGTGCCGATACGCTTGCCATCCAGTTCGGAAATCTTCGTGTAACCCTCATCCGAAATGATGCCCATCACGTCCAGGTACAAGGGTGCCGACAAGCCCAACGCCTTGCTGCGCTCTGCCGTGCGATACCAATCACCGATGCCGACATCGGCGCGCTTTGCCACCACTGCCTGGACGACGGCTGCCGTGTCCACCACCATGGTTTTGACTTTGAGGCATTCGCGCTCGGCGATGCGCTTGATGATCTCGCCATCCACGCCGCTCAACTGGTTGTTCGGCCCCGGTATCGAGTATGGCGGGAAGACATACGCCGCCACGGTCAGCACACCCGGGGTGATGGTTTCAAACTGGTTCGCGGGGGTGCATTCGGCCAGGGCGTACGGGGCGCCGGCCAAGGTCGAGCACAAGAACATCCAACGGGTAAAACGCTTGAATGAGCGAGTCATGACGTCACCTTTGCAATAAGAGAGCAGCAGCCGAAATCGGCGCGAGTGGATTTGTTGTTATGGCTGGCTGGGGGCCAGTCTTTTTTCCAGCGCTGCCACACCCAGGGTCGCCGGGGCGCAGACAGCGGCATACATCAAACCGGCCAGTATCAGCACCGGCATGTACTCGAACGTGGAAGAGCCAATGGAGGACGCCCGGCTGACAATTTCTGGCAGGGCGATGGTGAAACACAGCGACGAGGCCTGGAACATCATGATCGAGAACCCCAGCAGCGATGGCAGCGCCACCCGCAAGGCCTGAGGCAGGATCACAAAGCGCAGCGCGTCGAACCGGTTGAGGCCGATCACTTCAGCGGCCTCGGTTTGCCCTGCGGCCACCGACTCGATGCCACCGCGAATGATTTCACTGGTGTAGGCCGCCGTGCAGTACGCCATGGCCAGCGCAGCAGCCCAGAACGAGGTCAGGGTGAGGTTGACGCTGGGCAGGCCAAAGTAGAAATACTGCAGCAGGATCAACGCCGGTGCGCCACGCCCCAGTTCCACCACAACCAGGGAGGGGTAACGCAACCAGCGGCTCGGCGACGAAACGCCCAGTGCCAGCAACAGCCCCAGCACAACGCCCAGGCCCAGGCTCACGGCCGTGACCTGCATGGACAGCACAAAGCCCTTCCACAACTCCGGCAACCATTGCATCCACATCGTCAGCAGTTCGCTCATCGGGCAATCCTCTGTTTCAACGTGGCCGACAGCCAACGAGAGAACAAGGCCACTGGCACGCTGAGCACCAGGTACACCACCGCCGCCGCGCTGTAGACGCTCAGGCCCTGAAAGGTTTGCTGTGAAACCTGGTAAGCCTGAAAGCTGATTTCACCAACGCCAATCGTCGAGGCCACGGCCGAGTCCTTGAGCAGGCCAATGGCGTAGGTGGCTGAGGTGGGAATGGCGATACGCACCAACTGCGGCAACACCACATCGAAAAACCGTTGCGGCGCCGACAGGTTAAGCACATAGGCGGCTTCGAACTGGCCGGCGGGAATTGCCGCGAACGCACCGCGGTACACCTCGGACATATGCGCCGCCGTAATCAGTCCCAGGCCAACCACCGCTGCGGTAAACGGCGACAGGCTGATATAGCCGCCACCGATGCCGAAGAAGATGAAGAACAGCCAGACAATCGGGGGGATTGAGCGCAGGGTCAACACCAGCATGGCAGCCAGAATGCTCAGCACCTTGAACCTGGACATGCGCAGGGCACAGATGGGAAACCCCAGCACTACGCCGACACAGAATGCGAGCACGGTAACGGCAATGGTCCAAGGTATGCCGTTCAACAGCATCATCAGGATGTCTTTCATCAGCGATTCCTCACTGCCTGAAGGAACTGGATCACCCGTTCATGCTCGGGCTCGCGCATCACTCGCTGGCTCGGCCCGTGTTCGATGATGCGCCCGTCAGCCATGACCACCACCCGGTCGGACACGGTTTCGGCGAAGTGCATCTCGTGAGTCACGACAATCATCGACATGCCTTCGCCGGCCAGCTCTTTCATCACCGCCAGCACCTCCAGGCCCAGCTCGGGGTCCAGCGCCGAGGTCGGCTCATCGAACAGCATCAGCTCAGGGTCCAGTGCCAGGGCGCGGGCGATGGCGATCCGTTGCTGCTGGCCACCGGAGCAGCGCGCCGGATAATGCTGGGCCTTGTCAGCCAGCCCAACGCGTTCGAGCAGTTGCATGGAGCGGGCGTCGGCTTCTTTGGCGCTGCGGCCCAAGGTGCGGATTTGCGCCAGGCTGACGTTGCGCAGCACCGTCAGGTGCGGGAACAGGTTGAACGACTGGAACACCATGCCAATGCGCCGGCGCAACTTCAGCAGCTCTGTACGGGGCAACGCCTTGCCAGCTTCGATGTGCACGCCATCCATGCTGACCCGCCCCTTGGTCGGCGGCTCCAGTTGGTTGATGCAGCGCAGCAAGGTACTTTTGCCCGACCCACTGGGGCCGATAATGGCCACCACCTCGCCCTTGTTCATTTCAAAACACACGTCGTGCAAGACGGGGTAAGGGCCAAACTGTTTATGAATGCCTTCCAGGCGCAAGAACGGTTCGGCGCTGGCCACCGGGCGCGGCGCCAAGGTGGGTGCGGTTTCGATCACAGTCATGCTGCTCATGGTTTTGCTCCAGCTATCGATCGCCGTCGACCAAGGGTGTGCGCGAGAGTTTGATCGGCCCGTTGGCGCTGATCAGCACCTGCTCTTCGAGCTTCACCCCTTCCCCACCGCCTTGCTCACCGATGTAACTTTCCACCGACACCACCATGTTTTCCTCGAACAGGCCGTCGTACCCCCACTCGGTGAAATCCACGGCGTAGGCGACGCTGGGGTACTCGTCCACCAGCCCGACGCCGTGCAGCATCATCATGTAGCGGTTGTGCTCAAAGCGCTGGGGCACCGGCCAGCAGCGTTCGGCGAACTCGCGAAAGGACAGGCCCGGGCGCAGCAGTTCGACGTTGTGGTTGATCTGCTGCGAGGCGATGTCCAGCAAGTCGCGTTGGGCCATGGTCGGTGCCTTGCCGGGGCAGATGAAGCTGCGCGAGATGTCTGAAAGGTAACCGCCGGGCCCGACCATGTCGGTGTCGAAACAGACCATCTCACCGGCCTTGATGACCTTGTCGGTGGCGTCCTGAAACCACGGATTGGTGCGCGGCCCGGAGCTGAGCAGGCGGCTTTCGGCCCACTCTCCGCCGTGCGCGACGTTGGTGCCGTGCATGATGCTCCACAGCTGGTTTTCAGTAACCCCCGGCACCAGGCTTGTGCGCATCCGGGCAATGGCCAGGTCGCAAACGCCCATGGACACCCGGTGGCTGGCCACTTCTTCAGCCGATTTGATCAAGCGTGCCTGCTCCATCAATGGCTGCGCATCGAACAGCTCAATGCCCTGGTGTGTCAGGCGCTGCGCGCCCCAAGGGTCGCAGCGGTCGACCGCCAAGCGGCGATTGCCGCCACCGTGACGGGCCATCAGGTCCGCCACCTCCTGTGCCCAGCGCTCGGCTTTTTCCTGCACGCGGGGGCCGGCGAGGAAGTACAGCCAGGGAATCGCCGGGCGAATTTCATCGATGGTTTCAACGTGCTCGCTGTTGTGCCGGCTGCTGGTGAACTCGAACAGCACCACCGGGCCGTCGGTGGCGACGAACACATAGCGGCTGGGCGAGTGCATCACCCACAAACCAAGGTTATTGGTGTCGGTGGCATAGCGAATATTGATCGGATCGGCCAACAGAATGCCGGCGTAATCCTGGGCGCGCAGTTGCTCGCGAATGCGCTCCAGTCGGTAATGGCGCAAGGCTTTGCGATCGATGGCGGCATACGCATCGAGTAACGCCGTGTCGACCGGCGCGATGGCATGTTCAGTGACCTTGGCATCGCTGCGAAAGCGCAGGTCGCGTTCGGTTAACGCCGTGAGCAGCTCAATGGAATCAGAACCCGTTTGCATGCAACAACCTCCGCTGAGTCAGACCAACTTTCGGGGCAGTAACTAAAAGGTTTCTAAATCTGGTGACGGCTGTCTTTATTGTTGTGGGCGACGCAGGGCGGCTAGAGGTCCTTGACCAGCCGCAGGGCATCGTAGATGGCCGCATGGGTATTGCGCGACGCCACTGCATCACCAATGCGGAACAGCTGGAAGCGCCCTTCGGGGTTGCTGACAACGGTTTGCGGCTTGCCGACAATCAGGTCCATGTACTCCAAGGCACCTTCGTTGCTGGCCAGGGGTTTGAGGTCGAAATACAGCTCGTCCAGCGGCCGGGTGCCGTGGTTGACCACCACCTGATCCACCAGGCGCGTTTTGGTCAGGTCGCTGTAATCGGTGCCGATCGTGGCCAGCAATTGGTCGCCTTGTTTCTCCACGGCCTTGAGCCGGTAGGTGACGGTAAAGGTGGTGTCCAGGTGCTGTAACGCGCGCATGTAGGGAACCAGGTTCATGCCCATGACTTCTGGCGCGAACGAGCGGTCGGGGGTCATGATTTCAGTCTTGGCGCCACTGCGGGCTATGAATTCGGCGGCTTGCAGGCCGGCGTGGTCGCCCGCATCGTCGTACACCAGCACATTGCGCCCAGGCTTCACGTCGCCGGAAATGATGTCCCAGCTTGAAACCAGGAACTGATTGCCGTGCTCCAGCACTTCGGTGTGCGGCATGCCCCCAGTCGCCACGATCACCACGTCGGCGTTTTCATCGAGCACAATCGCGGTGTCTGCCCAGGTGTTGAAGTGGAACCTCACGCCAAGGCGCTCGCATTGCGCCATGCGCCAGTCGATGATGCTGATCATTTCCTTGCGCCGCTCGGACTGTGCGGTCAGGCGAATCTGCCCACCGGGTTTGTCCGCCAGCTCGTACACCACCACCTCGTGGCCGCGCTCGCCTGCCACGCGTGCCGCCTCCAGGCCACCAGGGCCGGCGCCGATTATCACCACTTTGCGCTTCTGCACAGCCTTGGGTATTTCATGAGGCATGGTGGTTTCACGCCCGGTCGCGGCGTTGTGGATGCAGTAGGCCGCGCCTGCGTTGTAAATGCGGTCCAGGCAATAGTTGGCGCCTACGCAAGGGCGGATATCGTCTTCACGGCCTTCGATGATCTTGCGCACGATGTGCGGGTCGGTCATGTGCGCGCGGGTCATGCCGACCATGTCCACCAACCCCGAGGCAATGGCATGACGCGCCGTGGCCACGTCGGGAATTTTTGCTGCATGGAAGGTCGGGAAGCCGGTCAGTGTCTTGATTTCGCCGGCAAAGTCCAGGTGCGGGGCATTGCGCATGCCCTGGATCGGGATGATGTCGGTCAGCCCGGCGTCGGTGGCGATATTGCCGCGAATCACATTGAGGAAGTCGATCATGCCACTGTCTTTCAACAGTTGAGAGATCAGCAAGCCCTCTTCTTTTTGCAGGCCACCGGCGAGCACTTCGTCCCCGGTGTAGCGAATGCCGACAATAAACTCCGGGCCCACGCGTTTGCGAATGGCCGTGAGCACATCGAAGGTGAAGCGCAGGCGGTTTTGCAGCGAGCCGCCGTACGGCCCTTCCAGTTCGTTGGTCAGTGGCGACCAGAACTGGTCCATCAAGTGGCCGTAGGCTTGCAGCTCGATACCATCCAGGCCGGCGGCCTTCATGCGTTCGGCGGCATCGGCATAGTCGCGAATGATGCGGTCGATGTCCCACTGTTCAAGCTGCTTGGGGAAGGCGCGGTGTGCGGGTTCCTGATTGTGGGAGGGCGACACCACCGGTAGCCAGTCGCCTTTGTCCCAGCGGGTACGCCGGCCCAGGTGAGTGAGCTGGATCATCACCGCTGCACCATGTTCGTGGCACTCGTCGGTCAGGTCTTTCATCCAGCCGACCACTTCGTCCTTGTAGGCCAGAATGTTGTTGAACACGGGTGGGCTGTCACGGGAGATCGCGGCGGAGCCTGCGGTCATGGTCATGGCTACGCCGGCTTTGGCACGTTCAACGTGGTAGGCACGGTAGAGCTTTTTCGGCATCCCGTCTTCCGGGTAGGCCGGTTCGTGGGAAGTGGTGATGATGCGGTTGCGCAGGGTCAAATGCTTGAGGCGATAAGGCTGAAGTAGCGGATCGTTTTTCATATCGGTCTCGCAAACAGGTCATCAGGCACGCCGACAATATGCCCCTGTGTACACAGGTGTCAATACTCTTGACGATGGTGTACAGTTGCCACGAAGCGCACATTGAAAAGGGAAGAAATGCCCATGAAAGAAACCACCTCAAAGGCGGAAGCAGCAGGCCGAGGCTCACTGGAAGGCTGGCTTAATGCGGCCTATGAAAGCCTGACCGAGTCAGGTGTGGATGCCGTGCGCGTGATGCCGCTGGCCAAAAAACTGAATTTGTCGCGCACCAGCTTCTACTGGTTTTTCGAAGACCGCGATGCCTTGCTCGTGGCCTTGATCGAGCAATGGAAAAACAAGAACACCTTCAACCTGGTGACCAAATCCCAGGCCTATGCCGAGTCCATCACCGAGGCGATTCTCAACGTCTTCGACTGCTGGCTGAACAGCGAATTGTTCGACTCGCAATTCGAGTTCGCCATGCGCAGTTGGGCGCTGCAGTCGCCGGAAGTGGCGCAGGAAATCGGCCAGGCAGACGCGCAACGCGTCGAGGCATTGCGGCAGATGTTCGACCGTTTCGGTTTTGAACACGATGCTGCGATTACCCGCGCCCGTTCCATCTACCTGACGCAAATCGGCTACATCAGCATGAAAACCCGGGAGCCCCTGGCCCAGCGCATGCGCTACATCCCCGAGTACCTGAAGATATTCACCGGCAGGGAACCGGAAGCCCGTGAGCTGGAGCGCTTTTATCAGCGCAACGGTTTTAGCGGCGCCGATTTGAAGGTCTAAAAACACCGGCTCAACAGTCAGTCTCTTTGAAGATACGGGGGTTCATTGCAAGCTTCAGGATCTTGCGCACCTGTGGGCACGGGTTTACCCGCGAACAGGGGCGCAACCCGTGCCATCCCCTGGCCGCCTTACCAGCTATAACTCACCTTCGCCGTCACCTCACGCCCCGGGTTGTAGTAATTCGCCGTCCCCGACCCCACCACATGCTGCTCGTCAAACAGGTTGCTCACATTCAGCGCCAGGTCGGTCCCTTTGGCGATCTTGTAGTTCAGCGCCGCATCGAACAACGTGGTCCCATCGCTCTTCTTGGTATTGGCAGCATCCATGTAGTACGCCCCCACATACCGCGCGCCCAGGCCGACACTCACGTCAGTGCCAGGTATGTCGTAATAGCTCCACAGCGATGCGGTGTGTTTGGGCGCAGTGGTGAATTCATTGCCCTTCAAGGAAGAGCCGTCATACAGCGACCCGCGCAGCACCTCGGACTCCATGTAGGAGTAAGCACCAATCACGCTGATGTCTTGCGTGACTTGTGCCTTGGCTTCCAGGTCAAGGCCACGCACGCGTGACTCGCCCACCGTCTGCTGCTCGATGATGCCGCTTGGCAACACCACGGCAATGGTGACGTTCTCCTGGGTCAGGTCGTAAACAGCGGCGGAGAAGAGTGCGTCCATGCCCATGGGCGAATACTTGATGCCCACTTCGTATTGCTTGCCGGTCTGCGGTGTAACGCCAACCTGCGGGGGCGAGACGGACTCCACCATGCTCACGTAGGTCGACACTTCATCGTTGACGATATAGGTCAGTGCCGCGCGGTAGGAGGTTTCGGAGAAGTTGTCCTTTTCGGTCTGCTCGCCACCGATGTATTCCTTGCTCGACAGGTCCATCGAGTCATTGCGCACGCCTGCGGTCGCGATGACGCGGTCAAAGAACGACAGGTTCTGCTGCAGGAAAACCGCCTTGGTGGTGGCGTCATTCTTTTTGCGGGTATAGGGCGTGATGCCGCCAGGCACGCCGGTGAATACCGGGTTGGCGATGTCGATGGAAGGCGCCAGGCCGTAGACCGAGCTCTGTTTGGTCGTCGAGTCGAGGTACTCGACGCCCACCAGCGTGCTGCTGTCGATGTGCTCGAACTGCGCATCGTACTGCAGCATCAAGTTGCCATTGAGCTGGTCGGCATCGCTGTCGGTGCCGAAGACGTAGCGTGGAATGGTGGTACCAACACGCGAGGCGTTGTCGCTCAGGTAGGCGTAGCCAAAGTCATCGGTCAGCTCGCTGTAGCGCAGGTTGCTGCGCAGGGTGAAGCCGTTGTCGAAGTCGTGGGTAATGTTGCCGCTCAGGCTGGTGCGCTCGACATCGTGGAAGTTGTAGCCGGGCTCGCCGTAGAAGTCGCTGCGGTCGTACTCCTTGTCCAGCGGGTAGCCACCGCTGTTCGGCGAGCTGTTGGTCTTCAGGTAATCCAGCACCACCGTGGCCGAGGTGAAGTCGGTCGGCGCCCAGGTCAGGCCGCCCATGACGAAGCGGTTGTCGTCCTGCGAATGGTCGTACTCGCGGTCGCTGTTCTGCATCTTGGCCGTGAAGCGGCCGGCCAGGGTTTGTTCGTCGTTCAGCGCATCGCCTACATCAATCCCGGTTTCGGCATGGTCATAGGAGCCATAGGTCACGTAGCCTTGGCCAAACTTCTCGAAGCGCGGTTGCTTGGTCACGAAGTTCACGGAGCCACCCGGGTCTGCCGGGCCGAACAGGGTGGAGTTGGCACCCCGCAGAATTTCGATACGCTCGTAGGCGTAAGGGTCTTCGCGCACACCGCGCATCGAGCTGAGGGTCAGGCCGTCTCGGTAGGTGGTGGCCTGGAAGCCGCGGATCAGGAAGTAGTCGTTGCGGTCGTCCGAACCGTAGTAGTCGCTGACCACGCCGGGGGTGTACTGCAGCGCCTCTTCGGTGGTGCTGACGCTGCGCTGCTGCATTTCCTTGTTGGTCACCACCGACACGGACGCGGGCGTGTTGAGGATGCTGGTCGCCACCTTGCCCCCTACCCACAACTCCTTGGCAACCACCGAGTTGGCGTCATCGTCGGCACTGGCCTTGACCTTGGCATTGATGATGACAGGCGCCAGGCGGTAGTCCTCGGTCGCGCCCAGTTCCAGCGGGCCGGCAGGCTTTGGTTGTGGAATCACCAGGTAGGCGTTGGGGCCTTGCTGCTCGACTTGTAATTCGGTGCCTTGCAACAGCGACGACAACGCTGCCGACGTTTCCAGGTTGCCCTGTACGCCCTGGGTGCTGCGGTTAGCGACGTTTTGGGCATCGAAGGACAGGCTGATACCCGCCTGGCGAGCAAAGCGGTCGAGCGCCGGTTCCAAAGGGCCACCCGGAATGTTCCACTGCTGCAGCGGGTTGGTGTGCTCAGCGTTTACGGGTTGTGCAAGCGATGGCAGCGCGTAGCTGCTGACAACCATACCCAAAAACGCGCCGCGCACGGCACGGCTCAATGGATGGCGCTGTGGAACCGGGGTCAAACTCATTTTCTCGCTCCGTAGAGTGTCGGCGGGCTGGCCTGTATTCCGGCCTTCTCTACAAGCCGAACGAGAATGAGAAAACACCTCATTTATTTTTCGGGTAGCTGGAGGCACCACATCGCGGGCGCCTCCAGCACTTAAACCTTATTCACTTTCGCGGCTCGCAAACGGGTCAAACTCGGGGTCGTTCAACTTCAGGATGTGGTTCTTGATGGCACAACCGGCCAGTTCGATGTATTCCGCAAAGAAGTCTTTACCCAGTTGCCGCAGCGGTGAGCCCTCCAATGAGTCAGCGACAGCTTCTATCGTTATGATCCCGAATTGTTCAGCGATGATTTCCACACTGCGCACACGCATTTCAGGGTGGTCATAGGGCTTCTGGTACCAGGTCGCGATCTGATACTGGATATCGTCTCTTTCCAGCGCCTGATACAGATGGCTGGCAAACGCGATGCTGGTTTCGCGAATCAGGCCCGGGTCGATATCGAGCTTTTCAAGTAGGGTTTCAGTGGGTTGGTAGGCAACATTAAGCAGGTCGGCGATGGTATAGCCCGGCATCGGCGGGAAAACGCCTGGCGGTAGTTGGTCCGCCGGGATTGATAGCGGGTCGGAATAGTCGTCGTTGTGCACGGGAAGCTCCTTGCCTCGGTATAGTTTTACTGGCCAGCGCCAGCATCATCCACGCGCCATTGCTGGCGCGCAGTGAAATGACATTTTCCGGTTGTATTAGTTGCGCGCAAGGGTGAAATAACTGCGGTCAGCTACCTATTCATCCGAGTGCGGCTCCAAAGCGGTTTTGCCGGTGTGGATACATGCCTTTTACAGGGGTGGGCTTTGCGCCAGTAACGTTTCCTGCGTAGCGGGCAGCGGGCGGCTCAGCAGCACGCCAACCACCACCGCGAACACCAGCGCTGCAAGGCCCGCAACCTGCAACACGGCCTCGAAGCCACCCATGAACGCCTGGCGGGCCAAGGGTGCCACCGCTTCACGCAAGCCCGGATCAAGCAGGGCCAGGGCCGCCTGCAGGTCGCCCGCCGCTACCCGCGTGGCCATCGCAGCAACCTGGCCCACTTGCGATGGCGCTACGGCGACCAGGGCTTCGTGAAGCAATTGCCCGCTGCGGGCGGCCAGTACGCCGCCCAGTAAACCGATAGCCAGGACGATGGCCCCGAAGCGCGTAGTTGTACTCAACCCGGAAGCCATCCCGGTACGCTGGCGTGGCACACAAGCCATGATGTTTTTCTGGGTGTCGCCATTTAGCAGCCCGGCACCCGCCCCCAGCACCAGGCTGGCCAGGGCAAAGGCTGCATAGCCGCCAAACCCGGCGGCCCAGGCACACAGCAGGTTGCCCACCCCCACCAGCACTAGGCCAAGGGCGAATACCTGCGCCGGGCTCAAGTGCGCCGCCAGGCGCATGCCCAAGCGCGGTGCCAGCAACATGGCCACGGCAAACGGCAGCATGCCGGCCCCGGCTGCCAATGCGGACAGTTGCAGGCCGTTTTGCAGGTACAGCGGCAGCAAAGTCATCATCACCTGGGCGCAGGCGGCGTAGGCGAACATGCCCAGCAAAGCACCCACGAACCGCCCGCTGCGCATCAGCTGAAGGTCGATCATCGGCCGTTCCTGGTTGCGTTCGACCATGATAAACAGGCCAAACAGGAAGGCACTGATTAGCAGCCGGCCCAGGGTTTGAGCACTGCCCCAGCCCACCTGGTTGGCATCGATCATCGCCCAGATCAGATAGCCCAGGGCACCCGCAAACGTCAGGCTGCCCCATGGGTCAAGCCGGGCCGCCGCGCTGTCGCGGGACTCTTCTACACTGCGCAGCACCATCACTGCCAGCAACGCCACCAACGGCAGGTTGATGTAGAAGATCCAGCGCCAGCCCAGGGTACTGGCGATCACCCCGCCGAGCAGCGGCGCAAAGGTCATGGTGGCGCCCATGCAGGCACCCCAGAAGGCCCAGGCGCGCATGCGCTCCTGCGGCTGGTGGAAGCGGTTGCCGATGGCGGCCAGTGCCGAGGTCAACAACAGGGACGCGCCGATGCCCTTGGCGGCCCTGGCCAGGTCGAGCAATAGCAGGCTGGGCGCCGCGCCGCAGGCTAGCGAGGCAAGGCCGAACAGGGCCAGGCCGAGCAGCAGCATGCGCCGGCGGCCAAAGCGGTCGGCGAGGCCGCCGGCGGGCAGCAGGCAAGCGGCGAAGGCCAGCAGGTAGGCACTGACCACCCATTCGATATCGGCGAACGAGCCAGACAGGTCGCGGGCGATATTGGGCAGGCTGACCGCGACAATGTTGGTGTCGAGGATGATCAGGGCGCAGACCAGGGAGGCGGTAAGCAGGGTGAAGCGTGCAGAGGGCATGGTGGGGCTCCAGAAGCTGAGCTGGTTGGTTTGAAGTGCCTTTAACCTGCAGGATCGCCGGGACCGCTGCGCGCTCCAGATAATGCATAGCCCTCGAATGTTGTGCGGTCCCTGCAATTGCACAGGCAGGCTTTGCCGCCAAGCCACCAGCCTTGTAGTGTTGGCCTTACCATACCGCCGCCTGCGCCAAGGCTTGTTAGCCCCGGCGCCCCGCGTCATTACCCTGCAGGTAACACCTGATGGAAATCCGCCATTTCCGCTATTTTCTCTGCGTCGCCCGCCACGGCCATTTCACCCGGGCCGCCGAGCAGTTGGGCATCGCCCCGCCCACCCTCAGCCGGCAGATCCAGGACATGGAACGCGAGCTGGGTGTGCGCTTGTTCGAGCGCAGCCAGCGCGAGGTCAACCTCACCGCCGCCGGCCAGGCGCTGTTGATTGAGGCCGAACAGGCCGTGCGCCAGTTCGACGCCGCACAGCTGGGTGCACAACGCGCAGCCCGTGGCGAAAGCGGGCGTATCGAACTGGGCTACGTGGCTTCGGCCGCCTACTCGGGCATGCTCCAGCAGCAAGTCAGCCGCTACAGCGAAACCTGCCCTGGCGTGCGCCTGAATATCCGTGAACTGCCCATGGCCGAACTCCCCGGCATGGTCCGCGACGGCTTACTTGACCTTGCCTACGTGCGCTCACCGATGGAGCTTCCTGACCAGCTGGAAGCCATCGCCTTGCACCAGGAAGGTTTCGTTCTCGCCCTGCCCGCCAGCTCGCGGATCAACGAAGTGCCGCAGATCCCGGCCTCGCGCCTGGCCAATGAAACCTTCATTCTGCCCGAGCAGATTTCCGGCACGCTGGAAGTGGCGGCGCAAGGTGGCTTCGTCCCGATGCTTGGCCCACAACCCGGCAGCCTGGTGGCCGTGATTACCTTGGTATCACTTGGGCAAGGCATTGCAGTAGTCCCGGAATCGGTGGTGCAGCGCATCAACCTGCCGCAGGTGAATTACCGGCGGGTCGTCGATTGCCAGGCTAGCTCGTGGCTGAGCCTGGTCCACCGGCGCTTCGAGAAAGCGCCGGCTGTGATGCGATATGTGCAAAGCGTGATGGGCGGCACTTGATGGCCGCTCAAGTACGCTGATCTTCTGTAGGAACTGTTTGAGCATATCTATCAGTGCACGTTGCAGATCCGCTTCGACATGGCCACCCGGTAGGCCCTGGAATTCGACCACCTAGGCATCTTCCGCCAGACAAGTGTTTCAAAAAAAACAAAGGGCACCCATCCTCGGGTGCCCTTTGCCTTACAGCCAGGTGAACTAAATCACCCCATCGATCGCGCGCCCACCGGTTGCGCATGGCCCCTCGACGTCACGATCCCCAGGAAGGAAATCACGATCGCCAGGCCCAATGTCGAGCTCACTTCCGCCCGATGCTCAGGCGTGTACATCATCACCGCCAGCGCCCCGGCAATGAAGATGATCACCGCCCAGGTCAGGTACGGGAACAGCCACATGCGGAACTTCAGTTCGGTGTTCTCGCGCTCCAGACGGCGGCGCATGCGCAGCTGGGAGATGGCGATAACCATGTACACCAACAGGGCGATGGCGCCGGAGCTGGCCAGCAGGAACTCGAACACACCCTTCGGTGCGAAGTAGTTGAGGACCGCGATGGCCGCACCGATCAGGGTGCTGCCGAATACTGCAGCACGCGGTACACCGACCTTGGAGGTCTTGTTGAGGAAGGCCGGGGCGTCACCGCGCTTGGCCAGCGAAAACATCATCCGCGAAGCGATGTAAATCGACGAGTTCATGCAACTGGTAACGGCTACCAGAACCACCAGGTCGACCATGAATGCCGCGTTGGGGATGTTCATGATTTCCAGCGCACGCTGGTACGAACCCACCACCGCCAGCTGCGGGTCGTTCCACGGCACCACCGAAATAATCACGAAGATCGACAGGATGTAGAAGGTGCTGATACGCCAGATCACCGAGCGAGTGGCCTTGGCGATGTTGCGCGACGGGTCGCTGGACTCGGATGCGGCAATGGTCACTGCCTCGGTACCGATGAAGCTGAACATCACGGTGATGAACGCACCCACCACTGCCGACCAGCCTTTCGGTGCAAAGCCGCCGTACTCGGCCATCAGCCCGCTCAGCCCACTGACCTCGCGGTTGGGCAGCCAGCCCATCAGCGCGGCGAAGCCCAGGCCGATGAAGCCCAGGATGGCGGTGACCTTGAGGATGGCGAACCAGAACTCGAACTCGCCGTACTTGGCCACGCTGAACAGGTTGGTACCGGCCAGCAGCAACACCGAAGCCAGGGCGAAGATCCAGCTGTCCACCTGCGGGAACCAGGCGTTCAGCACATGCCCGGCGGCCAATGCTTCGATAGGAATGACCAGTACCCAGAACCACCAGTACAACCAGCCGATGGTATAGCCGGCCCAGCGGCCAATGGCCTGGTCGGCATAGGTGGAAAACGATCCGGTGTCGGGGTGTGCCACGGCCATTTCGCCGAGCATGCGCATGACCAGTACCACCAGGGTCCCGGCCACGAAATAGGAAATTATGGTTGCTGGCCCGGCTGCCGCGATGGCATGGCCAGAACCTACGAAAAGTCCGGCGCCGATGATGCCGGCGATGGACAGCATCGTTACGTGACGTGGCTTGAAACCTTGTGCAAGGTTGCCATCAGATCCCACGGTGTTCATTGATGTTGTTCTCTTTTTGCTGACACAAGGAAGGACGGGCAGGCGTAGGCGAAAAATATCTCCTTTGAAATCAATAAGTCGACACGTTGTTCGCGCGCTGTTGTTGATATTTGGCACGCGTCACAGAGCAAGGTGTCAGTGCGGTTCGGGGTTCATTTAATCCCCGCATGGCTGTGGGGAATTACACGAGAACGCCACGGAACTGTTCGATCACGACAGGGCATTTCCATCAACGCCAGATGTCGCGAATGGCATATCCGATCGCGCCACAGGCCCAAATGGAGCTTTTGTTTTTCATTTGAATGTGTGTTGCCTGTACCGGCCCTTTCGCGGGTGAACCCGCTCCTACGATGGTGCGTGGCGACGGTACCGATTGGTGGATGCGGTGGGGGCTGCGGCGGTGAATGACTGGGGGGATTGGCCGGCAGGTCTGGCCTATTCGCGGGTGAACCCGCTCCTACGACGGTGCGGGGCGACACCACCGGTTGATGTAGGAGCGGGCTTGCCCGCGAAGAGGCCCGCAGCCTCAACGCACCAGGCAGGGCCGTTTGTTATCGAAGCTCCAACCCGGAATCAGAAACTGCATCGCCACGCTGTCATCCCGCGCACCCAGCCCCATGTTGCGGTAGCACTCATGGGCCTTGGCCAACTGGTCTTCATCCAGTTCCACGCCCAGGCCCGGTCGCGCCGGCACTCGCACATGCCCGTCGACAATGCGCAGCGGCTCACGGGTCAGGCGCTGGCCATCCTGCCAGATCCAGTGGGTGTCGATCGCCGTGATTTCACCCGGCGCCGCAGCCGCCACCTGGGTGAACATCGCCAGCGAAATGTCGAAGTGGTTATTGGAATGAGAACCCCAGGTCAGCCCCCAGTCGTTGCACATCTGCGCCACCCGTACCGAACCCTGCAACGTCCAGAAGTGAGGGTCGGCCAGCGGAATGTCCACCGACTGCAACTGAATGGCATGGCCCATCTGTCGCCAGTCGGTGGCAATCATGTTGGTCGCGGTAGGCAGGCCGGTGGCGCGGCGGAATTCGGCCATCACCTCGCGGCCCGAGTAACCATTCTCGGCGCCGCACGGGTCTTCGGCGTACGCCAGTACATCGTGCTTGTCGCGGCACAGGGCGATGGCCTCCTTTAGCGACCACGCGCCATTGGGGTCGAGCGTGATGCGCGCTTCGGGGAAGCGTTCGGCCAGCGCTGTCACGGCCTCCATCTCTTGTTCACCGCGCAGCACGCCGCCCTTGAGCTTGAAGTCGCTGAAGCCATAGCGCGCCTTGGCGGCCTCGGCCAGCCGCACCACTGCTTCCGGGGTCAGGGCCTTTTCATGGCGCAGGCGGAACCAGTCGTCATCGCTGTCGGCTTCGTTGCGGTAGGCCAGGTCGGTCTGCTGACGGTCGCCGATGTAGAACAGATAGCCGAGCATCTTCACCGCATCGCGTTGTTGGCCCTCGCCCAGCAATGCTGCCATCGGCACATTCAGGTGCTGGCCGAGCAGGTCGAGCAACGCCGACTCGATGGCCGTTACCGCATGTACGGTAATGCGCAGGTCGAAGGTCTGCAGGCCGCGGCCTGCCGAGTCGCGGTTGGCGAAGGTCTGGCGCATGGCATTGAGCACACGCTGGTAATGGCCGATCGGCTGGCCGACCACCAGGCTGCGGGCGTCCTCCAGGGTCTGGCGAATCTTCTCGCCGCCGGGCACTTCGCCCAGGCCGGTGTTGCCGGCGCTGTCGCGCAGCACCACCACGTTGCGGGTGAAGTACGGGCCATGGGCGCCACTGAGGTTGAGCAGCATGCTGTCATGGCCGGCCACGGGGACCACGCGCAGGTCGGTGACCACCGGGGTGCTGGTGTGAAGGGTCTGCATATTCATGAGGGTTGTCTCGCAGTCATCAGTGGGTCTGGCCCAGGGCCGAAGGGGCCTTGAGGTCATCGGAAGGGACGCCCTTGGGGCGAATGCGTACGAAGAAGATGGCAATCGCCGCCAGCACCGAGGTCACCGCCAGGCCGTACAGCCCGCCCTGGATCGAGCCAGTCTGCTGCTCCAGCAAGCCGAAGGTGGTGGGGGCAACGAAGCCGCCGAGGTTGCCGACCGAGTTGATCAGGGCAATCACCGCCGCAGCGATGCGGGCGTCCAGATAGCCCTGGGGGATTGGCCAGAACAGTGACGACGCTGACTTGAAGCCGATCGCGGCGAAGCACACGGCGACGAAGGCGAACACCGGCCCACCCGTGGTGGACATGAACATGCCCGTGGCAGCGACCAGCAGGGCGCCCGCCACCCACGCCTGCTGGAACTTCCAGCGAGCGGAACCGGCGGCGAAGGCGTACATGGCCAGGATCGAGATCAACCAAGGGATCGAGTTGAAGAAGCCGACCTGCATGTCACTGAGGTCGCCCATACGCTTGATGATGCTAGGCAGCCAGAAGGTCGCAGCGTAGATGGTCAGCTGGATACAGAAGTAGATCAGGCAGAACAGCACGATCTGGCGGTCCTTGAGCAGGCTCCAGGCTGACGGCCTGACAGCGCCGATGGCCTCACGCGCTTGCTGCTCGCGGTCGATGGTGGCGACCAGCGCGTCCTGCTCGACCTTGCTCAGCCACTTGGCGTCCTGCGGCTTGGAGTCGAGCCAGAAGAACACGAAGAAGCACAGCGCCACTGAGGCCATGCCTTCGATGAACAGCATCCACTGCCAACCATGCAGGCCCAGGCCCTGGATCTGCATCAACGCCCCGGCCAGCGGCCCGGAAATCAACGAAGCCAGCGCCGAGCCACTGAGGAAGATGGCAATCGCCTTGCCGCGCTCTGCCGCCGGCAGCCAGCGGGTGAAGTAGTAGATCACGCCAGGAAAGAAGCCTGCTTCGGCCACCCCGAGCAGAAAACGCAACACGTAGAACTGGGTTTCGTTCTGCACGAAGGCCATGGCCGTGGCCACCAGCCCCCAGGTGAACATGATACGGGTCAGCCACAGCCGGGCACCTACCTTTTGCAGCAGCATGTTCGAAGGGACTTCGAACAGCGCATAACCGATGAAGAACAGCCCGGCACCAAAGCCAAAGGCCGCAGCGCTGATGCCCAGGTCGCTTTCCAGGTGCGGGCGGACGAAGCCAATGTTGACGCGGTCGAGGTAGTTGACGATGAACATGATGACGAAAAGCGGCAGGACGTGGCGCTTGACCTTGGCCACGGCGCTGGCCAACGCGTCGCCTTCATGCCGGGCAGACGGAGCGAGGGTGTCGTTCACTTGCGGATCTCCCACTAATTGTTTTTGTGCGGGTCGGGTTGTCTGACATGGCAGTGGGGAGGAGCTTATGCGCAGCGAGGTTGTACGACAAGATCACAAACGTCGGCAAAACAGCAAAATACAAGCTGCCATAATGCCAATTTGATCCTAACGTGCAAAAACAGCTCAACTACATGCTGAATTGGATGCGCGAAAAATCGGCAAAAAATATTTCTATCGATTAACTTGTCGTACAAGTAAATCAAGAAGCGGATCACACATGGAACCCGAACACGCGCGCAAACGCGGCCATAGCCGTGCCCACGACCTGGTTTCCAGCCTGACCCAGCAGATTCTGCTGGGCACCTTCAAACCAGGCGACAAACTGCCTTCGGAAAACACCTTGGTGCGCGAGCACGGGGTCAGCCGCACGGTGGTTCGCGAAGCCTTGTCGAAGCTGCAGGCCTCTGGGCTGGTGGAGCCGCGCCACGGGATCGGTACGTTCGTGATGGAGCGCCAGGCCCAGGCCGGCCTGCGCGTTGCGGCGGAGAGCGCGGCGAATGTGCGCGATCTGCTGGAACTGCGTATTGGCCTTGAGGGCCAGGCTGCCGCGCTGGCCGCACTGCGTCGTGACGAGGGGCATCTGGCGCGCATGCGCCAGGCGCTGGATGACTATCAGGACCTGGCCGCTGCCGGCGACAGCTGCATCGAAGCCGACCGGCGCTTTCACCTGCTGATTGCCGAGGCCACCGGCAATCTGTATTTCACCGAGATGCTGCTGCAACTGGGTAACGGCCTGATACCGCGCAACCGCATGGCCCTGGCCGAGCGCGCGGGGGCCAAGCTGGCGCGGCAAGCGTACCTGGCCAACCTGGAGCATGAGGCAATCCTCAATGCCATCCGCCGACAAGACCCGGATGCGGCACGGGCGGCGGTATGCCTGCACCTGTCCAACAGCCGCGACCGGCTACTGCCAGACTGACTGTCAGGCAGTGCAAGACGAGTATATTGGCGTGCAGGGTGGCCGTTACATCCAGCTACCCTGCCCTCACTTCACCAGGTCAGGCAGATCTTGCCGAAATGCCGGTTGCTCTCCTGGTAACGGAACGCCTCAACGATCTGCTCCAGTTCGAAATGCTTGTCCACCACCGGCCGCAGGCCGTTGGCATCGATCGCTCGCACCATCGCCTGCTGCTGCGCTCGGCTGCCAACCAGCACCCCTTGCAGCCGAATCTGCCGCACCAGCGCCTGCACCAGCGGCAACTGCCCGGCCACCCCGGTAAGGATGCCGATCAGCGAAACATGCCCGCCAATGCGCGCGGCAATCATCGACTGCTCCAGCGTGGCCGGGCCGCCCACTTCAATCACATGATCGACACCACGGTTGCCAGTCAGCTCGCGCACTTTCTCACCCCAGGCCGGGGTGCTCTTGTAGTTGATCAGGTGGTCGGCACCCAAGGCCTTCAGGCGCTCCAGCTTGGCATCGCTGGACGAGGTGGCGATCACGGTCGCGCCCGCCAGCTTGGCGAACTGCAGGGCGAAAATCGACACACCGCCGGTACCCTGCACCAGCACCGTGTCGCCGGGCTTGAGGTGATCATCGCTCATCAGCGCGCGCCAGGCGGTAAGGCCGGCGGTGGTCAGGGTGGCAGCCTCGGCATGGCTGAAACCCTGGGGTGCCAGGGTGAAGGCGGTGGCGCGGGCAGTCACCTGCTCACGGGCGTAGCCATCGATGCCGTCGCCGGGCACCCTGGCGAAGCCCTCGACATTGGCCTGGCCATCGAGCCAGTCGGGGAAGAAGGTGCTGACCACATTGTCGCCGACCTGGAACTCAGTGACGCCAGGCCCCACCGCAACCACCTCGCCGGCGCCATCGGCCATGGGGATGCGTCGCTCGCTTGGGCCCCACATGCCGCTGACCACGGCGAAATCGTGGTAGTTGAGGGAACTGGCGTGCAGGCGCACGGTAATCTCGCCGGCCTGGGGGGCCTGGGCCTCGCAGGTGCCGACCTCGACCTTGTCGTAGCCGCCGCCGGGTTGTACGTAGATGGCCTTGCTGCTCATGGGTGGGTCTCCGTATCAGAGCAAAGAATGGGGTTGAGCATAGACAGATCCGGCCCTTTCGCGGGCACGCCCGCTCCCACAGGGGCACCAAAGGACCCGAGACTTGCGCAATACCTGTGGGCATGCCCGCGAAGAGGCCCGCATTGCCAACACAAGCGTCAGCCCAGCATCACCTTCAACGCCCGGCAATCCGCTGCATGCCAATCCACCAGTTCCGGCCAGGGATTGTCCGGCAGGTTCACCAGCACCGTGCGCGCCCCCGCCGCCCGCCCGCAGTCCAGGTCAAAGCGGTAATCCCCCACCATCACCAGTTCGCTCGGTGTCACGCCCCAGGCGCTGGCAATCTTCAGCAGCCCATCCGGGCTCGGCTTGGGCGCAGCCTCGTCACGCCCGAGAATGTGTTCCACCGGGAAGCAGTCCGCCAGGCCGATGGCCTCCAGCGTTACATGCGCCAGCTCACGCGCATTGCGGGTCAGAATACCCAGCCGGCACCCGCGCTCGGCCAACTCGCGCACCAGTTCCACCGCCCCGGTGGCCGCCGTGGAAGCCGTTGCCAGGTCCCTTTCGTGTTCCAGCAACCAGGCATGCTTGGCCGCCGCTTCTGCCGCCGGCAAGGCCGCCAGGTGGGTAAGGATGTCGTGTTCGGCCGGGATGTCCAGCGCCACCCGAATGGCGGCGAAGTCGTGCACGGCCACGGTCAGGGTGCCGTCCATGTCGAACACCCAGTTGCGCACCTCGCCCAGGCTCATGCCCAGTCCTTGCGATGGCGAATCAGGCCTTCCTGGCTCGACGATGCCACCAGCTGCCCGGCCTGGTTGAAAATGCTGCCGCGGCAGAAGCCACGGGAATTGCCGGCCCAGGGGCTATCGGTGGCGTACAGTAGCCACTGGTCGGCGCGCAGGTTGCCGTGAAACCACAGCGAATGGTCGAGGCTGGCGATCTGCATGTCGCGCTGCCACACCGATTTGCCATGGGGCAGCAACGCCGTGGTCAGCAGGCCGAAGTCCGAGGCGTAGGCCAGCATGTACTTGTGCAGGGCAGGCACGTCAGGCAGGTTGCCGTCGGCGCGGAACCAGGCGTACTTCACCGGGTCGCCCGGCTTGGGGTTGAACGGGTCGCGCTCGGTGACCGGGCGGATCTCGATCGGCTTGGCGCACAGCACCTTGTCGCGAATGCGCTCGGGCAACTGGTCGGCCATGGCACGGGCCAGTTCGACTTCGGTAGGCAGGTTTTCCGGGCCGACCACGTCAGGCATCTGCGCCTGGTGCTCGAAGCCTTCCTCGTCGTACTGGAACGATGCACTGCAGGTGAAGATGGTCTGGCCCTTCTGGATCGCCGTCACCCGCCGTGTACTGAAGCTGCCGCCATCGCGCACGCGGTCTACCGAGTACACCACTGGAAGGCTGGCATCGCCCGGGCGCAGGAAGTAGCCGTGCAACGAATGCACATGGCGCGCGTCCTCGACTGTCTGACTGGCAGCCGACAACGACTGGCCCAGCACCTGCCCACCGTAAAGCTGGCGGAAGCCCAGGTCCTGGCTACGTCCACGGAACAGGTTCTCCTCGATGGATTCGAGGCTCAACAGGTCGACCAGGTCGTCCAACACATGACTCATCGGGGGATCTCCGTAGGAGCGAGCCTAGCTCGCGATGCGCCGCCCGAGCGGCGCTCGATTTCACAGGCGCTGAACGTGTTACGGGCAAGCGCCTTCCAAGTAGGCAAATGATACAGCGTTTGTCATTCGCACCGGGCATGGCTGTGCATTCAGGCGCGCAGGGTGCGCTCCCAGTGTGCGCGATCGATCCGGTACAGCACATGCGGGCGCAGCGGGTGGCCGATGGGCAGGCGGGGGTGCTCGAAGCTGCCTTGCGGGTCCTGCTGCATGCCGATGGCTTGCATCACCTTCTGCGACGGCAGGTTGCATTCGCTGGTGAACGAAACGACCTCCTCCAGGCGCAATTGGGCAAAGGCACAACGCAGGCAGGTCCACGCCGCTTCGCTGGCAAAGCCCAGGCCCCAGTGACGGCGTGCCAGACGCCAGCCGATCTCCACCGCCGGGGCAAAAGGCGCGTCGAAGTTGACATTGAGCAACCCGGTCATGCCGATGAACGCGCCACTGTCCTTGCGTTCCAGGGCCCACAAACCAAAACCGTACTCATTGAAATGCCCGCGCACGCGGCCGATCAACGCAGCCGCCTCAACGCGCGTCAGCGGCGCCGGAAAGTAGCGCATCACCTGTGGGTCGGCGCACAGTGCGGCGAACTCGCGCAAGTCATCGTCATGCCATTGGCGCAGCACCAACCGTGCGCTTTCCAGTTCGAGGATGGGGGTCATCGGGCCTGCTCCAGTTTACCGCCTTGCAGTTTACAGCGTAGGCGCGGGCGCGGGTTTCACCCAGCCGGCAGCCGCCAAATGCAATTTTCACACGCCCTTCACCGGCCCCCAACAGGCCGCTTGGCAGGATGCCGCCATCCACCACCGCGCCAACTGCGGTACTGCCAACGGAGCCACGCATGCAATCGAGCAATACCCTGGGGCACTCTGCCATTCACGCCCGGCGCAAGCGACGCCTGACCCGCAAAGCCCTCGGAGCCGCCCTGGGCCTGTGCATGGTCGTGGCGGCGTTGACCACCTGGCTGGCGACGAGGACGCATATCGTGGACCTTGGCAACGAGCAACAACTGAGTGACAGCGGCCTGCTGCAGGACTGGGCCGAAGGTGCGGTGATCGTGATGATCCGCCACGCTGAACGCTGCGACAGCGCCCCCGGCCCTTGCCTGGACGACCCCACGGGTATCACCCTCAGCGGTAGCCAGGCCGCTGCCCGCGTTGGCCAGGGGCTGCACCGGCTGGGCCTGAACAACGCCGACTTGCTCACCAGCCCAAAACTGCGCACCCGGCAAACCGCGCACTTCATCCTCGGCCAGGCGGTGGCCAGCGAAGACTGGCTGGAAAGCTGCGACAGCCAGTTCGCCAACGAAGCGCTTGCACACAAACGCGCGGGCCACAACCTGGTGCTGGTGACTCACAACGGCTGCATCGACCACTTTGCCCGCCAGCAGCACGTTGCTGGCGGCGAACGTCAAAGCAACTATGCCAGCGCCCTGTTCGTATCGGTGGATGGCAATGGCAAGGCACGCATCCTGGGGCGCTTGAACGAACCGGACTGGCAACGGGTATTGGCCAGCACAGGAAAATAGCCTATGTGGGAGCGGCCTTGTGTCGCGATTGGGCTGCGCAGCAGCCCCAAAATTTCAGCGCAGATGCACACATTGCTGGGGCTGCTGCGCAGCCCAATCGCGACACAAGGCCGCTCCCACAAAG